>NHBO02000056.1 GCA_002167845.2 Phycisphaera sp. TMED9 | reverse complement strand
GACATCCGGCTGGACATCGGGAGCACGCACCGGCCTAAGGTATGGCCGCGGGAGGCGGTGCATCCTGGACGGTGGCGGTGGCGAGGCCGGTCAGAAAGACACCAGCGGCGAGTGCGGCGGTCAACTGTCGCATGAGAACGAACTCCGGGGAATCGACGCTGATGGCGTCTGGAATGGCGACGCCTTGTCGGCGTCCGGACCGGATGGGTCAAGGATTTCAGCCGGGCACGTGCCTCGGCAAGAGAAGAATCCTACCGCCCAAGGGACTTGAGGGTTCCGCCTGTCTCAGGACCAGGACCGAAAAGCCGATCAGGGGTGGAAGCGAAGGGGTCTCAGGCTTCCGAGCGAGAAATCGATGATCCAGCGTGGCTGGAGGCCTCCCGTCGAAGTTCCGGCATCAATGCCAGAAGCGGCTCGACCACGAAGTCCCTCGACCACATCCGAGGATGCGGAAGCTCGAGCCCCGGCTCCACAACCTTCAGGTCGCCCACCAGCAGCAGATCGAGATCGAGGGTTCTCGGCTCGCAACCTGATCCACGGCGTCGCCCGAATCCGGCCTCGATGGCGAGGAGACGCGAAAGCAATTCCCGAGGCGTTCGAGTCGTCTCCCCTGCAAAGACGGTGTTGAGATAGTCCGGGTGACTGGAATCGACTCCGTCGGGAAGTACCGGCACCGATTCGATGATCGGCCCCATCCGCACCTCGCGGACCCCCGGCGTCTCTGAGACCAGTTCACGGGCCCGGCCGATCTGGCCACGACGGTCTCCAAGATTGGCGCCGACTCCCACGGCGAAGGGACGCCACGAAGCCCCGGGGGCCGCCGTCATGATCGAACGTCCCGCTGCCAGAGCAGTTCGGCGCCATCTCCCCGAAGTCGAAAACGAGCCAGCTGCACCGCGGACTTCGCGGCTCGGTCACGCACCACCGACCGATCGCCGGAGAAATGGAAACACCGCGCGTCCACACCCGCATCATCGGCGACCGCGATCCAGACCGTCCCCACCGGCTTGTCCTTCGAACCGCCGTCCGGCCCCGCGACTCCGGAGATGGACACGCCGAAGTCCGCTCCAGCCGCGCGCCGCGCCCCTTCGGCCATCGCCGAAACCACCGACCGGCTCACGGCGCCGTCCCGTTCGATCAACTCGGCCCCGACACCGAGATCCTCGATCTTGCGAGCGTTCTCGTAAGTGACCCATCCACCCGGATACCAACCGCTCGACCCGGGGACTTCGGTCAGCATCGCGCCCACCAGTCCACCCGTACAGCTTTCCGCAGTCGTGATGGTCCGGCCCGCCCGAGCGAGTTCGGTCCCCAGAGCCATGGGCAGGGTGACCTCGTCGCGGCCGAAGACGAAAGGATGCCAGGCCTTCTCGACCTGGGCGGCGAGTGACTCGATCGCATCGAGATCATCTCCCTGATCGCCCCGAATTCGGGCTGAGAGAAGTGATCGGGAGACGGTGGTGGCGACCGGAAACCGGGTATCCCGCCGCATCAGCGGTTCGATCCGCTCCGCCGCGTCGGACTCGCCGATCCCAAAGGCCCGAACCACGATGGCCGGCCTCGGACTTCCCGGAAGTTCGGCCTGCAACACACCGTCGAGCATCGGGCGCATCTCCTTCGGTGGACCGGGAAGGACCACGATCAGCGCCTCGCCCAGCCGGGCCTGCAGACCAGGCGCCGTCCCGTTGGGATTCTCGAGACAACGTGCCGATACCGGCCGCATCGCCTGCCGTATGTTTCCCGCGGGCATGACGCGACCTCGGCCGGCGTACCATCGGTCCAGGTGCGCTCGGGCCTCACCATCCTCGACCAGCGCCTCGTTCATGGCTTCCGCGAGCGCCTCTCTCGACACATCGTCGAGCGTCGGCCCCAGTCCACCGGTGATGACCACCAGGTCCGCCGACGACGCCGCCGACTCGATCGCCGACGCGATGCCCGAAGCGTCGTCACCCAGAACTCGATGTTCGATCACCCGGCATCCGCGGGCGGTCAGTGCGGAAGCGATGGTTCGACCATGGGTATCGAGCGTCTCACCGGCGAGCAGTTCGTCTCCGATCGAGAGTGTCACCGCACGACGAATCGTCAAGACGCCCCTCCGGGTGCATCGTCGATTCGAATCACGCCGATGGCGTCGGTCGGACGTTCCTCGTTCCGACCCGAGCCGTGCACGAAGACGCACGCATCACCCGCGCGAGCGATGCCATCGGCGGTGGCGATTCTCGTGGCGATCCGGAGAAATTCGTCCCGGCTCGTGATCGCAGGCGTGACCACCGGCCGAACCCCGCGAAGAAGTCGCATCTTCCTCGCCAGAACCGGCTCGTCGGTGAAGACGAAGACCGGTATCCGGAAACGTTCATGACTCAGCAGGCACGCGGTGTGTTCGTCCCGGGTCCACGCGAGCACCGCCACCGCCTTGAGATCCGCCGCGATCCGACGAGCGCCTCGAGCGATGGCGGGCATCCAGGGATCGGAGGCCTCGAGCAGGATCGGACTCGGCACCTCCGGACCCTCCCGCTCGTCCATCCATGACTCCGTCGAATCGGCGATTCGCCGGAGCATCTCCACCGCCAACACCGGGTGTCTTCCGATCGCCGTCTCCCCACTCAGCATCAGTGCATCTGCGCCGTCGAAGATCGCATTCGCCACGTCCGTGGCTTCAGCCCGGGTCGGCGACGCGGCCTCGATCATGCTCTGAAGCATCTGCGTCGCGACGATCACGGGTCGTCCCGCGGATCTTGCCGCGGCGACGATGCGTTTCTGAACGACTGGGACCTCGGCGATGTCCATCTCCACGCCCAGATCACCCCGGGCGACCAGAACCGCATCACTTGCCGCGACGACGTCCATGAGATTGGCGACCGCCGCGGGGCGTTCCACCTTGGCCACGATCCCCGGGGCAAAGCCGGCGGCGTCACCGGAGACCTCGGAGCGGAGCCGGCGAAGATCGTCGCCGTCTCGACAGAAACTCACTGCGAGAAAATCGGCGCCGGCCCTGGTCATCGCGTGGGCGAAGTCGAGATCCCGGTCGGTGACCGCCGGCAGATCGGGATCACTGTCGGGAACGTTCACACCATTGCGGGGCCGCAGCGCTCCACCGGACGTCACCACGCAACCAACACGGACTCGATCTCCGCGCCCTTCAACGGCCACCACGAGAAGCCGGATGTTTCCGTCATCGATCAGGATTCGATGCCCGATTTCGACGGCTTGCAGCACGCCTCGCACGTCGATCGAAAGAAGACCCGCCTCATCAACGCCTTCCTCCGGCCCGACCATCGTCAGCGACGCTCCGGTCTCGAGATGCTCGGGCACCACACCAGCCAGTCGGATCTTCGGACCTGGAAGATCCGCCATGATCGCGATCGGAACACCACGCGCCTCTTCGACCTGACGAATCGTCGCCACCGTCGAGAGGTGCGACTCGAGTGAACCATGGCTCAAGTTGAGCCGCAACACGCCAGCACCGGCCTCGACGAGCCGCCCGATTTGTTCGGCGGACTCGCACGCGGGTCCGAGGGTGACCACGAAGCGGGTCCGAGGGCCGCCGATCGAAGCACCGATGCTCATCCCGACGAACTCCCCGTCGCGATGATCGCCTCGTAGACCGAACGAAAATGCCGCCGAGCGAGTCGACGAAGGACCTCGGTCGGATCCGCCTCCTCCGGCCAGAGGCCTTCCGAAGCCCAGCCCCGACGAAGCCACCCCGCCTTCACCTCGGCGAGCTTGCCCACTTCGCCGAGATCGAACGAGGATCCGTTCGGCCCTGGGATGACGGGGAAGGAGTCGAACTCCTCGATCAATCGNGCGAGTTCCGGATCACTCACCGATGACGCGGTGACCAGCCCCTGGGGATCCCGGGGATAACCGGGATGCATGATGATCACCCGCCAGGCATCCTGAAGCGTCTCGGCCTGATCGAGGGCCATCGCTCGAAAGAGCGGTGCGATGAACGCCCGCATCGCCCTGTTGGGGGCCGCCACCGGNGTCGCGATCGTCCACGGGTCGACCTGGTCGACGAATCTGGTGAAATCATCGCGATACATGGATCGACGGATCGGAAGCCGCCGCAACTCGAAATCTCGCGGCCCGAGTCCTTCCGAGGCCACGGGGAATTGCCAGAGCGATTGNCCGTCACGGCTCAGAACGAAATCGATGAACCTTCGAGCCAACTCAGGATTCGGGGCGCCGGTGAGGACGCCGATCGGATCCGGATCGATCACGGTCTCACCCGGCGGATCCACATACCCGACTCTTCCCAACGCATCTGCGCCAGCAAGACCCGCTTTCACCGCGGCATCCCGGGTTCGTTGCGCCTCGTATCGACCATAGAAATCGATGCACACGGCGGCCGCGGTCTCTCCCGCGGCGACTTCGATCGGCCCCTTCGTGCTGCTTCCGGCGAACGACCGTGCATTCGCCGCCAGTCGACGAAGAATTCGCCAACCATCATGCCAGCCCCGTCGTTGAAGAATCGCCTCGAAAGCGGTGGTCACCGATCCGCTCATGCCCGGATCGACCATGGTGATCCACCCGTCGTAGCTCGGCACGGCGAGATCCTGCCAGGTTCCGGGAGTCGGCACACCCAGGTTCGCCAGCGCATCGCGGTTGAACACGATTCCGAAACTCGAGAGCGCCGTTCCAAACCAACGGTGCCCCTGGTCGAAGAGGGGCTGATCCGCGATCATCCCGTCTCCGTAGATCGACTCCAGCCATGCCGGGGTCACTTTCATCGTGGAAAGAACGGAGGTGGAACGCGGCTCGCCACCCACCGTGACCTCGAGCGGCTTCGCCAGCTGCATGAATTCGTAGGTGCCGCCTCCCCAGAGCAGATCCGCGTTGCCACCCGGGGGAAGCCCGGACTCCAGAGCGGCCGTGTACTCGGAGATCAGGAGCTTCCGGATCTCGCTGGTTCCGCCCGGCGTGCTCCACATCACCTGGACTCGCTCCCCGAACTTCGCCTCGTGCCAACGTTCGAAAGCCCGCTTGAACTCCCAGCGAATCTGCTCGTTGTGCGGCGTCACGATCACCAACTGCGGCGCATCAGGATCCGCCGGTTCACCCTTCTGTTCGAAGAGGAACGGGGCTGCCAGCAGAATGAGCAGAAGCGCGATCGGGATGTATCGCATGTCAGTGGTCCTGGCCGGCGATGAGACCGCCGATTTCTTCGGCGAACGTGGTTGCCGCATCCTTCACGCATCGTCGCCAGTCACCCGGCCGATCGACGAAGGCGTAGATGATCGAACGACTGGCGGTCACGAGAACTCCTCCGCCTCGCTGATCGAACGCGGCCCGAACACCATCTGCGCCGCCGCCCTGGGCGCCGTAGCCCGGAAGGAGGAACGGGGCGTCGGGCATGATCTTTCGAAGTTCCGCGGCGGCTTCGGGTTTCGTCGCCCCGACCACCGCACCCACGGAGGAGAGGCCACTGGCGCCTCTTCGAGTTTCTCCCAGTCGACCGACCATCGATCCAACGAGCCCGGCCACCGTTCCATCACCACAGCCGGGAGACTGGATCTCATCCCCGGAAGGATTCGACGTCCGCACCAGGACGAAGACACCCAGCCCCGCGTCGAGAAACGGTATCACTCCGTCCTCGCCGAGATATCCGTTGAGGGTGATCCAATGCGCCCCCGTCGCCGCCGCGCCCGCCGCGTAATGCGACGCCGAGATTCCGATGTCGCCGCGCTTCGCATCGAGTATCACGATCAACTCCGACTCGACGGCGGCGTTGATCACTCGTTCCATCGCGGCGACTCCGGAGCTCCCGTAGCGTTCGAAGCAGGCCGCCTGGACCTTGACGCACGGCGCGATGCCGACGATGGCATCGATGACGCCCCTGGAGAATCGTTCGATGGCCGCGACTTCGTCGGCGCCGTCGATCCCGTCGGGAAGCCGGTCGAGGACCGGATCGAGGCCGACGCAGATCGGTGCCTGCCGTTCCAGCCGCATCGCCAGGCACTCACCCGGCGTGACGTTCGAGGTGGAGGTGATCATTCCCGGATTCTACGGCACCCGCCCGACCTTCACCGCGTGATCGCTCCCGACCGTACCATTCCCCCATGGCCGTCGATTTGCCGCCCCGCCACCTTCACCTCGATCGCGATCAGGGTCTCACCATCGAGTGGCCCGACGGACGCAGCGTCTTCTATCCGACGGCGTGGCTCCGCCGCATGAGCCCCTCCGCGGATGCCAGAGAACTCCGCAAGGAGATCGACCGGAATCCACTGACCGTGCTCCCCACCGGAAGCGGCCCGGAGAAGCTTCGCGCGGAGCGTCTCGAGCCGGTCGGAAATTACGCGATCCGAATCCACTTCAACGACGGCCACCGGACGGGCCTCTACTCCTGGACATACCTGCGAACCATCGAGCCCGACCCGACTCCCGGGGAGACGACATGACCGTCACCCGGTTCGAGGCGATGCCCGCGCCGCCATCGACGGATGCCGACTGGCCCGTTCCCGGGGACATCTCGTTCTGGGCGGCCGTCGTCGTGGGCGACGAAGGCATGAGCCCGGAGATCCCGCACGTCAACAATGCGGAGTACGTCCGCTGGATCGACCGACTGGCGGAACTCGCCACCGATGCCGCCGGGTTCACCCGCAAGTGGCATCTCGACCGGGGCACCATGTGGTTCGTCGCTCGACATGAGATCGACTATCGAGGCGAAGCGTTCGCCCACGACCAACTCGTCGCCGCGACCTGGTTGCATTCTTTCACAAGGACTTCGGTCCGCCGGGACACGTTCGTGATGCGACCCTCGGATGATCGAGTGATCTGCGCAGCGAACACCCGATGGGCGTTCGTGGATCTCAAGACCCGGCGTCCGACCCGCATCCCCGCGGAGATTCGGTCCGCCTTTCCACCGCCTCATGCCGTGACGGCCGCGGGAACCAACGGGAGGCCCGGGCCGTGACCCTCCGCACCGCCTTCATTCTCGATCGGACTCGCGTTCATCAAGAGCGATCCGCCTTCGCGAGACTCGCGGTGGGCCTCGCCACCGAAGGGGTTCGAGCCCTCCTGGCGTTGGATGGCGATCCCCGGGACGAGCCCGACGACCGGGACGCGCCGACGCCGATGATCACGATCCCGACCAGAGTCCCTTTCTGGATTCGAGAGCGAGCGGTCCATTCGGTCCTGGACACCTTGACGGAAGCCGGCATGGACGAACTCGATGTCGTCGTGTCCGCCGGCCCGGCGAGCGCTCCCTTCGCCGCCCGACTCGCCGATCAGCTCGAGATCCCACTGGTCGTGGAGGCTCGAAGCAGATCGGAAGTGATGGCGATCAGCCGGCACCCTCGCCTGACCGTGGTCACGGCGACCGAAGGCCTTCGTGATCTTGCCGCCTCCCGAGTGGGCGATGATCGCTGCACCCATCTCCCGATCCCCGTTCCCCGGACCTTCCGATCCCCTCCGGCGTCCCGTGGACTGGGGGTGATTCTGGGCCCGGCCGGAAACGCCGGGGTCTGGACCGCCCTCATCGACGGGCTCGCCAGCAGCGAGGCGTTCCCCGGGGGGCTCGAACATCTGGCGATCGAACTCTCGGAGCGATCGATCGACGGGAAGATCTGGTCGCACCTCCGCCGCCGGAACCTGCTCTCCCGGGTGACGGCCTTTGACGACGCCGACCGACTCCGTGGACTCCTCGCCGAAGCCGCGGTCGTCATCACACCAGACGCCGATCGTCCGATCCGAAGCATCGAGCGGCAGGCCATGTACGGCGGCGCGGTCCCCATCGGCGTGACGGATCCGAATCGCACTGATCTTCAGCCGGGAGTCGACGCCGTCCTTCTGGACGGCGCGGATACCCGTCGGGCCGCCGCCTGGCATGAAGCCGTCGAGTCGTCTCGACGTCCGGGACTGGCGGAAGCCTGCCGATTGACGTCCGGAGAGTCCTTGGTATCACGAGTGGCCCCCCGTTGGGCCCGAGTCCTCGAGACCATCGTGCATGGCGATTCGACCCATATCGACTCGCAAATCTGAGCCGCCACGCTCACGACCTGCCCAAATGTTCTCTTTTCTTGCAAACCACCGAATCGGCGCAAACCCGATGACGCAGGATGCGTACACAGTGGTTCGGTCCCACGGCCCGGCCATCGAGGCTCGCCCGGACCCTCTCATTTGTCTTTCTCCCCTCCGCGACCCCGCCCCTCGATCGCTTGCGATCTCAGGGACGGTGTCGTTTTTGGGGGGAATTGACCGCCCTCGACCTCAAGATGCCCTCGAAACGCCCACAATGGCGAATCGGAGACCCGAATGCCCACGCTTCTGATTCTGCCCCTCCTCTTCGTTTCCTCCATCTTCTCTCTCCAGGACGATCCCGACTCGCCGACGAGAACCCGGGTCATGGAGGACGAGCGGTTTCAGCTCGACGAGGACGGCCGGGCTGAGGACGGCCAGATCGTGGCCGGGACTCCTCACCTGGATCGAAGCGTGCTCGCCATTCTTCCCGATCGCACCACCGGAGATGATCGAGGACTGATTCATCTGGAGCGAGCGATCGATGATCTCGGTCTCCTCCGACCCGACGCCGTCTTCTGCGTCGGGGACCTGGTCCAGGGGTACACCCGGGATCTTGCCGACTACGACCGCGAAGTCGATGACTTCCTGCGGATCATCGGCGACCTCGATGCGGACTTCTGGCCGACAGCGGGAAATCACGACGTCATCTCCGGCGAACGGAACGCGGATGACGACCGATTCGCCGAACGATATCGCCAGCGATTCGGTCCCCTGCACTACGCAGTCCGACTCGAACATGGAACCGTGGTCGTCCTTTTCAGTGATGAATCACTCGACGGCCGAAACGTGAACATCTCCGACCGACAGATCGCCTGGCTCGGCCGGGTTCTGGAACAGGCGGATGCGAGCAAACCCGTCGTTCTTCTCATGCACCGACCACTCTGGAGAATCAAAGGCGTCGACTGGGAGACCCGAGTCCACCCGCTGCTGGTGGAACACGGCGTCGACGCCGTCATCGCCGGCCACTTTCATGCACTTCAACGGGATGAGGATCGCGACGGAGTCGAATACCACCTCCTGGGCGTCTGCGGCGGCGCGATCGATCAGCACCCGCTCACCGGCCAGTTCAATCACCTGACACTCCTTGATCTCGGCCCCGGCGACGAAGTCCACGTCCGACATCTTCCCGTCGGCGTGGTGCTTCCTGATGACTTCATTCTTCGTGCCGATCAGGATCTGGCGTACCGGCTGAAGTCACGTCGAAACGTCGCGACGGTGCGCGGGGTCCTTCCGGATCCGCGGCATGGCCCGGTCGCCGAGACGATTGAGGTCGAGATTCGGAATCCGCTCGATCGAACGATCTCCGTCTCGATCGAAGCCGCCGGTCCTGCTCGACCCTGGATCGTGGACGGCCACGAATTCGTCGCACGGACGTCCATTCACTTCGAGAACTCCGCCACCACCGATCTTCAGAGTCCATTCCGGATCGTCACGCCGGCGCCATTGGAAATCGAAGCCGGGGGACGAGCGATCGTCGAACTCGACGTGCTCGCCGACGCGGTTCAGTCACCACCTCCACCACCGGAGATTCGAATCACAGCCTCATTCCGCGACCATCAGGATCGAGTCGTGCCGATCGTGCTTCCGCGGAGAATTCCGGTGACGCGTTTCGATTCCGATGCCACTGACGGCACTCCCGGCTGGCCGATCGCGGCCTGGACCCACTCCGTCTACGAGGAACTCGAACCACTTGGGACGATGGCCACGATGGCCGATCCGGAATCCGGAGACCTCACGGTCGAGCTTGAAATCACTGATGACCGACTGGCCGACGACGAAGTCCCCATCGAGCAGACGATTCGAACCCGACGGAACCCTCATGGGGATCTGGCGGTCCTCACGCTGCGAACCGACGAGGGGACTCGATCGTTCCTCGTCGAAATCGGTGCCTTCGGAATCCGGGGCCGACACCCTCTGGTCGAATTCGGCGCCAACGGTGAAATCCTGAATTCCTGGCCGGAGGCGGTGGTCTTCCACGGTTCGAATGATGGTTCACCCGCCGTTCATCGCTTCGAAATCCGGGTTCCCGAGGTCTCCGCGGACACCATCAGGGGCATCCAAATGGAACTGGCGGACAATGATCGCTCGTATCACACCCAGTGGCGTCGACTGGCCCCCCGCGGAGCCATGCTAGAATTTCCAGCGTCCACGCCGAATCCATCGCCTTGACCATCACGGGGCGGATCGGCTTCAATGTACGCCGTCGGAGTTCTCCGACGGGTCTCGGGCCCTTCCGAAGACCCCTTCAGTTCGTCCAACTCGGAGCCGCCAACGGTTCCTGCAAACCCCAGAGGGATTCTCCTATGAACACCATTCTCCGCTGCTCCATGATTCTCGCCGCCTCCACCCTGGTGGCCGGCCTCGCTGGCTGCGACGGTGGCGACGAGATCGTCGACGTCCCGCCCCGACAGATCGACCCCAACCAGCCCAAGATCGATCCGGACGCCATGCCCGGCCAGGACGGCGGCAGTGGCATGAGTGACATCGAAGGCGATGCCGCCAAGGAAGCCGGACAGTAGTCTCGACGACCGTCGACACGCTGATCAGACCATGACGAGACAGGGGCCGGAGACATCGTCTCCGGCCCCTGTGTTTTTTGCACGCCGATTCACCGTCGTCACATCAGGACACGCGGATGAGCGAAGCCGGAGGCTCGCCATCTCGACCCTGGCGTCATCCGCCTTGAAGCATGTCGACCAGAACGTCCAGTCCTTCGCGGAGCGTTGGCTCCGGAACCGCGAAACTCAAGCGGACATGGGTATCGCGTCCCGAGAAGACTCCACCCGGAACCAGAAGCACGCGTCGCTCGACCGCCCGCTCCATGAACTCCGTCCCGGTCATTCCCAGCTCGGATGGAATCTCCAGAAACGCGTAGAACGCGCCGCCGGGTCGGATCACCTTCGCAAACGGCGACAACGCGTCCAGGACCATGTCACGCCGACGAGCATAGGTCTCCACCTGCGAGGCATTGTCGATGTCGAAGGCTTCGATGACCCCCCACTGAAGCGGACTCGGCGCACAAACGAACGTGAACTGCTGCAGCTTTCGCATCTGTTCGATGAGCCAGGTCGGCCCGGCCGCGTACCCGAGTCGCCAACCAGTGCATCCGTAGGTCTTTCCAAAACCTCTGATCACCAATGCGTCGTGGTCGAATCGGGCGGGCGAGGGACAGGTTCCGTCGGGGCGCGCGGCATCAGCAAAGACGAATTCGTCGTAGATCTCGTCGGTGATCAACTGCACGCCACGATTGCGACAGAGCGTGGCGAGATCCCGAACCTCATCCTCGGTCAGCACCACTCCCGATGGGTTTCCAGGGCTGTTGACGAGCACGAACTTCGTTCGCTCGGTGATCAAGGGTTCGACTCGCTCGGCGGTCATGCGGAAGTCGGGATAGGTGTCACAGGCGACCATCGTCGCGCCGGTCAGATGGCCGAGCTGCGGATAGAGGACGAACCAGGGGTCCGGCATGATCGCCTCGTCGCCTTCTTCCAACAACGCCAGGCTCGCCAGCAGCAGACCACCACTCGTCCCACTCGTCACCACCGTCGAGAACGCGTCCGGGTCGTTCCAACCGAGATCATGTTCGAGATGACGACGGATCGAATCGTGGAGCGGCGCGATGCCCTGAGTCACGGTGTACCCGTTCCGGTCCGAGTGAATCGCGTCGGCGGCGGCTTCCTTCATCGCCGTCGGAACCGGAAAGTCCGGCTGGCCGATCGAGAGATTGATCGGCCGCTCGAGCGATCCTCCGAGTTCGAAGGCTCGGCGAATCCCGGAGGCGTCCATGGCCTTGACCCGGCGGCTGAGGCGATGGTCGTTCGTGAGCGATGAATCTGTGGGCACGGGCTGCACTTTCCTGCCGGCAGAACACGAGCCGGCCTTGTTCCTGAAATGAAGAACCCCGCGGCACGAGTCCGCGGGGATCGAAGAATTCAGTCTTCGGACTCACAGGGAATACGCTCAAGCGAGCGTGCCGGAGTCCCGGATCACTCCGTCGCGTCCGCCTCTTCCTTGTCGGCATCCGGCCCCTTGGCCGGCTTCTTCTTGACCGTCACCATGATGCTTCGGACCTTGCGAATCCCCAGCGGCGAGGACTCACCGACGACGAAGTCGTTTTCGTCCTGAAGCTTGGTGATTCGTTCGGCGCGGGTAAGGACGTTGCGATGCTGGCTGAGGGCGCCGGCGTTGGTCTTGAGGCTGCTGTGGAGGCTCATGATGGATCTCGAAAGGAAGGACGGAGAATGGTCGTGCGATCGACGGTCAGTCGGAGGATGACTTGAACGTCTCGGGGTAGAGATCGGCGAACGGCTCGCCTTTCCCTCCGGTCTGCTTCCCGAACGCCCGTCCGATTCTCAGAATCTCATCCTTCATGGATTCGATTCGCGGAGTCGAACGTTCCTCCGATCGAAAACCGGGGAGGACGATGACCTTGGGGAATCCACCAGTGTCGCTCGGGATGACGGCTGCGTCAAGACCCCGCCCGTTCTCTCTGATAAAGGCTGCGACCTCTTCCGCCCGATCCGGCCGAGGCCGCATCACCACCCAGTAACTGACCCCGGGGACCCTTGGATCGGCGTTTCTTCGGTTCTCGGATGGTTTGGAGCCGACGGCCGCTTCAGGAATCACGGGCGGATCTTGACGCCCCGGAACGGCAGTTTGAGCAGGCTCTCGGACCCGCCCGGCCTCTCTGGCCGCCTCCAACTCGGCCGACAAGGTCGCGGCCTGACGGGCTCCGGCGGCTCGCTCACCTCGACTGAAGCCGAAGAGATAGGTCGCCACCACCAGCCCGATCACCCCGGCCAGCCCGATCCAGACGAATCCCACCGGGAAGCGAATGCCCCGTCCCGGCGTCAGCAGTGCCGAGGCGCTCGGTCGTTCCGAGTCCGTACCT
Source organism: Phycisphaera sp. TMED9 (assembly GCA_002167845.2). Lineage (GTDB taxonomy): Bacteria > Planctomycetota > Phycisphaerae > Phycisphaerales > SM1A02 > UBA12014. Next base: position 26,279 of record NHBO02000056.1, on the reverse strand, counting down.
CGACCGCCACGCGCCCCGGAGGACGCCGAGCTCGGTGTCGACTGGGACATCGCTTCGTACAGGGTTGGACCTGTTCGTCTGGCCATGGAAGACATGCTACTCGGGGAAGGGCGACGGGCGTCAGGGGCCGACCGCGATCACGCTTGCCATCGCCAGATCAGCGGTATGCGTGAGAGAGACCCGCCAACCGGAGATTCCCATCTGAGCCGCCAGAGCCGCCGCTTCGCCCGTCAGCCGGATCGAGGGCGCTCCGAGGTCATTGCGGGTGACATCCATGTCGGTCCAGCTGATCCCCTCCCGCAGCCCCGTTCCGAACGCTTTGAGAATCGCTTCCTTGGCCGCGAATCGTGCCGCATACCGCTCCGCTCGAACTCGCGGCGCGGATTCCGCGTAGGCCTGCTCGTCGCCGGTGAAACAACGATCGAGAAAGGCCTGCCCGTGTTCCGCCCGCATCTTCTCGATGCGGTCGATCTCCACGAGATCGATGCCATGTCCAATGATGCTCATGAGGTCGCCCGTCACGCTACCGTGATCGGGTCGGTCCTGCACGAGGGCCATCACCGAACCGACCCGACCACCGCCGGAACCCGGAACCGTGAGCGCACAGGAACACGAAGAAGCCGCGGCCCGTCACCACCGAGACACCCCCATCGCTCTGATGGTGGTGACCGTGAGTGACTCTCGAACACCGGAAACCGATCGCGGCGGAGATCGCTTGGAGTCCCTGGCACTGGATGCAGGCCATCTGGTCCGAATCCGAGAACTGGTTCCGGATGATGCGGATGCGATCCGCGAGAGCATCTCCCGCGGCGTCGCCGACTCCGCGATTCAAGCGGTCCTCCTCACCGGTGGCACCGGCATCTCGCCGAGAGACGGGACCGTCGAAGTGATCCGCGCGATGATCGCGGTGGAATTGGAAGGCTACGGGGAGCGACTTCGCGCCATCAGCGTGGAATCGATCGGAGTCGCCGGATTGCTGAGCCGGGCCTGCGCGGGCGTCATTCGTCGGCCGGACGGCTCGGGGGTCCTGGTCTTCTCGATGCCGGGCTCGGTCAATGCCGTCGAGACCGCGACCACCGAACTGGTGCTGCCCCTGATCGCACACGCCGCGTGGGAAGTCGGCCGCCGCTGACCCGGCGGTCGCAAGGCGTCAACTCAACGCGTCGATGGTGACCTTCGCCATCCTCAGCGGATCGATCCATCGACGAGCATCGATCACCGGGACGCCCTCGAACCGTGCGGTTCGAGCCGTGGCCAGCAACACGTCGGCATCAAGCCGGCCGTCGGGGTCACCGATCGGAACCCGCATCCCGTCGCGCGAGAGATCCGCGAGCCGCAAGGCCGAAACACCCCGCCCCACGACGTCGAGACAGTCCAGCCCCGCGACGAGCCAGGCGGGTGGATCGATTCCGATACCCAGACCTTCGATTGATTTCCCCGTCGGCGACTCGATGGCCCGCACGGATTCGTCGGTCTCACCGGGAATGATCAGGCCCCCTGCTCGCCGAGTTTCGAGCGCCCGTACCGGAACGCCCCGCGGCGGGACCCCGTGATCCATCAACCGCACACCGACTCGGCTTGCCGCGGCGAGCGTGGTTTCGATCACCGCCTGATCCTCGTCTCCCGGAAATCGGGTCGAGACCGGAACCCGGCCGAGATCATCGGCCAGTCCGATCGCCTCGATCAAGGCCGAAACGGCATCATCGACCCGCGCCGGATCGGCCAGGCATTCCGGGTCGATCCATGCGTCCACCCCCGTGACCTCCAACTCAAGCCGTCGGGCGGAGACCAGGAGATCGCGCCGTCCGGATTGCCCGAGGTCTCGTGGCCGAGTCCCCTTCTGGCTCGCGGAGATCTGAACACCCGGAATTCCCAGTCTTCGAATCGCCTGCAATCCGAGGCGAGGGTCTGAAGCCAAGGGTGCCAGGGTGATACCGAGGCGGGGTCGAGGATCGGAGGAATCGGTCATCCGCCGTACCTTAGTCGCGACGGTCTTCGGCGGCGATCCTTCCCGCACCGTTCGCGACGAACGGGGAATCCGACCGATAGGATGACCGGATGCACCCTGACGCCGATGAGCCAGACCCGGGCCATCCATCCATGAAGATCCACGTGGCACTCGAAGACGGACCGCTGTCACGCCGCGACGTGGAGGGCCCGACCTCCGCGGGCGGAGAATGCGTGTTCCTCGGCCGGACTCGACCGGAGGAACACCCCACCCACGGCGTTCTGGAGGCGTTGGACTTCGAAGCTCATCCGTCGCTGGCGACCGCCAGTCTCGAACGAATCGCCGACGAACTCGTCCGGCGGCATGATCTGGAAGGACTCTCGATCCGACACTCCAGGGGCCGGGTGCCCGTCGGAGAGACCTGCGTCGAGATCATCGCGTCGGCGGGACATCGCGACGCCGCGTTCCTGGCCTGTCGCGCCGCGATCGATCGACTGAAGAAGGAAACCCCGATCTGGAAACGAGAGTGCTGGGCGGACGGCCGAACCTGGTCACCGTCCACAAGCTCGATCAAATCACCGGAGCTGCCGAAGTGACTCGACTCAGACCTTTTCTCACCGCGGCATGGTGGCTCGCATTGACCGGATGGATCGCCGCGTTGATCGCGCCGGGCGCCGCGGCCATCAGCGCNTTCACCGCGCTTCCGGCGCTGGGCGTCGAGGTCCCCTCCTACGCCGCGTTCTTCGCGGATGATCCGGACGGCGCCGGAAGACTCGCGGCAGGATTCGTGACTCATCCGATCTTCCTGATGGCCGATCGAGTCCAACTCATCCTCGCCGGGGTCGTCATGCTGCTGGTGCTGTTCCAACGCGGTATCCCATGCGGGGATGGAGGCCGTGGCCATCGACTGGTGTGCGGGCTTGCGTTGCTCTCCGCGATGGGATGCCTCGCCTGGTACCTCCTGTTCGTCTCGCCACCACTGGCCACGAGCCTCGCCGACTGGCGGAGTGCCGCCCTGGCCGACGATGCCTCGGCCGCCTCGACGGCCTACGCCGTCTTCGATCCTCTGCACAAGACGGCCGAGCGATTGATGACCGCCATCCTGGGATCCCTGCTGATCCTGGTCGCGGCATGCGGCTTCCGGGCCGGGACGAATCCGAAACGGACGGGCCGATGAGAACCCCTCCGCCCGTGGGCGGCCCAAGAAGCAAACGAGATTTCGATCTCCCCGACCGATCCGAGGAGGACATTCGTCGCGCGTCGAAGATCCTCGCCGCCCTGCGGAAACGGTACCCCGACGCCCACTGCGAACTGGATGCGTCATCACCGCATGAACTTCTGGTGGCGACGATCCTGAGCGCCCAGGCGACCGACGTCGGGGTCAACAAAGCCACGCCCGGCCTCTTCGAGGCGTTTCCCAAGCCTGCGGACTATGCGCGGGCGACGCCCGCCGACATCGAGCCGCACGTGAAGACGCTGAATTTCTGGCGGAACAAGGCCAAGAGCGTCCACGGCGCCATGACGCTNGTATCGACGGAACACGGGGGCGACGTCCCGGACACCATGCCTGATCTTCTCGCACTTCCGGGGGTCGCTCGAAAGACCGCCAACGTCGTGCTCGGAAATGCGTTCGGAATCAACATCGGCGTCGTCGTCGACACGCACGTGAGCCGGATCTCCCAGCGATTCGGCCTCACTCGGGAGACCGATCCCAAGAAGATCGAACCCGACCTCATGGCGTTGTTCCCAAGACCGGCCTGGTGCCTGCTGAGCCATCTGCTGATCTTTCATGGTCGTCGCGCCTGCAAGGCCCGAGGCGCCACCTGTGCCGAGGACTCGATCTGCCGGCGTTTCTGTGCGAACGCCCGATCGGACTGAGCAGGACGCCTCACGATTCCGAGACGCGATCAACGAGAATCAGGAAGCGGAGCCAGGCCTCCGGCTTCGCGCATCGCTCCCTCGGCCTCGACCGCTTCTTCGGGACGAACNCGTNGCACCANTGCNTCGTCGGCTCCCGGATCCGGAACCACCTCGGCGGTTCCGATTCCTCCGAACGCACTGACGAATGCCACCTTGTCACCCACTCGNGGGCGGAANAGCCAGACCACCGGGCCCTCCACCACGATGGAGCCGGTGGAGACGACCTTTCCTTCCTTGAACTCGAACACGTCGACACCGCCGTCATGCCCCACCCAGACGCGATCCGCCGCGGTCTCGAGGGTGAAGATCCGACCACCGTTGGATGGCGACCACGTGAACTCGGGGGCCCCGAGCGGAAGGATGGTGAGTTCCTTGCTCGTGTCGTCGATCGAAACTTCTCCCCAGCCCAACGTGAGACTTCGAGTTCCACGAGTATTGGTCTGAAGATCCTTCTCCGACAATTCCATCTTGCCGCCGATGCGATACAGCCAGTTTCCTTCTTCGCTGCCGGCCAGCACCCGCCGGCCGTCGGTGATCGCCTGCACCACTCGGCCGGGGCTTCTTTCCACCGCGAGAAACTCGTCCGCCGCACCCCCGGCGTCGGCCTTGAACCGGTAGATCGCCCGCCCGAACGTGCCAGCCACGGCGTAGTAGTTGTCGCGGAGCATCGCGATGTCCCGAGCCCCTTTGATCGGGACGAACTGGGGCTCCACGAGGTGTCCGTCATCGTCGATCTTCCAGGTGACCAGTTCATCCTCACCGACCGCCCACAATCGATCGCCGAGCACTCGAGCCTTCCAGATGGCGTAGGGGAACACTTCCGAATCGAGCTCTCGGATGTCCGGCCCCATCAAGCCGACGGTCGTCGCCTTGTCACCGCGAAGAATGAAGACGTAGGCATCCTTCCAACCGATCCGATCGGAGAGTTCCCGGGGAACCCTCTGCAGATCACTCGCGGCCCCGAGATAGCGTCCGTCTTCCATCGCGATCACCCGTCGACCGTTGGTGAGCAAGAGGCCTTCGGGCGCCTCGACCACTCGGCCGAGCATCGCTTCATCAGGGAGATCCGTCAGCCGAGGCCGGGCGGAATCACGCAACGAAATCACCCCACCTCGACCCGACACCCAGATCTCGCCGCCCGCTTCGGAGAGAAGAACCGGGCGAAACCCGAGTTCTTCCGCCGTCCAGGTCCGCACCGCGACCGGACGGCGGGCGTTCTGCAAGTCGAAGCGAACCACCCGATCATTGGCATAGACCGCGTACAGGTTTCCATCAAGACAGACNCGCAGATCGCTGATGGGGGGAACGGTGCCGAACGGCCCGATGTCGATGGTGCTGATCCGAAGTCCATCCTCCGGATCGATGATCTCGATGGACGGACCGAAGGACTGGTACCACTCATCCTGATGGATGAGCGAGATTCGACGGGTGCCTCCGTGATGATCCTGAATCTCCACGATCCGAGGCCGAAGATCGATGGTCTGGCGAGCGGCATATCCCGAATCACAGCCCGTTTGAAGCCCACAACCCAGCAGCACGCCGACCGCCAAGAGAATCAGGCGAGTCGAGACCGGGGAGACTCGACGTCGAACGACGGGGCTGGAACGATCTTCACGGAGATGAGGCATGTCCGGAGCGTAGCCGCTCCACCGCTTCGGCGACGAAGANCCGCCCTGGTTGTACCCGGCACTGATCCGGTGGAGAATGNCCGCATGACTCAATCCGACCGACTCACCCGACTCCTCTCGATGCTGGAGGCGGAGCCCGACGACCCCTTCTGCCTGTACGGGATCGCCCAGGAACACGCCAACGCGGGCGATCACGAAACCGCCGTCTCGTGGTACGACAAAGCCATCGCCGTCGACCCCGACGACGGATATCACTACTTTCACAAGGCCCGCTCGCTCGAATCGCTCGAGCGGATCGAGGTGGCGCTCGCGACCGTCGACGCCGGGCTGGCCGCGGCTCGCAGAGGCGGAGACGCCCATGCAGTGTCCGAACTCGACGCCCTTCGCGAGGAACTCTCCGGATGACCCGCCCTCGTCCGCGTGGAGACGACCACGAGAGAACCAGTCCCGATGAAGTCGACCCGACGGCCGACTCCCGGGTGACCGCGGTTCGCGCCGCGGCGGAACATCCGGGACTCGTCGAACTGGAGATCGACGGGATGGTGGCCGGGGTGCTGCCGAAGGCGGAGATCGATCTCGATCAGATCGTCGCGGGCCTGCGATCCGACGACCCGCGGGTGATTGCCGCACGACGGGCCATCGAGATCCGAACCACCCGGACGCTGGCCCTCGATCTTCTGGCCAATCGCAGCCATGCGGCCGCGGAGTTGCTCGCCAAACTCAAGAAGCGCGAGATCGCCGACGACGTGGCACACGCGGTCATCGAGGAGCTGCTGGAGGATGGCTGGCTGGATGATGCCGCGTTCGCCCGAAGCCGGATCAGCGCCTGGCGCGCGGAGGGCCGGAGCGATGCCGACTGCCGACGAAGATTGTCCGAAGCCGGGATCACCGACGCACTCGTCTCATCCGAGTTGCTCGCCATCGATTCGATCGAACCGGCGACGTCTCCCGAACAGAACGCCGCACAGGAAGCCCTCGCCAGGATCCGAAGGTCCATCAAGGGGACCGACCCGGCTTCGCTCCGGCGAATCGCCGCCCGAATGAGCCGCCGCGGCTTCGAACTCGACACGATTCGAGCCGCCCTGCGACAATGCGAACTCGACGACTCGATCCTCGACGAGGACTTCGACCAGGAACCAGACCCATGAGACCGACCTCTTTCCGACTCCGTCCCGATGCCGCCATCATCATGATCCTGCTCCCCGCATTGACCGCGGGGTGCGTACCGGTCACCGACGGCCTGCTTGGAGGCCCCCCGCTCTCTGCGCTCTCCGCGTCGCTGCCCGAAGAAGCCACGAACCCCTCGTGGGACACCTCCCTCGACGCCGGCTTCGATCGATCGGCCTGGACGCGATCCGAAATCCGCGTGCCGGTCGCNGAAGTCCAGCACAATCCGACCTACGTCGGCGACCCCATCGGGGGTGACCAGCGGGTCGGACGCTGCGGAGAGGACGGGGCCTTTCCCACCATCGAGACGGCCATCCGAATCGAAGTCGATGACGAATTCGTCATCGACTCGGCGTTGATCGCTCCGTTCATCGCCGTCGGAGATCTCGTCATCTCACCGATTCGCATGTGCATCACACCGCCCTGGTCGGTGCAGTCCGGCCCGGACGACGAGTGGCGACTGCTTCCCACCACGACGACTGGATCCGGAGACGACGAATGACCACGGACCATCCCTGGGAGATCTCACCCGCGGCATTGCAGGAAGCGATGCAGTCCGATTCACCGCCGATGGTCATCGACTGCCGTGAATCAAGCGAAGTCGAGGTCGCGGCGATCGCCGGGACGACGCACGTCCCGATGGGCGATACCAAGTCACGGCTGCCCGAACTCGAGGACCACGCTGACGAGCTGGTCGTGGTGCATTGCCACCATGGCGTACGCAGTCTTCAAGTCGTCGCCTTTCTCCGAGAGTCCGGCTTCGACTCCGCCGTCTCCCTCGCCGGAGGCATTGATCGCTGGTCGACCGAGATCGACCCCGGCATTCCCAGATATTGACCGCGAAAGGCCGCGGAATGCCCGTGGCCGACCTTCAGGAAACGCCCATGCTTCGACAGCGATTGATCACCGGACCCATTCTCATCGGGGCGCTTCTCGCTTTGGTATGGCTGGATGATCGTTGCACGTTCCGAAGTGGCGGCGGCGTGGTGTTCGCCGCGCTCTTCGCGATCCTGGTCCCNNTGGCCGCCGCGGAAGCGGCTCGCCTCGGACGGGATTGCGGCGTCCGCACGCCGACCATCCTCACGATGGCGGCTGCATTCACGATGTTCATCATCGGCACCTCCGCGCTCCTCATCTCCGACCCGTCGCTCGCCGCCGGCCTGGCGATGCTCGGCCCCGCGGCCGGATTCGCCGTGGCCGCGATCGGGCTCGCCGCCACTCGAAAGATCGACGGCGCGTTCACCGGCGCTTCGACGATCGCCGGAATCGCGATCTGGACCGGCCTGCTTCCCGTCTTCTGGCTCGCGGCGTTCCGTGATCATGGAGCCTGGCTCGCGGCCGGCCTCGTACTCGTCGTGAAAGTCGGAGACATCGGCGCGTACTTCACGGGCATGGCCATCGGACGCCACAAGCTGATCCCCTGGCTCAGCCCCAAGAAGACCATCGAAGGAGGCATCGGCGCTCTGGTCTTCGGCGGTCTGGCCGGAGGTGGACTCGCCGCCCTCACGGCCGGACAACCGCCAAGCATGTCCTTGTCCATGACCGCAGGGGTGATCGGAGGCGTCTCCCTCGCCCTGGTCGGCGGGCTGGGGGACCTGTTGGAGAGCCTGCTGAAACGCGCCGCAGGCGCCAAGGACAGTGGATCGGTCCTCCCCGGAATGGGTGGAATTCTCGATGTGCTCGACTCTCCCCTCGTGGCCGGGCCCATCGCCTGGCTGGTCCTCCGACTCGGAACCGGCGGCTGATCACCTGCGGCAAGGGGCGTTTCACCGGCTCCATGAGAATTCGCCGGGAATGTTCGCGCGAGGGCTGCTACCATCGTCGAGATGACCCTTACCGAAGACCTCATGTCGTTGTATCGAGTGGACAGTCAGCTGCGTGGCCTGCGAACGCGGGTCGAGAACGCCAGTGACCTCGTCGCCATCCGAAAGCGGAAGTTCGCGAAACTGACCGCGGAGCATGAGGAAGTCGCGACCCGATTGCGACAACTCCAGGCTCAGGTCGCGAACCTCGAAGGTGAATCGACCGACTACAAGAGCCGGATCGAAAAGCTCCGAAGCGAATTGAACGCCTCCACCAACGACAAGCAATACCGGGCGATCCTCACGGAGATGAAGTCCCTCGAGACGCTCCGGGACGAGATCGAGACGACCCAGCTGGGCGAGATGGAAAAAATCGAAAAGACGCAGACGGAAACCACCACGATGGAGGAGGCCGTCGCGAACCAGTCACGCATGTGTGACGCCGCTCAGGCCGAGCACGAGGAATGTTCCGCCGCCGTTGGAGAGCGGGTCGACGANCTCGACCGNGAACGCGCGCTCGCCGCAGGACGGATCCCCGACCACGTCCTGACGGTGTTCGAGGAAGTGGCGGACCTGACCGAAGGCGAAACGTTGGCGCCGGTGATCGAACTCAGCAAGAAGGACCGCGACTACACCTGCGGCGCCTGTCATGTGACGCTCCCCTACCACCTCGTGGTCAACCTTCACTCGAACGGAGCTGGCATCCAGCAGTGTCCCAACTGCAGTCGCATCCTCCATCTCGAGACGGAAGAGGCGGAAGCGGAGGTCTGAGCATCCGCTTCAGGCAACGCTCCACGCGACCAGAGGTCTTGAAGACATGAAGAACTGAGGAAAAGAACACCCCGCCGAGCGGGGTGTTTCGACGTCTGGTTCAGGCGTAGCCGAGCTCGTCGAGATCATCCTCGTCAAGTCCGAAGTGATGGCCGATCTCATGCAGCAGCGTGATCCGGATCTCTTCGCGTATCAACTCCGGACCCCCGCCTTCGAGAAGTTCACCGTCTGGCGAAGAACTCCGCCAGGGGGTCCACCCCCCGGCACATGCGATGACCCCCTCGCGAAAGATGTGAATCATCGGGAGATCGACTTCCCCCGCGTCCACGGATCGCTCCGTCAGCATCGGCCCGGAATGGAGGCCGCAGATCTCGTCGGCCAGATCGGGAGGCACCCCGAGTTCGGCGAGGAGCGCCGGAGATGGCCGATCATCGACCACCAGAGGTTTCTCATCGAGAAGTTCGACCAGCCGCGATGGAAGTTCCGCGACGACCACATCCAGAATCTCGTCGAATCGATGGCGGTCTTCCGGATTCATCGATGCCCCATCATGGCTCGAAGGCCCCGACCAGTTCCTGAAGGTTCGCGGCCCCCTGCCGTCGGACCCAGTCCTCAAGGCCACGTTCGATCTTGCGAGGTGATCGCGGGTCGATGAAGAGCGCCGTTCCAAGGCCGACGCCGGTCGCGCCGACCAACGCGAACTCGGCGGCATCCGACCACGAGAGAACACCGCCGAGCCCGACCAGCGGAACGAGACATTCCTCTTCCATCAATCGGGTTCGCACCTCGTGCAAGAGCCGGACCGCAAGCGGATGTATCGCCGGACCCGAAAGACCACCGGAAGCCCGGCCGATCCGACTTCGTCTGGTCTCGGGATCGATCGCCATCGCCGGAACGGTGTTCGAGACGGTCAGTCCATCCGCACCCGCACGAACCGCCGCCACTGCAAGCCCCGGGAGATCCGCGGAGCCCGGAGAGAGCTTGACCAGCATCGGCTTCGAGCCCAACGCCGCCTTCGCGGCCGACACGACTTCGGCGAGGAGACCGGCGTCATCCCCGAACTGGCGTCCCTTCGAAGTGTTCGGGCAGGAGACGTTCAATTCAACGAGTTGCAGAACCGCCGACGTCGGATCACCGAATGCGCCTGCCACCTCCACGTAGTCCTCGATGGAATGCCCCGCGATCGATCCGATCATCACCGAATCGATGGCCTCGAGTTCGGGAAGTGCCTCGGCAAGGAACCGTTCGAGTCCGAGATTCGCCAGACCGATGGCGTTCAGCATCCCCCCCGGAAGGTCGGTCACCCGCCAGGGAGCATTCCCGGCGCGGGACTCCGGGGTGATGGACTTCGTGGTGATCGCCCCGAACCGCGAGGCCGGGATCACTTCGACGATTTCGGGTCCGTAGCCCGCCGTTCCGGCCGCCGCGATCAGCGGATTCCGCAGAGAGACCCCGCAGAGAGTGGTGGCGAGTCGCGACATCGTGGGCAAGAGCGTACCGGAGGCCGGCGAACGACGCCGCCAATCGACCGAGGAGACTCAGTCCGTCGCCGTCAAGGCGATCCAATCGAGGACCCGTTCCCGGAGGCCCCGAGCCTCCTCGAGACTGAAACAGCGTGGCCCCGCCGTCTCCGCCGCGACCAGACAACTCGCATGAAGATGCCCCGCGGCCTGAAGAAAACGAGCGGCGTGATCACATCTCACCCCGCCGCAGGGAACCACTTCCACCGCGGGACTCGTCGCTCGTCCCGCGGATGCCGCGTCGGCGAGCGCGGCCAGACGGTCTTCCAATGAGACGCGATCGACTTCGAACCCACGCGAACCGGCACTGAGCGTTCGCCGGATCCCCAGCTCCGAGAGCTGCCGGATCGCGTCGATGCGGTCGGGGGCGAAATCGAAGGCCCGATGAAAAGCCGTCTCCAATCCCGCCGCTCGATTGATCTCGACCGCCGCTCGACACATCGCCTGATCGATTCGACCTTGGTCATCGAGAAATCCGATGACCAGACCAGACGCACCGGCCTCCGCGAATCTCGGCGCCAATCGTTCGAGATCGATCAGTCGGGCATCACTCCCTTGGAAGATCTCGATGCCGGTCTTCGATCGATCGATCGGTGGTGATGACTCCTGAAACAACACCACGAGTTCCGGGGGATCGGCCAGGGTGGTGATCTGGTCACGGATTCGGGCGACCAGATCCGGTGATGGCGTCAGTCCCTCCCGAACGAGATCGCGGCAAACCTCGAGCCGATCAGCATGAACCGCCGCCATGATGGCGGTGGCGGGATCGTCTACGGGGATCTCAAGACACGATGTGGCCATACCCCCATTGTGGCGATCTCACTCGCACCCCGCCTCTGGGCGCCGAGGAATTCGCGAACTGGGCTGTTTCAGGCTTGCATCGCCTCACCCCCGCGAGGTATCACGGAGTTGACCCAACGGGGCACCGGGGTCGCTTCATGCCTCTTGGAAAGACGTTCTACGTCCTGAGATTTCACCGAACGGCCGACGCCTGGCCGGCCTGTGGTTTTTCGCACACCCGAAAAAAAGCACCACCTGGCGAAAGACCCCGTTTCGGCGGCTATTCCATATCTGTCCTTCTTTCCTTTCTTCCGATCGTGACCGGTCCACCTCGGACCGTCCTCCATGATCTTCGGAACATCGGAGAAAGGCGGCGACTTCAAGGGGCAGGCATCGAGAAAGGAAACTGAAGATGCAGAAATCCGATTCGCAAAGGTCGAAACTCAGTCGCTTCGTCGATCTGGCCCGGGTCTACCGGGGATGGTCGAGAACGGAGCTGTCTCGCGTTCTGGGACGAGATCCTTCCAAGATCATTCCCGAGAGTGGAAATCCGAAACTGGATCTTCTGGTCGGCCTGGCGGAAGCGCTGGACTGGACGATCGGCGACGTCGCAGAAAGTGTGTGGTGTGATCGCAACGCGCCGGAATCGAATGAGACCCGCCAGTTCAGAGATCTCAGCGTCGAGGCACTCGCGGCCCATGAGTCCGGACGTTACGAGGACATGCTGGGAGTGACCCGACGAATGCGACTGGCCGCCTCCACGCCACGGGAACACGCCATCACCTGCAATCGGGAAGTCGGCGCGTGGGATGGCCTCGGGCGGTATCCCAGAGCCCTCGAAGCCTCACAGGAAGGCCTTTCGATCGGTTGCCCCGACCCGGACGTGCAAGCCATGCTCCAGGCCAATCTTGCCAATGCCCACTACACCCTGTGGCACCTGATCGAGGCCAAGGCGGTGGCCAGGGATCTGATCGAACGCCTTGAAGCCGATCCGACTCGAAGCGAGCCCATGCGAGTGGCGCTCGGCATGGCGCACTATGTCCGAGGTCATGTCGCCCGACGTCAACTGGACAGCGAACCGGCGCGGCAAAGCCGACTCGCCCACGAAGCCGGAGAGCATCTGCGTCGCTCCGTCGAGATCCACCTTGATCTCGACGCCGAATTCTCCAATGCCAGCTATTCGGGCATCGCGAACACCTCCAAGGGCGGACTTCTGGAGGTCGATGTTGCGCTTGGACGAGCCGACCCGTTGATCACGATTGAGCACATCACGCACGAACTCGAGCAAGTCATCGACCCGAAGGACGCCTCACTTCGCGGAGACCTCCTCGAGTCCTGGGGCTGGTGGTCGATCTTCGGATGCAACATCGCACTCCGGCACCTCGGACCGACCGAGGTCCACCGGCCCATGGCGATTCTCACCAACAAGGCGAGCGAGATCGCCGATGCCCTCGGCAACTGGTCATTGCGAGAACGGGCCTTCACGTTGGAGAACTTTCGTCGGCAACGAATCGCCGATCTGACAGGCCTGGAGCCCGACTGGTTCCTCGACGAAGAGGAGATTCGAACCATCAGCGGAACCATGGGCCGTTTTCCCGGTTTCCGGGACGTCGGATGGCGAATTCTCGACGCTGCACACATCTTCGACCCCACCAGCTGAAGAAAGGAGGACTCCAATGAGAAACGCTCCAACCAAAGACCGAAACAGCCGGATCGACCGACGAGGCCGGCGATCGTCCCACCCGATGATCGCCACGATCAGCACGATCATCCTCCTGGGGGCCACATCCTCTGATGCCGCTCAGAAGCATCGGAAATACTCCCTTCCCAATTTTCATACCGGACAAGGAGGACTCGTCAACTTCCCCGAGCCTCGCCATCCAGCCGAAAAGGTCCTCTTGCAAGGACTTGAACTGATGCCGATCTCGGTCGAATTCGTGATCCCGCAGCAAGTGATTCGGTTGATCTGCCAGCCACATCGTCGGAGTGGCCGGGGCTGATCTGAAAAACCGATCTCTTGTGGCCATTGGCCGTCTCGATCCAGGATCGAGACGGCCTTTTCTCGTGAGGGATTTTTTTGACCATTACCACCAAAATGACGGTTCCCGGTGCTCAGAAAACGCATGTAGGGATACCGGAATCCGCCCACGGATGGGAAGGAAAGCTCGTTGGACGACCGAACCAAGACCCCCCAAGACACATTGACCATCGATCAGGCCGCCCAGCGGTTCGGTGTCTCTCGAAGAACCATCGAACGACTCCGGTCCAACGGCTCGCTCCCCGGCGTCCGGGTCGGGAGATTTCTCCGAATCAGGGTCGCGGACGTCGAGCAGGCGCTGGCATCCCAGAACCCCGAACAGCTCTTTCGACTCCAACTCCATCCGAAGAGATCCATGACGATGATCAGCTGGTTTCGGGGGTGGGAGCAACTGGCTCATCTGACTCTCCGAAAGCCGGCTGATCGCGCCGCCGCCATTCGTTGGATTTCGACGATCCTCACGAACTTTGAAGATCTTGAGATTGAGAAACTCGGCGTCGGAGACGTCCTTGAATGTTCCACGGATGCCAGGCTCACCCCAAGCCTCAGTCTGTTGTCGGACACCCTCCGGGGAATCGACCCCGAACGCCCGATGATCGAGATTCTGCGTGAGCTGCTGCCCTTGATCGTTCCGAACCTCTGAATCAGCCCGAAGCAGCACTTCCTGCTCGACTCGAGAGCCCCGAAGGGCCGGGCAGCGCTCTCGAATGCCATCGAATTCGACGGACTCCCGCCCCGATCTTCGTCGGGTTGCTAGCATTCTGCCCTATGACCAATCCAGCCCCTGACGCTTCCGAAGATCCGAAACTGACCCAGCGAATCGCTCAGTTCGAGAACATGACCACCGCCGATCCCGAGAATGAGATGGCTCACTTCTCGCTTGGCAATGCGTACATGAAAGCCGGACGGCACGCGGAGGCTGCTGGGAGCCTCGAGAAGGTCACGGAGCTGAATCCCGACATGAGCAAGGCGTTCCAACTCGCCGGCGAATCGATGATTCAAGCGGGCTGGGAGGACAAGGCCGTCGGAATGCTCGAGCGGGGCTATGAGATCGCGGCATCCAAGGGCGATCTCATGGTTCGCGATGCGATCGGCACCGCGCTGGAGGGCATCGGAAGAACCCCCCCGTCACTGTCAGCGGAAACCGAAGCGGCGGCGAGCCGCTCCGCGGAAGAAGGCTCCTTCATCTGCCGTCGTACGGGCAAGAACGGAACGGCGATCGAACATGCGCCTTTCAAGGGCCCCGTCGGCGCGTGGATTCAGGACAACATCTCCAACGAGACCTGGAACGATTGGATCGGCCAGGGAACCAAGGTCATCAACGAACTCCGACTGGACTTCAGCCGAGACGAAGACCAGGCGACCTACGAGCGCCACATGCATGAGTTTCTCGGGATCGACGATGATCTTCTGGCAAGCCTTGGGGTGAACCCCGCAGAAGCGTGAGACCATCAGCCGGATTTTCCGGCCGCGCCCCGGCGACTTGAATCAACCGGCAGCCGACTGCCGCTGCCAGATCCACCATTCGATGAGCATCAAGACGAGCGAGGCGCCGAGGATCCAGGGCCAGAAGTCCTGCCATCTGGTTCCGCCAGCTCTGGCCGCGGACCCGTCAATCACATCCACGCTGAAATCGATCGATTCCGCCGCATCGATTCGACGCTCCACCTCGTCCAGCTGATTCACCGCAAAGGTCCTTCGTTCGCGAGCCGTCGACCCCGGCTCCTCCCAGGACAACTCATAGAGCCCGGCTCGACGAACCGGCCCCCACGCCAGATTCGTCGGGTCTCCGGTTTCAACGACTTCCTCAGTCCCATCGGGAAGGCGCATCCGAATCTCCACCGCCCGATCCGGAAGCCTCGTCACGATCGGCTCGCCGGGCGCAATTCCCGTGGTGGCGAGTGCGTCTCCGAGACCACCGAGATACTCGATCGCGTTGGGAACGAAATTCACGAAGGATCGAAGATAAGGCCAGTTGGAGTCGAGCGGATCAAAGGTCACGTGAATCATCTGAACCGGCCCGCGATCGAGCGCCACCACCATCGCGCCATCGCCTGATTCCACCAGCGTCGTGACCCCGGGGCCCGTGGTCACCTTGCGCATCGAGGAGACGTACAACTCATCGAGATTCACATATCGAAGCACGGGATGATCTTCACTGCTCCGACGAACGATGACTCCGCTCGCGGGACTCCCGAATTCGGTGACTCCCTCGATCGGCGGCGTTCGTCCGAAGGAAAGGTAACGCCCGGGCGGCATCGTCTCGATTTCGACGTCATCCAGGACGATCACGTCATAGGAGTCCAAGTCTCCAGTTTCCGCGAGTCGCTCGAATTCCGCTTGATCGAGCAGATCGAGAGACTCCAAGGCCATGCCCTCGAGAATCGAACGAACGACGAACGACTGGGCGCCCACCACCGCCACCCGAAGTCGCTTCGCCGGCGGGACGATCAGACCGGCGACATCATCGATCGGTTGACCATCCTCACCCAGAACCAGAACTTCAATGATCGCATCACGCTCTTGATCAAAGGGCGCGAACGAAAACTGTTTTCGTCCCGCGACCCGGCCCAACCCGGGCTGCTCCTGCACCGGAGGAATCTCCACCGGCCGGGCGGTGATCGATCGAACCACACCATTCACGCTCAATTGAAGGTCGGCGGTGCGCGGAAGGTCCGTCGGATTCTCGATCGCCACGAAGACCTGGACCTGGCCGAGTGCGTCGTACGGACGCTGCGCCGCGATGGATGCGATTCCGATGTTCTCGGTCTCCATGGAGCCGACCCGGTGGTAGTCGATCGTCTCACCGGCGCGAAGCACCTGATCCCCGAGATCCGCAATCCGCCCGTCCGACCAGAGTTCCAGCGCCGCCGGAGCGGCGACCGGCCCGGTCTGATTGTCCGGATCGATCACGGTGAGAAAGGCCCTCGCCAGCTGAAGGCCTCCGCCGATGACGCTTCGCCCGTCGGTCGCTTCGATTCCTTCGACCGCCGCGATCGCCGCCTGCCGGGAATCGGTGAACGGAGTTCGAATCTCCGCGACGTCGTTGAAGGCGACCACCATGATCTCAGCCGCGCTTCCGCTGAACACGCCTCCGCCGTGAAGGGCCTCGATCCGTTCGATCGCCGACTCCTTGGCGAAGTCAAGCCGCGATCGGGTCCCCGCCTCGTCCCCATCCATGACGTTCATCGACGCGGAATTGTCGATCAAGAGCACGGTCCGTCCGTCTCGACGATCCCCGGCATCAAAGCGGGGTTGCATCAAGGCGATGGCGAGCAAGGCGAGAAGCAGCAGCTGAAGGAAGAGCAGCAGCGTCGGACGCAGCCTCTGAAAAGGCGCATTCGCTCTCAGGTCCTCCACCGACCTCTTCCAGAGAAGGGTGCTTGGAATGACCCGCCGCGTCCGGCGAAGGCGGAGGAAGTACAGGGCCAGCAACGGCGGGATCACTGAAGCCAGCACGATGCCGCCGAACAACGGGGTCAGCCAGGTCATCGGAGAAGACCTCGCTTTCGAAGATAGTCCAGAAGCAGCGCGTCCAGATCCGTCGAGGTGTCCACCAACGTGTGCATGATGCTGCGACGGATGCAGTAGTCACGAAGAGACCCGCAATAGGCATCCAGTCGCTCGCGATATCCGCGCAGCACCGCGGCGTTCACCGTGACTTCGGCTTCATCCTCGTCCTCGAGATCGACCAGACGAAGATCGCCACTCATTCCATGGCGACCGGGATCGATCTCCTGGGGTGCGAGAATCTGCATCGCGTGCACGTCATACCCACGTCCCGAGACGTAGCGAAGACCGTTTTCAAATCCGTCCTTCTGAAAGAAGTCGCTCAGGACGATCATCACCCCTCGCCCCTGTCGAGTGAGCGCGATC
The DNA here is from genome assembly GCA_002167845.2 of Phycisphaera sp. TMED9. Taxonomy (GTDB): domain Bacteria; phylum Planctomycetota; class Phycisphaerae; order Phycisphaerales; family SM1A02; genus UBA12014. Next base: position 8,829 of record NHBO02000056.1, on the reverse strand, counting down.
CGTCGCATCGCTTCTTCGAACCCGCCTGCACCACCGGGCTTGATGTCCAGCAACCAGCGACCCATCTCATGCGTGCGCCGTCGACCGCGAAGATTGGAAATCTTCTGCAGACCTTCGGGTTCACCCTCTTCGTCGACCCCTCCGAAGGCGGCCAGCGAGACTCGATTCTGGTTGACCAGACCGATGTAACCCAGCGCCATCGCGAGTCTTCGAGCGTAGTCGAACTTCGCGGGATCCCCCCAATGCATGCTCGAGCTCGCATCCACCACGACGATCATCGAGAGATCCTCCTCTTCGAGGAAGATCTTCAGAAAGAGGCGATCGAGCCGACCGTAAATGTTCCAGTCGACGAAACGCAGGTCGTCGCCGTGAACGTACGGTCGAAAATCAGCGAACTCCACGCTCTGCCCCCGCCGCTTGCTTCGTCGCTCTCCCTGAACCCGCCCGTTGAAGATCTTCCGGCTCACCACATCAAGATGATCGAGCCGGGCCATCAATCGGCCGTCGATGAGATCATCGACCTTGGTGGGCCTCGAAGCCGACGGCGGCGGGCCTTCAGGAAAACGAGTCATCGAGGATCCTCCATCAGGATCGCGCCTTGCGGAGCCCCGCCGTCCGGATGCGCCGCATCCGCCGGTGTCCCGTCAAGGACACCTCGTACGATCTCGTCGGTATCGATGCCATCCGCTTCAGCTTCGAAGGTGCGGATGATCCGATGACGCAGCGCCGGCAGAGCCACCCTTCGAACGTCGGCGAGACTCGCGGCGAATCGACCATCCATCAAGGCGAAGACCTTCGCCGCGGTCACCAAAGCCTGAGCGGCACGGGGACTCGCACCGACCTGGATGTAGTTCCTGAACTCCTCGATCTCGAATTCGCCGCCCGGATGCGTCGCCAGCACGAGCCGAACCGCATAGTCCTGCACCGTGGGCGCCATCACGATCCGCCGGGCGAGCCGACGTGCGGCGAGCACGTCCTCCGCGTCGAGGACCGGCTCGATCGCGACTTCACCGGGGACGGTCGTCCGACGAATGATCTCGGTCAATTCGCCACGATCCGCGTATGGAACCGTGATCTTCAAGAGGAACCGATCCAGCTGGGCTTCCGGCAATGGAAAGGTCCCTTCCTGTTCGATCGGATTCTGCGTGGCCAGGACGAGAAATGGATCGGGAAGACGCCTCGTCTCGGAACCAACCGATACCGAACGCTCCTGCATCGCCTCAAGCATCGCCGACTGGCTCTTCGGCGTCGCCCGGTTGATTTCATCGGCCAGCACCACGTTTGCGAAGATCGGTCCCTCACGGAACTGAAACGCTCGTCCTCCGTGCCCGTTCTCCACCACGATCGAGGTCCCGGTCACATCGGCGGGCATCAGATCGGGTGTGAACTGGATCCGGTTGAATTCAAGACCCAGGGAATCCGCGAGGGAACGCACCAGCAAGGTCTTCCCCAAACCGGGGACACCCTCGAGCAGGACGTGCCCACCCGCGAAGAGCGCCACCAGAGTCTGTTCCACGACGGCGTCCTGGCCGACGATGCGAAGTCCGACCTGCGTGCGCAGTGCTTCGAACGACTCTCGAAATCGCTCGCACGCCGTCCGCACCGATTCAACATCGTCGAGCCGAGTGGTCATTCCTGCCGCGAATTCACCCATCGGACCGCCCGTTCTCCTCGCCACCCTGGCCACCCGTCGCTCTTCGTTTGGCTCGGAGCAGGCGACTGGTCATGTCTTCGGCTTCCTTTTCCGATTCGATGGCATCCGAGGAAGAGACTTCTCGCTTCACCGGTCGGGATCCACCGCGGGGACGAGTTCCATCATCCGCCCCGGCCGCGTCGGCGGTGGCCGAGAAGTCCGTCTCGCCGCCATCTTCCACGTCGAAACGAGTCGAAGCGGTGTCACCGTCCGAATTCGAATTCTTTCGCCCCGCGCGTCGCCGCGCCGTCTTCCAGGCGGCGACCGTGGACTCGGTGTCCGCGTCACGCCTCGTCATCGCCTTCGCGGCGGCTTCTCGAGCTGCTCGAGTATCGAAGGTGAGCCGACGCACCGCCACGTCGAGGACGAAGAGCCCGGCCGCGATCACCACCAACAAATCCCAGATCCTGGTCGGCGAAGACGGCATCTCCAGACCACCGCGGTCGAAGGGATCGACGATTTCGAAGTCCGTGTCCGCCGAAAACACCACCCCCCCCGTCCGCGCCGCGATGGACTCGAGCAGTGCCCGATTGTCGCGAACCGTCGAGAACTCCCGCTGATATGGAACGCTCACTGCAGCCTGAATACTGGCCGCGGCATTGCCATCGGCGCCAGGGAAGAGCACGTTGACCAGATAAGCCCCCTGCTCCTCAAGCGCAAACTCCGTTCGATATCGACCCGGTCCGATCTGCTGCAGCGCCGCCGGGAGGGACTCGCCCTTCGGGCTGAGGATTCTCGCCTGTCCTTGAAGGAAGTCGGCAAGACCACCATCGGCGCTCAAGGCTTCGACCTCGACCACGGCCATTCCGTCGTCACCCGCCGTGGCCCGGATCATCAGATTGGGCGGCGACGACGGACGCATCGACCATCTGACCACCTGCTCCCAGAATGGCTGGAATCCACTCCATCCAGGCCAGCCGGTTCCCCAACGACTTCCGACGTCGCTGGTGAACGCCACCGATTTTCCGAGGCCGTAATTCCAATAGGCCAGAAGCGGGTCTTCACCCTCTTCGGTGACCACGGAAATCGGAACCTTGACCAGCCCCTCCTTGGGAACCGTCAGCACGAAGCCGCCGATCGGGGGAACGCTTGAAATCCCCCGGGTCGGACCGTCCAACGATGGTGTCACGTCGGGAGCGAAATCTCCTTCGACGATCAGGGTCCTGGTGACCAGCGTGGCTTCCTTGATGAAGATCTTCGGAAGCATCTTCGGATTCGTGACGTTGTAGAACGTTCCACCGGTGTACTCAGCCACCCCTTGCATGTTCTTTCGATCGTTCGGTGTTCCATGACCACCGACCATCACGGTGGTCACCGTGATGCCATCCGCGAGGTAGTTGTCGAGAAGCTGCTTCGAGGGTGGAACCGCATCACCGTCGGAGATGATGATGACGTGCTTCTGCCCGGCGTTGACGCCGTTGAGACCCTGTCGAGACAGGGTCATCGATGGGCCGAAATCGGGCATGTCGCCGATCTGCATCGCCTTGGCGGCCGCAATCGCCTGGCTCTTGTCGCCGGCCGGCTGCATGGGAAACGCCCAGCTGCATCCATTGACGTTACCGACGCCGGGTTGTCCCCACGAGAACGTCACGATTCCGACGTAGTCGAGGCTGCTCAACGCTTCGACGGCGGCGATCGCGGTCTGCTGCCCCCAGTAGTTGCCTTTCGGCATTTCGCACGAGTGCATGATGAGCGCCAAGGCGCCGCGGACCATCTGTCTTTCCTGAGGCGGATCCAGTCGGACCGGAAGCGCCTTCGCCGTCTCGGACTCGATCCAGCCACCGGCACCGAAGCCCTGATCACCACCCAGCATGATCAGCCCGCCACCAAGGTCGTGGACATACGACCGAAGCCCTCGGTCCGCCTCCTGATCGATCGCCCATCGCGGGATGTTGGCGAGCACCACGGCATCGAACCCGTTCAAGAACGCAATGCCCGCAATGAGGCTGGATGGCGGCTCGACGACCACCTCGACGCCGCCTCCTCGAAGCGCCGCCACCAACGCGCCGGTCTCCAATCCACCGTCGTCCACCACCAGGACCCGTCCGTCGCTGGCGACGAAAGTCACGGCCTCGTAGACGTTGTTCTCGAGGATGGCATCCGACGCCGGATCCTCCGGCGAGAATTCCGCGCGGAACCGTTGCGCCCCTCCGGAGTCGAGCGTCACCGGAATCGACAAGGAGTTGGTTCCGACTTCGAGTTCGATCCGTCTTCCATCGGAAGGCGATGACGGATCTAGATCGATCATGGCGTCGTTTTGAAAGACCCGGAGCACCCCCGACGTCGCCGCCGACGATCGGATGAACGCCCGAAGATCGACCGACTGCCCGATCCTCGCTCGGTTCGGCGCCCGCAACTGCTCGAAGACGATCTCGCGTCCGTATTCGTATTCGATCGGCAGCACGTCCACCGGAATGTCGTTGGCGCGAGCCAGCTCGATCGCTTCCAGAAGGCTCGATTCGGTCTCGTTTCCATCCGAGACGAGCAACACGCGATTCGCGGTGTCGGTCGGCAACAGCGAGATCGCGGTCCGCATCGCCCCGGCGAGATCGGTCGCGGCCAGATCTCCGGCGTGATCGAGCTGGATCACGGAATCGGGATCGGGCGTCTGGCGGATTTCGGATTCCTCCGCCACCGTCACCACGCCGATCCGATCGTCTTCGTTCCGCTTCGCCTCCGCGACCCGCTCCAGAAATCGCCCGCTCTCCCGCTGCAACTCCCGGGGAATGGATCGGCTGACGTCGGCGACGATCATCAAGGTCACGTTCTCACCGCGATCGACGATGGACGGCCGCGCCAGCGAGACGGCCAGAATCATGACCAGGAGCGATCTGACCACGACCGAGAAGATCAACTTCCCACGCCCTTGGCCAGCCGCCCCCAGCCTGGCGAGCAGCAGCACCGGAATGACCAGAAGCAGAATCAGCAACAGCCATGGATGTTCGAACCGGATCGGAAGATCAGCGAGCATGAACGTCGACCTCCGTGATCAGTTGCAAGTGAGGGTTCCTTCGCAGGGACGAGGGGCGATCCGGACTGGAAGATCTCAAGACGTCGATGGATCTCACGGCCGACCCCCCAGTTGGACTCGATTGTTTCCGCTGTCGAGGACCGCCGTCACACCGTCAACCGAGTCGATGGCCCAAGGATACCGAAGTCGACCGGGTTCGAAGCCGGCACCACCCCACATTCCCAGACAGTCCCCGGAGATTCGATCCAGCCGCTGCACCCGATTGTTGCCGTACTCGACGACGAGAATCGACCCGTCCTCCTCGAGTGCGAGATCGTACGGATACGCAAGCCGCCCCGGTCCGGGGCCCGCACCGCCCAGAACTCTCTTGATCAGTCCATCTCGCCCGGTGACCACGATGCGATGATTCACCGCATCCGCGATGAAGAGTTCCTGAGTCGCGTCATCCCAGGCGATCGCCTGCGGCCGGAGGAGCCCCGGCCGTCCGTCGACATCCGAGTACCCATGAAATCCGATCGAACCGATCACTCGACGATCCGCATCGAAGATCTGGACACGGTCGTTTCCTCCGTACTCGGAGACGAACCAGGTCCCATCATTCGCCATCGCGACATCGGTCGGATAGACGAACTGGCCGTCCTCCTCGCCGTAGGTGCCGAAACTCTCCAACAACTCGCCGTCGGGGGAGAAGATCGCGATGCGATGCTCATGGGTATCAGCGACCACCACGCGACCTTCCGGGTCGATGGCCAGTCCGGTCGGCTTGCCATTGGCGAACCGAGGCATGGTCCAGCCGGTCTGGAACCCGCCGTCCAGCCCGAAACGCTGAACCCGCGCCGTCTTGTCGACCACGTAGACCCGTGATCGCTCACGGTCGATCGCGATCGCTCGGGGGTAATCGAAACGACCATCGATGTTGCCCGGCCGGCCGAAGATGACGTCGTGCGGGAACGCACTCGTGGTTTCCGGCGCCGGTTGCTCGCCGCAACCAAAGAACAGAATCGGCAGAAGCACGAGACCGGACACGCCCAAGCGGACCCCGCCACTTCCGCTCCCTGATCGCACGACCAGAAACCCCACGAAAGCCGCGAGGAGAACGAGCACCAAGAGGGCGGGAAGGACCGAATCGACGTACTGGTAGTGCATCGCGTTGAGCAGCGCAGAAGTGACGGTCGGGAAGCCCGGTGGTTGAACTCGGGCCGTGACCGGAATCTCGCCGACCGCCAGCGTTCCAGACACCAATCCTCCCACCAGGAATGCCCGAAGGAGGCCGGGGCGAAGCGCGCGAAGCGTCTCGACGATTCGCTTCGGCCGGTCTTGACCCAGAAGGGACGGAACGGACGATGCACCCAACAGCCCGATCAGACACGCGGCGATTCCAACGCGAGCCGAAACCGCCAGCAGCAACGCGACCGGACCGTCGTAGATCATGCTGGTCTCCTCGCGGTTCCACGCCGATTCCACACCCACCGCCATCACGGTGGCAGGAAGCAACGCCGTCATCGCGAATGCCCCGAGCACGATCGCACCGACCGCCCGACCACGTCGCATGCCCACCACGAGCGCCAACAGTCCTGCGGCGAGCAGACCGCCGAGCACTGCGGCCACGAACAGAATCAACCCGGAATTGAAAATCGCCTCGCCATGAACCTGCAGCATGGCCGGAATGTCGGCGAGCAGGGCGCGTCTCACCAGAAGAACCAGCGGAAGCCCGAGGAGCATGACGATCGGCACGAACGACCACCAACCAGTTCGACGCCGCCTGTGTCGACCGAGCCGATTCGCCGCTGGTGTGACCATGGCGGCCGTCAACACCCCGATGACCAACGCGAGAAGAATCGACGGCAGCCCCGCGGAGAGCACCGTCGACGCCGACGCCCCCTGTGCGTCAAGGGTCCGGAGTTCGAATCCCCAGGTGCGGACCTGTGCCAGATCGAACGGAACGGTCAAGGTCGACAAGAGCCCGAAGGTCACCAGCCATCCCAGAAAGAGCGGACGCCGATCGCCACGCAACGCCATTCCGAAACGACGCCATCTCGGGGGCGCATCAAACTCGACCAGATCCGTCGTCGCCTCCGTCCGGTGCCCTGCGATGATCCAGGCGGTCAGCGGCCAGGCGAAACAGACCAGCCCGATGCCCAGGACGACCCGTCGCAATTCAGGGACCAGCTCCGCGCGAACGGCGGCAGCACCGATGGCGCTGTCCGGCCCTACTTCCAGCCACCAGGCATCGAAGAGCAGCGCCGGCGGAAGCATCAACGGAATCAAACAAGCCGTGGAGAAAAGAACTGACGAACCCTTCGCGATTCGCCGGCCGGGCCCCCATCCGACGAGGGTCGAGATCAACGCGATTCCACCGGCCCAGCCCAGCGTCGTCCAGGCCACCTGATTCCCCTGGAATCCGAGGGCCACGGGATCCGTCGCTTCCCCGGCGAACATGGCCGGGATGATCGCGACCAGAGCCGGCCCCAGCATGAAGCCGACCATCATGATCCAACCGAGAAGGCACCACCGAAGCCCCGGAATCATTCCGTCGTCTCCTCGATCACGTCGGCGCCGTCCAATGATCGTCCCGGCCCCGGAGTTCTCAATCGACGAATCCGCTCCGGATCGAGCTTCGACATGGCCATCGCCACCGCGGCGTCCATCGACCCCGCGATCTCGGCGATTCCGACATCGAGTGGCTCGCGGATGCGATCCGCAGGATCGATCACGACCTCGGGATGGGCCAGAGGAATGTTCCGGGAGGATGACGCGTAGAGCCGCGCTTCGACCTCCGCGGATGCAAGAAAGGCGAGCAACTCGACCGCGCCAACCGGATTCGGCCCGCCGGAGATGATGCCCGCGGCGTTCGGAATCACCAGCGTCCCACCTCCCGCCTCCTCATCGAGACCATGGCGGGGCGCCACCGCCTTCACACGGAGCCCTCGAGCGTTGGCGGCGACGACATCATCCGTATCGGTCAAGCCGAGCACGGCCTCTCCACGGGCCACGGCGTCCACCGTTGCGGCATTGCCGCCGGGGAGCATCCGAACCCCGTTTTCTGCAAGGCCTTCCAACCATGCGGCGTAATATCCGGGCATGGCAACGCGGCTCCAGTACACCGACATCGCGCCGAGATGTCCCCGGGTCGTTCCGAATCGCGGGTCCGCCATCACGATCGCATCTCTGAACCGAGACTCCACCAGGGCCGTCCAGCGATCCGGCACCTCATCCGGAGAGAGAACCTCCGGGTCGTAGACGAGCACTCGTCCCCGCCCCGCGAATGCGAACCAGCGATCATCCGCGCGACGCCAGGCGGCCGGGTGATCCGACAACTCCGGATGCGTCGCCACCGCGAGCATCTCATCGGCTGCAAGACGCTCGACTTCGAACGGCTCGGAACTCCAGAAAACGTCGGCTCGAGGACGCCCCGACTCCCGACGGAGTCGATTCGCCAATCCCGTGGTCTTCGTCGCTTCGGTATCGAAGAGCGGTCTCACGGGAATCCCGGTTCGTTCGGTGAACGCCGCCAGGATCGGCCGCGCGACCTGCTCGTCCACGGACACGTAGACCACCACCGGATTCGCTCCGGACTGATCACATCCGACCTGCAGGTTCAGAAGAAAAAACGCCGCGGCGACACATCGAATCCATCCGCTCACGCCGCTCACGAACACCCTCCCCGGAAACGGTCTGTCATCTCGAAGCAGGGCGATCATGCACCTGAGGGTACCGGGTCTTCCGACTTCGGCTCGGCACCTGATGCCGGAACTTCGCCCGGCTCCGCGACCGGCGAGGACCCTTCCCTGGCCGGGGCCGTCGAACCGCCCTTCGGAACCGCATCGATACGCTTCTTCAACTCACCGAAGTAGTGTTGATGGACGTCTCGAAGATGCGGAGGGATCGGATCCTCGTCGAGCCCCTCCTCGTGTCCTCGCGCGATGCGATCGGAGATTCGCTGCAACCGAGCCCGAGCCTCGCCGACGACCTGTTCACCCTCGACCATTTCCCGGGCGATGACGTCACCCTTTCTGGACTCGACCTTCTCTCGCTGGACGGTGGTACCCGTCGGCGTCGGCGCGATCGGCGCCTGACCACCCTGGCCCTGTCCCTGGCCGCCCATGCCACCTTGTCCTTGGCCCTGACCCTGGCCCTGACCTTGACCTTGACCCTGACCCTGACC
>NHBO02000055.1 GCA_002167845.2 Phycisphaera sp. TMED9 | reverse complement strand
GCGGCGATCGGCGCCGTGTGCCGAGCCGCGAGGATCACCGCCGACACCATCGAAGCCGTCGGCCTCACCGGCCAGATGCACGGACTGGTCACCCTGGACTCGTCGGCGACTCCGATCCGCCCGGCGATCCTGTGGAACGACGGCCGCAGTGCACCACAATGCCACGAGGTCGAAGATCGAGTCGGGATCGAACGGCTGGTCTCTCTCTGCGGCAATCGCATGCTGCCCGGATTCACCGCCCCGAAACTTCTCTGGATGCGAGAACACGAGCCGGACGCGTACGCCCGCATCACGACGGTCCTTCTCCCCAAGGACTGGATTCGTTACCGCCTTTCCGGCGAACTGGTGATGGACGTCTCCGATGCGTCCGGCACCGCGGTCTTCGACTGCGAGCATCGAACATGGTCCGACGAGCTTCTCGGCGAACTCGATCTTCCGCGCGCGTGGTGGCCTCATGCCGCCGAAGGCCCGGAAGTCGTCGCCACGGTTCACGCCGCCGCCGCCGCGGAGACCGGCCTGCGAGCGGGTGTTCCGATCGTCGCGGGCGCCGGCGATCAGGCCGCGTCCGCGATCGGTACCGGTCTCATCAACGAAGGCACGGTCGGTTCCACGCTGGGAACCAGCGGTGTCGTCTTCGCACCGACCGACGAATGGCGATCACTTCCCGATGGACGATTGCATGCATTCTGCCATGCGGTCCCCGGACGATGGCATCTCATGGGCGTCATGCTCTCCGGCGCCGGCAGCCTCGACTGGTTTCGATCGGCGATCGTGCCGGACATCGACGAAGAAGCGGGATCGGATGCATTCCCCCGCATCGAGTCGATGGCGAACGAGGTACCCGCGGGCGCCGCCGGCCTTTTCTTCCTCCCCTATCTCTCCGGTGAGCGGACCCCGTATCCCGACGTCCACGCTCGCGGATCGTTCATCGGACTCGATCAACGCCATGATCGAAGGCATCTCGCCCGAGCGGTCTTCGAAGGCGTGACGCACGGACTCGCGCAGTGCCTCGATCTCGTGCGAGCGACCGGGGTCGATCCCGAGTCGGTCCGACTTTCCGGCGGTGGTGCCAAGAGCCCCCTCTGGCGACAGACCTGCGCCGACCTCTTCGGCGTCCCCACCACCACCACCACCACCACCGAGGGCACGGCGTGCGGCGCCGCCATCCTGGCCGCGGTCGGAGCCGGCGCGTTCGACGACGTCGAGGATGCCTGCCGACGGACGGTCGCCGAAGTCGATCGGACGGAAGCCGGCCCGAACGCCAGCGTGCTTGCGGCAAGGCACGCGATCTACGAACGCCTCTATCCCGCATTGAAGCCCCTCTTTCCCGCCATCGCCGAAGACGCCTGATCATTGACCCGACGCGCGAATCCGACGCAAGGAATCGACCATGATCGAAATGCTCGCCATGACCGCCTCGATGCTGATCGTCGGCTGGATCATCTGGAAGGTGATCAATCGTCACGAAGAGGGTGATTCCGCGCTGCAGTCGAAACTCGATGCCGACGACCGACGCGCCGCCATCGGTCGCGGCGAGTCACCGGAACCTCCGTCATCGGAAGAATGATCGATACCTCGGCCCGAAAGACCGTGTCGTCAGGCGACGAGGCCTCGAGCACGGATTCGATTCACCGCCGGCTGCAGGTTTCGCCCCGGACACGCCGTGGCCGCCCCGGGCCATTCGCGATGGGTGTAGACCTTCCGGGGGGAGATCCGGTAGGCCGTCACCAGGGTCTTCAAGTGAATGGCCAACCCATTCAGCTGGGCGGAAGTCGGCCGCTCGATCTCGAAGTTCCCGAGCACCAGAACGCCGATGTTCCCCTCGTTGCGATTCTTGACGTGCGCGCCCTGCCAGGTGAGCGGACGGCACGACCAGATCCGACCGGATCGGTCGACGGCGAAGTGGTATCCGATGTCGGCCCAACCGTTGTGATTCACGTGACCGCGTCGAATGGTGCGAAGACGATCCTGCGCATCCCGCGTTCGAGTACTCCCGAGTGGAGACGGAAGACCATCGTGGTGCACCGTCACGGCCCCGATCGGAGTCATCCGATTCATCCCCTTGTAGTCGGGGAGCATCGTGGTCCAGGTGGTTCTCGCGGCCACGTTGGCGAATTTCGGGTCCGCGGCGGCCGCCGCGGCGGCGCCTGGCTTCGGAACGATGCCGGCGTTTGCCGAAGTCACGGTCGGCCAGTCGGGTCGCAGGGTCGAGGAACTTCGACTCGGAGTCGAACAGGCACTCAGACCAGCCATCAACGCGCTGCCGGAAAGCAGTGTCCGAGCGACTCCGCCGAGGACTTGACGACGTTGCAGGTCACACCCTGGTGAGGCCTGGTCGTCGTCTCGGCGAGGTCTGGTCATCGGATGAACCTTCCGTGGCTGGTGAACTGGGCCTCACGGCGTCGCGTCGATCGGGCGACCCGGGATGGAGCGATGATCCGTGATTCCGCGCAAGCACTGGCGAATGCGGATTCGCCTCTTTCAGACGACGACCGGAGGGTGATTGTTCGGGACAATCGGCCCCGATGTCCAAGTCATCGACCCCAATCTCGCGTGGGCTGCAGTATAGGACCGGGGAAGGCGGTCGAAATCGAATGGCCCACCAAGGACCGGCCGGAATCTCCTGCCCGATCAGCTCGGAACGACCATCGAGAACCGCAGCCGACCGGTCGGCGAACCTCGTTGGAAGACGCTGACCGAGGCCCTTCGACACGAGGTTCCGGAGACTCCGCAAATCGACTCCGGATCGGCTCCAGATCGGCTCCAAAAGACCCATCTCAAAGCCGATTTGCGGTAGAATCTCAGGGTCTCGGAAGCGATCTTTCGAGGCACGATCGAAGTGTCTTTCTCAACCTTCGATCGGATGAGAAAACTGCGTTTTCCGTTCTCGATTCCTGGCTCCTCTCACGGAGACGATCGGGACCGAATCGCGTGCCAGCGTCCTTGAGATCAGGTGAAGAACGGGAATGACCGACACCACGGAACCCGTCGATTCCGCAGCCGGAAACGCCGACGACTACACCAGTGATTCGATCCAGGTCCTCGAGGGCCTGGAGGCGGTTCGGAAGCGCCCCGGAATGTACGTCGGCGGCACCGGCCTCGGCGCTCTTCACCACCTCGTCTACGAATGCGTCGACAACGCGATCGACGAAGCCATGGCGGATTTCGCCACCCGCGTGGTGGTCCGCCTCGGGGTCGATGGTTCGTGCACGGTCACCGACGACGGGCGAGGGATGCCGACCGGCCCGATGAAGCACGAGAACCCGAAGATCGACGGGCGTCCCGCGGTCGAGGTGATTCTCACCCAGCTGCATGCCGGCGGGAAGTTCGGCGACAACGCCTACAAGGTCTCCGGCGGACTCCACGGCGTCGGCGTCAAGTGCGTGAACGCCCTCTCGGAGTGGACCGAAGTCGAGGTCATCAAGGACGGACTCGTCCAGAAGATTCGATTCACGCGTGGCGAGGTCGATACGGAGCTGCACGTCGTCGAAGGCACCGGCGAGATCCTCGACATCCCGCCCGACCGCAACGGCACCCGCATTTCCTTCAAGCCAGACCCCCAGATCTTCACCGACACCGACTTCCGATTCGAAACGCTCCAGCACCGGCTTCGCGAACTCGCGTTTCTCAACTCGGGCGTGGTCATCCGACTGATCGACGAGCGAGTCGACGCTTCGGGACGGATTCGGGAGGAGAACTACCACGACGAGCGAGGCTTGCTCGCCTACGTCGGACACCTCAACGCCAGCAAGCGGACCGAGAGCTCGATCATCCACCTCACCGCGAGCGATCCAGCTCAGAAGATCCACGCGGAAGTGGCGATGCAGTACACCGACGCCACTTCGGAAAACCTCCTGGCCTTCGGAAACAACATCTTCAATCCGGACGGCGGCACCCATGTCTCCGGATTCAAGACGGCCCTCACCAGAACCATCAACGGGTACGCGAAGCGGAACAATCTGCTCAAGGACCTCACACCCACTGGTGACGACCTCCGAGAAGGCCTGACCGCGATCATCAGTGTCAAGATCGGGGATCCGCAGTTCAACAACCAGACGAAGGAGAAGCTCCTCAATCAAGAGGCGGAATCGTTCGTCAGCCAGCTGGTCACCGAGGGCCTCGGCGCCTGGCTCGAAGAGCATCCGGGCGAAGCAAAGCAGATCGCATTGAAGGCCTCCCTCGCGGCTCAGGCTCGCGAAGCGGCCCGCAAGGCTCGCGAATTGATCAAACGCAAGGGCGCTCTCGACTCCGGCGGCATGCCTCACAAGCTCGCCGACTGCTCGAGCAACAAGGTCGACGAGACCGAGATCTTCCTGGTGGAAGGTGATTCGGCAGGCGGCAGCGCCAAGGGCGGCCGCGATCATGTCAATCAGGCGATTCTTCCGCTTCGCGGAAAACTGCTGAACGTCGAAAAGGCGAGGCTTGACAAGGTTCTCGGCTTCGAAGAGATCCGAACGCTCATCCAGGCGCTGCAATGCGGCATCGGCGAGGACTTCGACGTCAGCAAGCTGCGATACGGCCGGATCATCATCATGACCGACGCCGACGTGGACGGCTCGCACATTCGCACCCTGCTTCTGACGTTCTTCTTCAGGCAGATGTCCGAACTCGTGCGCCGTGGGCACGTCTACATCGCGCAGCCCCCGCTCTATCAGCTCTCGCGAGGGAAGAAGTCCTCCTACGTCCTCAATGACCGCCGCATGAACGACGTGCTGACGGATCAGGCGATGGAACACGCGGCATTCGTGGTCCGGGACGACGACGGAAGCGTTCGATCGCGAATCGAAGGAGACGATGCACGTCGCATGCTCCGTCGCCTCGAGCGGCTTGAAGAACTCACCACGGTCTCGCAGCGACGGGGCATCCTGTTCACTGATCTCCTCGAGGCGCGACACCGGGACCCTCAGAACAACGACCGACTTCCACACTTCCATCTTCGATGGCAAGGCGGCGAGCGGCTCTGCTGGAGCGAGGCGGAGGCCATGGAGACGGTCAACGCGAACCAACTCGTTCTGGATTCGACCATCGACCCGGAAGCCTCACCCGCGCCGGACCCGACCCTGGTCGCGTCCATCTGGGAACTGCACGAGAACCGTGAGATCGACCGGATCATCGCGGAACTCGCGGAAGTGAACATCTCGATCGACGACTGGGCTTTGGTGCAGGAAGAAGCGGTCACCGGCGAACGTCTTCCCACCCGTTACGGCTGGCTGGTGTCCAACCCGAAGAAGGATGGAGCCGAAGAGATCGTCGAAGCCGTCAACATCCCCGCGATCATCCAGACGATGCAGGACGTCGGACGTCGCGGCAGCGAAGTGAAACGCTTCAAGGGACTGGGCGAAATGGAAGCGGAACAACTCTGGGAGACCACCATGGATCCCGCCAAGAGGACGCTTCTTCGAGTCAGTTGGGATGCGGCCAGCGAAGCCGACGCGCTCTTCGCCACCCTGATGGGTGAGAACGTGGAAGCCCGAAGGAACTACATCGAGGCCCACGCCCTCGAAGTCAAGAACCTCGACATCTGAGCACGGTCATCCACGTGATCATTGAGATCGATCATCAAATCTGGTTTTTGCCGCGTATTTGGCATGCCCGATGCTTAGCATGATGGTTTCACTGGTCTCGATGACCAGCCGCCACTTCTGAATTCGACATCCCGCCAAGGAGAAGACGTGATCGATCACCGAATCAACTCGAATGCCGCCCTGGTCATGACGGGGGCCGTGCTGACCAGCCTCGCCGTCGGCTCCGTTTCCTCCGCCGTCGGCGACGAACCGTGCGACCCCCTCGAGGTCTTCAATCCGATCGTCTTCCCGCCGACCGGTGCCGATCCGCTCCTCTCCAACTGGGTCCACAAGTACAACGCGTCGACGTTCCTGCTCGGCTCGAATGGCGCCCCCATCGGGGCCCCCGCGGCCGTGAACACCGAGCAACCGAACCAGGTCTGGCAAAAGCTGGTCTCGTTCCCCGAATCCACACCGCTTCATATCCAGATCAAGGACCCGGACACTCATGAAATCGTGCCGTACACGATCGAAAATCCGGTGCTTGTGATCAGCCTCAACGTCAACAAGCCATCGATCTTCTCCGGCAGCGGGTTCCAATCCGTGCGTGACGACTACTTGCCGATTCTCGACCTCAATTCAAACGGGGAGGTGGTGTTTCGACCCTACAAAGTCAACACGGACGACAAGACCTACAACAACTGGATGACGGCTCACATCGCCGAGCAGGAAGGCGATGAGGTCGCGTACGCCCCCGGCACCACGCTTCACTACGTCCGGGAGGTGCTGGGCCTGGGCGGATGCAGCGATCCCGAGGACCCCTCATCGAACGCCATACCCTGCGTGCTCGCGCCATCGATCGGAGTGTCGGGCGTCGGCATGCCGTACATGTTCTCCAACGACTCGTCGGCGTTCACCAATCCATGGGAGTACCTGCCGAACGCCGACTCGAGCCACCAACCCGCGAGCGCTCGATGGTGGAAGCAGCAACTCTACGTCTTCGTGGCCGATCGAGACGCGTTCGTCCGGCCGTCCTTCAATCCGTCGATGCGCCGGACGACCGTCGAACTCCCCACGCAGAACGGTCGACCGATCTGGTCGCCCAAGAAAAAAGGGACGGGGAGCTACCGGCCACCGAACCCCGGCGAACCGCTCTACGCCGCCTACATCAAGGCCACCGAGAACTTCCTTGGCTACACCGACAACGGCGCTGGCAATACGCCGACCGAGTATCAAGGAACGCAGGGTTTCGAAGACTGGCTGGAGCAGTGGAAGATCAACAACTGGACTCCGCCCAACGGCGACTGGGAAGGCCTCGATTACGTGGTCGGCTTCCCCTTCAGTGGCCTCGGACTCACGCTCAACTGGAACGAGTTCGATCCGAATGCGAAGGACTTCGTTCCGGGTGACCTGAGCGGGAGCTTCGGCGCAGCCAGCGAGATGATCCACGCCACCCACCACCCGATGTTTCTCATCACGTACATCGAGCCGCATCAATACCTCAACGAACCGACCAATGGTGAGGTGCCGTGGTGCGACACCTGCCCCGGTGACTTCAACCGGGACGGCATGGTCGACGGCGACGATCTGGCCGAACTGCTTCTTCACTGGGACTTCGGCGACACCCCGTCCGCCGAGGGGCAGTGTTTCAACATCGATCGCCAGTCACCGACGATTGGCGCCGGTGATCTGGGGCAGCTTCTCGCCAACTGGGGTCACTGCGGCTGGCCGCTCCCGGAATTCCGTCCCGCCGACTGCCCCTGAATCGCCTCGATTCGATTCAAAGACAACATCGCCCCGCGGAAGCATCTCTTCCGCGGGGCGGTTTCCTTCCACCAGGATGACCCGCTCGGAGGGATCAGGCTTCGGCGATCGCGGCCCGGCGGAGAATGCACGAGTCACATCGCCCGCAGGGGGTCCCATCGTCGCCCGGGTCGTAGCAGCTGAACGTCCGATCGATCGGCACGCCGAGCGCCGTCGCCTTGCGCACGATGTCGACCTTGCCGAGCTCGGCGAGCGGCGAGATGAACCGCGGTCCGTGCCCCTCCACACCGGCCTTGGTCGCGAGATCGGACATTCGCTGGAACGCCGCGAGGTACTCGGGCCGACAGTCGGGATACCCCGAGTAGTCGATCGCGTTGATCCCCAGCCAGATCTCCCCCGC
Source organism: Phycisphaera sp. TMED9 (assembly GCA_002167845.2). GTDB lineage: Bacteria > Planctomycetota > Phycisphaerae > Phycisphaerales > SM1A02 > UBA12014. Next base: position 33,503 of record NHBO02000055.1, on the reverse strand, counting down.
ATCGCGGACCTCGGCATAGGCCATCGCGAAGCTCAGGAAAATCGTGTTGCGGGCCGGAACGTAGGTCACCGGAATGGCGTCTTCGCCGTCGCTGGCGGAGGACCGCCCATGCCCGTCGACCCGATCCTTGGGGACCTCGATGTCGTCGGTGAGCGCCGAACCACCGAAGGCGCGGAGGTCGATCGAGAGCACGCGATGTTCCACGGCGCCGATCCGCTCCGCGATTTCGGCCGCCCGCTCCAGTTCGATGCGATGTCGCTGCCCGTAGTCGAAGCTGAGCGCGTAGCACTCGCGGCCTTCTGCTCGAGCCCATGCCAGCACGGTCGAAGAGTCAAGGCCACCGGAGAGAAGGACGACTGCTTTCATCGAATGCTCAGACCGGGGATGGAACCGACTCGAGAATCCGCTGCATGATGCGGCGGGCGGTGATGGTGTCACCTTCGTGCATCGCGGACTTGCTGACCACACGGTGAGCGCAGACCGGAAGAATGTTCTCGACCACGTCTTCCGGAATGCAGTGTCCGCGACCCGCGAGAATCGCCGTCGCCCTTGCGGCCTGTGCGATGGCGAGCGAGCCGCGAGGGCTCAGGCCCACCTGGAGATCGTCGTCCTCGCGAGTCGCCGTCGCGATCGCGATGATGTAGTCGGCCAGGCTTTGATCGAGGCGTACCGCATCGGTTCGAGCCTGGAGTTCGCGGATCTCTTCCTTCTCGAGCACCGGCGTCAACGACTGGAGCGTGGTCCTCGCCGGTTGCACATCGAGAATCCGAACCTCGTCGTCCGGGGCTGGATAACCGAGACTGATCCGCATCAGGAATCGATCGAGTTGGTTCTCGGGCAGGAAGTACGTGCCCTCGAACTCGTACGGATTCTGGGTCGCGATGACCATGAACGGATCAGGCAGCGGATGAACCTTGCCTTCGGCCGAGACCTGACCTTCGCTCATCGCCTCCAGCATCGCGGACTGCGTCCGAGGCGTGGTGCGATTGACTTCATCCGCAAGCACGATGTTGGCGAAGATCGGTCCTCGGCGGAATTCGAAGTCCTCGCTCTGACGGTTGAAGATCGCGGCGCCGGTGATGTCCGTGGGCAGGAGATCCGGAGTGCACTGGATGCGACTGAAATCGGCATGAATCGAACGAGCGAGGGCGTTGGCGAGCACGGTCTTGCCGACTCCGGGGACGTCCTCGATCAGCACGTGCCCACGAGCGAGCAGGCATGCGACGAGACGGTCGACCACGAGCGCATTGCCCATGTAGACCGAGGCGATCGATTCACGAAGTTTTCCAAGGGCTTCATCCATGCCCTGAAAGGGTATCAGGCAGACTTGCCATCGGTCACGCTCCATGTCGCCGGAATGGGAATCCCGGAGGATCCACACGTTTGTTGTTGACAGATGCCCGCTCTCCATCGAGGCTGACGAGGCGAATTTCCCATGGAGCCGGCATGTTGCCACGGAAAGATCTGAGTTCATCGCCTGAACGAAGTCGCACCTGCGTCACAGCGAACCTTCCCTGCAGTCGGTGCCGGTACGACCTTCAAGGCCAGTCCATCGACAGTCGATGTCCGGAATGCGGGCTTCTGGTCGAGACGTCTCTTCACGCCTCGATCGATCTGGAGACCATCCAAGGAGAAGGACTCCCCGGGCCGCGCCGGATCGCGATCGCCACGATCGCGCTCCCGCTCACCGCATCGATCTGGGCGATCGAGTCCACCCTGATCTGGGGGACCATGATCACCAGTCCCTTGAGCACGATGACGGGCCCCGGTTCATTCACACACCTTCTCCTCAACCTGATCGCCGCGATGCTCGCGGTCGGATGCATCATCGCGGCCACGGTGGCCCAACGTGCGTGGAGACCATTCCTCGATCGACTTCGATTTTGGACCCTTTATGCGTCCTGTGTCGTTCTGGCGGCATCCCCCCTGCTCTTCGTCATCGCGGAGCAATCCAGCCCGAGTCTCTCGCCCAGCTGGTGGCTCCTGATCGCCATGATTCGAACGGCGGCCCTCTTCGCCCTGATTCTGGCGACCACGCACGTTCTGGCACGGATCGGTCGACGAGGCCTCGCGTATCGAAGCGCTGGAATGGCGATTCAGAGCACCAGCCCGCTCTTGATCGGCCTTGGTGTCGAGTTCCTGACCCAGGCCGTCCTGGTGATGATGCCGTTGGACCCGATGGCGCCATCGGGTCTGGCCAGCGTGCTCATGATGCTCGGTCTGGCGAGTTCGGTCCTGGTCTCCCTGGGAATGGTCTACCTGTTTTTCAACGCGATCTGGGGCACCCTTCCCTTGTTCCGAAGACTCCACAGATACTCGGATCTCGTCGCGTCTTCGGATTCCCCTCAGGATTCCTGAGCCGGCTGCCAGCATGGCAGCCCTCCCCGCGAATTGGCCATCGACTGACGGCCTTGGGCATCCCATTCTTCCGGCATCCGCGCGAGCCACCACGCTTGATGATCTCGCGTACCCCTCTGTTTTTCGGCGGTCGAGACCCCGGGAAGGCCGATCTCTCGTCCGGCCCCTTCAGATCGGCCCCAGCCGAGGCCTCCAATTCAACCTCATCGTTTCCAGCCTCCGCCGACCGGGTTTTGGCGCGGAGGTTGTTCCCTTCCACACCTTCGAATGGTGGGAGCTCCTTTCTTGCTCCTTGCCGACGGCTCCGTGCGGAGCCAGAACATCGCCGAAATCCCTTGCGGATCAGTCCGACCCCCTTCTTCGGGGACCCGGCCCGCAACGAGTCAGGAGTAGCAGACGCCATGGCAGTGAAGGAATTGTCCTTCGATACCGACGCCCGGAAGTCCCTCCTCGCAGGTGTCGAGAAGCTTGCATCAGCAGTCAAGAGCACCCTCGGCCCCCGCGGTCGAAGTGCCNTCATCGACAAGAGTTGGGGAGGACCCACGGTCACCAAGGACGGCGTGAGCGTCGCCGAGGAGATCGAACTCCAGGACAAGGTCGAGAACATCGGCGCCCGCCTCGTTCGCGAAGCGGCCAGCAAGACCAGTGATGATGCCGGTGACGGCACCACCACCGCGACCGTGCTTGCCGAAGCGATCTTCAAGGCCGGCCTCAAGCAGGTCACCGCAGGCGTGGAAGCGAACGCATTGGTCCGTGGCCTCAAGGCCGGCGTCACCTCGGTCGTCGCAGAGATCACCGCCTCCGCTCGCCCCGTCGAACAAGTCTCCGGTGGCATCGCCGCCGTCGCGACCATCTCGGGCAACAACGACCCCTCCGTCGGCAAGATCATGGCCGAAGCTTTCAAGCGGGTCGGCAAGGAAGGCGTGATCACGATCGAAGAAGGCAAGGGCCGAGAGACCGAGATCGACGTCGTGGAAGGCATGCAGTTCGATCGTGGCTACCTGAGCCCGAACTTCGTCACTGACGCCGAGGCGATGAAGGTCGTTCTCGAGAAGCCATTGATCCTCATCCATGAGGACAAGATCGACAACATCACGAAGCTCGTCCCGTTCCTCGAGAAGGTGATGGCGGCGAAGAAGCCTCTCCTGATCATCGCCGAGGACATCACCGGCGAAGCGCTCTCGACGCTGGTCATCAACAAGCTCCGAGGCGTGCTTCAGGTCTGTGCCGTGAAGGCCCCCGGCTACGGTGATCGACGCAAGGCCATGCTCGAGGACATCGCGACCCTCACGGGTGCGACCGCGGTCATGAAGGACCTCGGAATGGAACTTGATTCCCTCGAGATCGCACACCTCGGTCGCGTCAAGAAGGTCGAAATCACCTCAGACAACACCGTGATGGTGGAAGGCGCCGGCTCCACGAGCGACATCCAGGGCCGATGCGACCAGATCCGAGCTGAAATCGACCGTACCGACAGCGACTACGACCGCGAGAAGCTCCAGGAGCGTCTCGCCAAGCTGGCCGGCGGCGTTGCGCAGATCAACGTCGGTGCGGGCAGCGAAGCGGAACTCAAGGAGAAGAAGGCTCGTGTCGAGGATGCCTTGCACGCGACCCGTGCCGCGATCGCCGAGGGCGTCGTCCCCGGCGGCGGCACCAGTTTCATTCGGGCGATTCCCGCACTCGAGAAGGCCCGCAAGGCCGCTCGAGGAGAAGAGAAGTTCGGCGTGGACATCCTCGCCGAGGCACTTCAGGTGCCCCTCCGAACCATCGCGGACAACGCAGGCGAAAAGGGCACCGTCATCGTCTCCAAGGTCGCGGAGCTCAAGGGTGAAGAGGGATTCAACGCCCTCTCACTCCAATACGGCAACCTGATCGACCAGGGCGTGATCACGCCCGCGAAGGTCGATCGAACCGCGCTTCAGAACGCGGCAAGCGTCACGGCGTTGCTTCTCACCACCGATTGCACCATCGTCGACGTCCCGGTCGAGGACGAAGGCGACCACGACCACGGCCACAGCCACGATCATGGCGATCCCATGGGCGGCATGGGTGGCATGGGTGGCATGGGTGGAATGGGTGGCATGCCCGGCATGGGCGGCATGCCCGGCATGGGTGGCATGGGCTTCTGAGCCCGGCACTCGACCCGACCGACTCAAGAGACACGAATCGAAACATCCACGTCGACGAACGACGTTTGAACTGGAGAACGCAGCATGTCAGTCAGACCACTCGAGGATCGAATCCTCATCAAGCCCCTCGAAGCCGAAACCAAGACGAAGTCCGGCATCATCCTTCCCGAGAGCGCCAAGGAAAAGCCGATGCAGGGCAAGGTCGTTTCGCTCGGCCCCGGCAAGCTCCTCGACAACGGCGAGCGTGTGAAGCCCGGCGTCAAAAAGGGTGACACCGTGGTGTACGGCAAGTACTCCGGCACCGAGGTGGAGATCAAGAACACCACCCATCTCATCGTCCGCGAAAGCGAACTCCTCGGCGTCATCGAAGGCTGATCGCTTCGATCGGTGATCATGTGATCACACCACAGCGGACCGGCGACGGTCCGGAACCGTCCTTNTTTTCTCAACGCACCCACGGGAAGCACACCCGATGACCAGCAAGCAGATGAAATTCGATATCGCCGCCCAGGCGGAATTCAAGAAGGGCGTCGACAAGCTCGCGTCCGCCGTCGCCGTGACGATGGGCCCCAGCGGCCACAACGTCGTGATCGAGAAGTCCTACGGCGGCCCCTCGGTGACCAAGGACGGCGTGAGCGTCGCCAAGGAAATCGACCTTCCGAGCCCCTTTGAGAACATGGGTGCGAAGATGGTCCAGCAGGTCGCCAAGAAGACGGCTGACGTCGCCGGCGACGGAACCACCGCCGCCACGGTCCTCGCCGCCGCCATCTACAGCCGTGGCCTCCGGACCGTCGCGTCCGGTGCCAATGCCGTCGCCGTCCAGCGAGGCATCAACGCCGCCAGCCAGATCGCCTGCGACGCGATCAACGACTTCGCCGCGAAGTGCAAGGGCAAGTCGGACCTTCAGAAGATCGCCACCGTCAGTGCCAACCACGATTCGGGCATCGGCGCCCTGGTCGCGGAAGCCATCGACAAGGTGGGCGCGGAAGGCGTCGTCGAGATCGAGGAAGGCAAGACCGCCGACACCAATCTCGACTACGTGGAAGGCATGAATTTCGACAAGGGATATCTCAGCCCCTACTTCATGACCGACCCCAAGCGAGCGGAAGCCGTCATCGAGAAGCCGATGATCCTCATCCACGAGAAGAAGATNTCGAACCTCGCCGACCTGCTCCCGCTCCTCAACAAGATCGCCGGCGCGGGCAAGCCCCTGCTCATCATCGCCGAAGACGTCGACAACGAAGCNCTTGCGGCCCTCGTGGTCAACCGTCTTCGCGGCGTCCTCGAAGTCTGTGCCGTCAAGGCTCCGGGCTTCGGCGACCGTCGCAAGGCCATGCTCGGTGACATCGCCGCCCTCACCGGCGGGACCTTCTTCAGCGAGGATCTGGGACGAAGCCTCGAGGACATCGAGCTCACCGAACTCGGATCCGCTCGCAAGGTGGTCGTCACCAAGGACGACACCACCGTCATCGAAGGTTCCGGCAAGAAGAAGGAGATCTCCAACCGGGTCGCCCAGATCTCCGCTCAGTACGAACGTTCCACGAGCGACTACGACCGCGAGAAGCTGCAGGAGCGACTCGCGAAGATGACCGGTGGCGTCGCCATCCTGTCCGTCGGCGGAGCGACCGAACTCGAAATGAAGGAGCGGAAGGATCGCGTCGACGACGCCCTCTCCGCGACTCGAGNCGCAGCCAAGGAGGGATACGTCCCCGGTGGCGGCGTCGCATTCATTCGAGCCATCGCGGCCGTCGAAGAGAACCGCCGCAAGGGCAAGGGTGACGAGCGATTCGGCTTCGACATTCTGGCCGAGGCGTTGGAGGCACCGGCTTTCCGAATCGCCGCCAACTCCGGCGTCGACGGAGACCTGGTCATCTCCAAGATTCGCGACGCGAAGGCTGGAAACGGCTTCAATGCCGCCAACGGCAAGTACGAGGATCTCGTGAAGGCGGGCATCATCGATCCGGCACTCGTCGCGACGACGGCGTTGTCCAACGCCGCCAGCGTCGCGGGCCTGATGTTGACCACGGACGTCGCCCTCACCGAACTGAAGGACGACACTTCGCCCGTTGAAGGCGCGNTCAGCTGAATCCATACTCACGATCGACGCGGGGAGAGTTCGGAGCAAACACCGACTCTCCCCGCATTCGTGAATCCCCAATCGCCGGGATCCAAGCCGGATGAGCATCACCCGCTGCTACTACGAAGTCCTCTCCGTCGAACGCACCGCGTCCGGCGACGAGATCAAGCGGTCTTATCGACGGCTGGCGATGAAGTTCCACCCGGACCGGAATCCGGGAGACGAGGAAGCCGAGAAGTCCTTCAAGGAATGCGCCGAGGCGTATGAAGTGCTCTCCGATCCTGATCGCCGCGGCCGGTACGACCAGTTCGGGCACGAGGGACTCCGCAGCACGCCCGGCCATGACTTCAACCGAATGAACGTCGACGACATCTTNTCGATGTTCAACGACATCTTCGGTGGAGGCGGTGGACGATCCGGCTCGCGCCGACGCGGACCCACAAGGGGGTTCGATCTCGAGACTCAGATCGAAATCACCCTCGAAGAGGTGCTGGAAGGCACGGCCAGAGATGTCGAATTCCGACGCCTCGACGTCTGTGCCAAGTGCGAAGGCAGCGGGGCAAAGCCTGGCACCAGACCGGTCAAGTGCCCCACCTGCGAAGGCGCCGGCAAGGTCGAACAGGCTGGTCTGGGCGGTATGTTCCGAATGGTCGTGGCCTGCCCGAACTGCCGAGGCCGAGGCGAAGTCGTGACCGAACACTGCGACGATTGCCGTGGCGCCGGTCGCATCTCCGTGAAGCGGAATCTCGAAGTGAAGGTCCCGATGGGGATTCGTCACGGACAGGTGATTCGCGTCCAGGGAGAAGGTGAGCCCCCGCGCCCCGAAGACCAGCCCGACGGAAGCGGCCCGCGTGGGGATCTTCATGTCGTCGTCGCGGTCGAAGAGCACGACGATTTCCAACGGGACGAGAACGATCTGGTGACCATCGCTCCGGTCGCCTTCGCTCAGGCAGCGCTGGGTGCGACCATCGAGATACCGCTGCTCGAAGGAGGCACCGTCAGCCTCGAGCTTCCTCCGGGAACCCAGCATGGAGAGATCCATCGGATTCCGGGGCATGGCTGCCCGAGACTTCGAGGCGGCGAACGAGGCGAACTCGTCGTGGTGCTGCAACTGGTCGTTCCCCGTCGACTCAACGAAACCCAGCGAGATCTCCTTTCCAAGTACGCGGAGACGGAAGATCTCGAGTTCAATGACGCGGAACCGAGTCTTTGGAACAAGATCAAGGGTTCCTTCTCCTGATTCCTCCGATACCGACGCTCCTTTCCCAAGAATCATCTTCGGATCTTCCGACATGACGACCGAACCAGAAGCCACGCCCGACCACGGCGAAGACGACCCCGATGCCATCGATCCGATCGAGCTGGAGGCCTTGCTCGTCGACCTCGGACTCGCCGACGAGGTCATCGATGCCACGCCGCCTGAAGTGATGGAAGTCCTTTCGCGACTGGCCATGGAACGAGCTGCCGCCGAAGACGCTCGAATGCGGGCGCTCGCGGACTTTCGAAACTTTCAACGACGTTCCATCGAGAACGAGAGCCGCGCTCGCCGCGAAGGGCTTTCCGCCGTGGTTCGTTCCCTCCTCCCCGCACTCGACCACTTCGACATGGCCCTTCAATCCGTCGGCGCCGCAGCGACGATCGACCAGGTCGTCGCCGGCGTCAGCATGGTGCAAGGTGAGATCATGCGGGCGCTCGAAGCCAACGGAATCACCGTCATCGATGCCGATCCGGGCGATGCATTCGAACCAGGCTCGCACGAGGCGGTCGGTGTCCAACCGGCCGGTACGGGTGATGACACCCTCGAGCCCGGAAGCATCGCGATGAGCATCTCCGCCGGCTACGCCCTCGGCGACGTCATCCTGCGGCCTGCGAAGGTGATGCTCGTCGCCGACGCCGAATCGGACTGAACGAGGAATCCCCCGGCATGCCGACCTACGACTACGTCTGTGATGCCTGTGGTCACACCTTCGAACTCTTTCAGTCGATGACGGCGAAGCATGAGAAGACCTGTCCTGAGTGTCGGAAGCGCAAGCTTCGTCGATTGATCGGCATGGGCGCGGCCATCCTGGTCGGCGGTTCCTCCAGATCATCCGGATCATCCGGATCATCCGGATCGGATGCGGAAGCCAGCGACCAGCAGGCGGCNAACGACTCGGATTCGACGGCCGGNGGCGATTCCACCGCCACCGAATCCACGGAATCCACGGAATCGAAGGCCGAGTCGCCCTCGGAAAGCAAGAAGTCCGAATCCGCGCCCGAACCTCCCGAGAAGAAGATTTCGGGATCGACCTCCACACCGACCCACGAAGCCCGCGAGGGCCGAGGCGTCGGAAATCTCGTGGATGCCGCACGACGACANCGACGGGAGACCGGAGACGGCAAGAGTTCCAAGAAGACCACCCCCTCCAAACCCACTGCCAAGAAGCCCGCGGGAAAGACTTCGAAGTCCAAGTCCACCGGCGGTTCCGCCCCTCGGAAGACATCGAAACCCGCCTCGAAATCCCGGAAGACCAAGTGACCTCGTCCGAGTCTCGTCGGCCGGCCACCCCCCTCTTCCCACTCCAGATCGCCTCCTCGAGCACCATCGGTACTCGGGACCGGTAGCATTCACCCATGCCTTCTCGATTCGCCGGGCGCATTCTCGCGCATCTCAGCCACGACAACTACCGTCCCTCGACACCCGGCGACATCGAACGCCAGATGCAGGTCTCCGTCGACGACGCCGAGATCTTCGAGAAGGCGGTCGCACTGCTTCTCGAAGACGAGCGAGTCGAGATCGGGACGGACGAGAAGATTCGCCTTCCGGGGTACGGCGACGAGACCGAAGGCTCCATCAAGATCAATGTGAAGGGGTTCGCATTCGTCCGTCCCGACCGGCCGGTCAAGGAAGGCGATCTCTTCGTCCCCAAAGGCGAAACGAAGGATGCCATCAGCGGGGATCGAGTTCGATGCCGCGTGATGCGTCGCAACTCCTCGGGATCCCGGGATCGCGGCCGAGGCGCCGGGAGATCCGGGGGGCCTGGTGGCGACTCCGTGAAGAGATCGGTCGTGGGCCGGGTGCTTGAGGTCCTCGAGCGGGGCCGCACTCGCTTCGCCGGAAATCTGGTTCGCCAGGGACGGCACTGGTTCATCGAACCGGACGGGAAGATCCTGCAGGCTCCGGTGCTGGTTCGAGACCCGCACGCCAAGAACGCGAAGGCCGGTGACAAGGTCGTGTTCGACCTCGTGGTGCACCCCGACGAATTCACCGTCGGCGAAGCGGCGATCACCGAAGTCCTGGGAGTCTCGGGCGAACCCGACGTCGAGACCCGTGCCGTGATCGAAAGCTACGGCCTGCGGGATGGATTCGAAGACGTGGTGCTCGACGAAGCCCGCGCGGCGGCCGCGACGTTCGAACACGACGCCAAGGAGATCGGCGACGATCGCGAAGACCTCTCGGATCGTCTGATCTTCACGATCGATCCGCCGGACGCCAAGGACTTCGATGATGCGATCTCGATCGACTACGACGAAGAGACGGGAGAGTGGGAACTCGGCGTGCACATCGCGGATGTCGCGAACTTCGTCGAAACCGGCAGCGAGATCGACCTGGAGGCCGAGCGTCGTGGCAACAGCGCCTATCTTCCGCGTCTCGTACTTCCGATGATCCCGGAGACACTCTCCAACGGCGTCTGCTCGCTGCAGGAAGGTGTCCCCCGATTCACCAAGAGCGCCTTCATTCATCTCGACAACAAGGGCCGGGTGATGGGGACCCGTCTGGCCCGGACCCTCATTCACTCGCGGAAGAGACTCACCTACCTCGAGGCACAGGCACTCATCGACGGCGATCTGAAACTCGCCCGCCAGCACACCCGGGCCGAACCGGCCTACGAGGATGATCTTCTGGTCGCGTTGCGACGCGCCGACAAGCTGGCCCGCATCATCCGGACCCGCCGGATGCGCGATGGCATGCTGGTCCTCGGTCTCCCCGAGTTCGAACTCGTCTTCGACGACGAAGGACACGTGATCGATGCCCAACCGGAAGACGATGCGTACACCCACACCATCATCGAGATGTTCATGGTGGAAGCCAATGAAGCGGTCGCCCGCACCTTCTCAGACCTTTCGTTGCCTCTGCTTCGACGGGTTCACCCCGAGCCGACCTTCCACGACATCGAAGAACTCCGTGAACACGCCCGCATGGTCGGATTCAACCTTCCCGAGGAACCGGACCGCAGCGACATCAAGTCACTGCTCGACGCGACCCGGGACAGCCCCGCCTCGCGAGCGATCCACTTCGCGGTGCTCCGAACCCTGACCAAGGCCACCTACTCCCCCGCGATCATCGGCCACTTCGCTCTGGCTGGAGATCACTACGCCCACTTCACCAGCCCNATTCGAAGGTATCCCGACCTCATGGTGCATCGCGCCATCGACGCCTTTCTCGATCACACCGAGAACGGACGGAAAGTCGGCGGGGGAAAGGCCCGCGCCCGATTGCGTTCCACCCTCGAGGGCGACTCGAGAATCGCCGACGAAGCGCGGCTTCTGGAGATCGGCCTGCACTGTTCGGACACCGAAGTGGCCGCCGAAGGCGCGGAACGCGAACTCCGGTCCTTCCTGGTGATTCAGTTTCTTGCTGAGAAGCACCTCGGTGACGAACTCCCCGGCGTCGTCACGCACATCCGGCCCAACGGCGGACTCTTCGTCAGCCTTGATCGCTATCTGGTGGACGGAATGGCGACCCTGACGCAGCTTGGCGCATCCAGCAAACGCGATGACCGATGGACGCAGGACCGTCAGTCAGGGCGTCTGGTCGCGGAAAGGAGCGGCGCCAGCCTCGGGCTTGGCGACCAGGTCATCGTCAAGATCCTTCGCGCAGATGCCGCCGGACGACAACTCGACCTCGCGGTCGTCGGACTCGTCGATCGAGCACCCCAGGTGGCGGACGGCAGCGACCGAAAGGCCGCCGCTCGCCGCGGCCGAGGTTCCGACCGCGCGACCNGACGGGGCGGGGCATGGTCCAAGGGAAAGAACAAGAAGGGCAAGGGCCGAGGTCGGCGAGGCAGTCGAGGCTGAGGGATCCGCTGGGCGGAAGGAATCGACTGATGTTGAATTCGTCGCCAGCCACGCCCATCGACATCACCGGACCTGAAGGTCGACCGTCAGAACGACGTGATCAGAAGTTCTTCTTCCGAGGTCAACCAGGTCTCACCTTGAAGGATCGCATCCTGCACTTCGCTGCGAAGTTCCGCGGCGAGGGAGAGTTCCCCATCGATCAGACAATCCTGGATCGACTCGAGGAATTCGCTCATGTTGACGGTGGTTCGGCTCATCGGAGTGCTCCTTGTTCGATCGGAAGGGGTACGGGTGCGAGACGCTCTCCGGTAGCGCCCACGTGAGCCGTCGTGACAGGCGTGGCAGGAAAAACGGCACTTCTCTTCGAAACTCCGGAAGAGGCGTCTAGATTGCCCCGTCGCACCGACCGTTCGACGTTCGCCTCTCCTCCTGCCGTCCTTCCGGGGTTCATACATATGCCCAAGCACACGATCCATCGTGGCACTCTCCTCCGACTCGGCCTCGGTTTTTCGATGTCCATCATGTTCGTGACGCCCGCGCCGCTGCATGGCAGCCTGGCTGTGGCCGGTTCGGCGGACCAGTCGATTCCCATGATTCCCATCACCCGGGTCTCAGAGGTCATCCATCCACCGATCGACCTGGACACCGCCGATCGCTTCGGATGCGCCGTCGCGGCGAGCGGGCAGTCCATCTTCATCGGCAACGACGGCCGGCGGGACGGACCACCTGCGGCAGGCGTGGTCACGATTCATGCCGCGAAGGGCCATGAGTACATCGAGACGCATCGACTTCAGTCGCCCGAGTCCCGGCCNGGTGACGAGTTCGGCGCGGTCCTGGCGGTCGACGACCGGCTCCTCGTGGTCGGTGCCCCCGGGATGAGGACGGAACGCGGCGGCGCTTGGGTCTACCGACTGACGGGAGATGCCTGGCGACTCATCGGCCCGGTCTTCGTTGCCGGTGCGGCCTCTGGTGATCGTTTCGGCGAGTCGGTCTCCATCGGATCGGATCTGATTCTGATCGGCGGGCCTCGGGCCGACGTGGGCCGATTGCTCGATCGCGGCCGAGTGGTGGTCTTTCGCGTCGAAGGCGACTCGATTCGNCATCAGGGCGAACTTCAACCAGTTCAATCCGCCACCGGACTTCGCTTTGGAACTTCGATCGCCGTTGGAGATCGGATCGAAGTGGGATCACCAGGCCTGGATGCCCCCCCGCCACCGAATGAAGAAGATCCCATCGACCGAGCCGGCGGCGTGTTTCGATACGAGTCGCTCACCCCCCATCGACTGGTCGCGGTGCTCCGCCGCCCGCAGCCCGATCGGCTCGATCGCGCCGGCCAATCAGTCGTCGTGGCCTCAAGTCGTGTCGTGATGTCTGCGCCTCGTGCCACCCTGGGAGCCCCGAGGAGTGGCGTCATCACGGTCTTCGACCNCCCACCACGGGAGTCCGGGTTGCCCTCCGGAGACGAAGCCGGCCTCGGGACGATGATGGCGACCGAAGCGGATCTCCTGGCGGCGACGATTCCGGGCCGACGGGATCCGAGCGGCCGAATCGATCCCGCAGTGCGGCTCGGAGTGGTCGACGATCGCGGGTTCCGCCCGGCCGTGGATCTCACCGGACTGGGAAGGCCCGGCGGCCTGCAACGAATCGCCATCGACGACCAAGGGGAACGACTCGCCATCGGCGTCCTCCCGCCGAGCGATGGGGTGCCTTCCGCGGGAGTCGTGCACGTGGTTCGAATCCACCGGCCCGAAAGACCCGCTCCGATTCAGGTTCCAGGTGTCGGTGCGGCCACGCCGTAATAGCGATCGATCACGGCGGACCAGTCTTCGAGCGAATCGGCGGCGATGAACGCCTTCTTGACCTCCGCCGCATCGGGGTGAATGGCCGCGAACTTGATTCCGAATTTCCTCATCTGACGACTCGCGACCCGTTCACCATGGATCACCGTGGCGAATTCGAAATGGTCTCGCAGAGTCGTCCCCTGCTCTTCGATCGAAGGCGGCTTCAGATCCCGGCCCGCCATGAGCTCACGGGCGTGATGAAAAATCCAGGGATTACCGATACATCCTCGCGCAATCGAGACGCCGCTCACGCCGGTCAGCTCGATCATTCCAAAGACATCATCCACGGTCCAGATGTCACCGGACCCGAAGACGATCCGGTCGGGGTGGCGATCAACGAGTTCCTTGAGGAACTCCCAACGGCCCGGCCCGATGTACCGTTGTTCGACGGTTCGACAATGAACCGTGGCCCACGAATATCCGAGGTCGTAGGTCGCATCGAAGATCCGCTCGAAATTCGCGGCCATCTCGGGCGTGTCGTCGAAGGCGCGTCGCAACTTGACGGTGGTGACCAGATCACCCGTCGCTTCTCGAACCGCCTTCAGGACCTCGATCGCATTCTCGGGGTGCGCAAGAAAATGCCCGCCACGGGATCGCTTCTTGATCTTCTTGACCGGACAGGCGAGATTCACGTCGATCACCTCGTATCCCATGCCCGCAAGGATCCGGGCACCATCCGCCATCTCCTCGGGATCTGATCCCATGATCTGGCCTGCGATCGGATGGTCCTCGAGCCCGACGGCCTGATTGTCCGCAAGTTCCCCCATGCCGCATTCCGCCGCGATGAGATCGGGATCTTCCTTCCGCCGGCCCTTTCCACCATTGACCAGAGTCCGGTCGAGCAGAGCCTCGGTCACACAGAAGGGACATCCGTGCCGACGGGCGATCAGACGCATGGCACCGTCGGAGTAGCCGGCCAGCCCCGCCTGATAGAAGGGCGCATCGAATCCGGGCACCGCAGCGGAGATCCGCGGGTCCATCCGCAGGCTCTCCGCGATCTCCCCCACCGGGCGGGAGAGCACCCGACCGGGCACGCCATCTGGCTTCATTCCAACACTCATGACCCGATCGTAGCACCTGCGGGCTCCGAGTCGTCGATCGATGGATTCCCTCCGGAGGCCAGCTCGCCGCTACCATGCATCGACGCATGAATCGCCTCGCCAGCCCCATCCCGATGAATCGATCTGACTTCCGTGGCCACGTGGTGCGAACCGCGATGGTGGCGGTGCTTTCGCTCTCCGCGATCATCGTTTCCGGGTGCAGCGGGCAGCGATACGACCCCAGCCGCGCCACTCGACCGTATCCCGAGGAGCTCGGTCAAGGGGCCATGGTGAAAGTGCAGGTCTTCCGAGACGGTGGCGATCTGATCATCATCAACGCGTCGGCGCAAGCCTTCGAGGATCTCGACATCTGGATCAATCGACAGTACATGCTCCACCTCGATCACCTGGCGGTTGGGGAAACCCGCACCGTCTGGTTCGGTGATTTCTTCGACCAGTGGGGCGAAACGCCGGTTGCTGGCGGATTCTTTCGGACCGATGCACCGACGCCTTCCGTTCTGGTGCAGTTTCAGATCGACGAATCGAGTCCGTTGCTCGGAACCGTGGCCATTCCTGAAGAGGCCCGCTTCTGACGTCGCATCGGTTCGAGGTCCGTTTCGGACAACGCCTCACGATCCACTAACGAGAATTCCCGCCCTGATCCGGAATCTCGGAGACTCCCCGCGGCTCCGACATGGGCTGATCCGCCAGACGTGAGAGCGCGGCAAGATCCGCGGCGATCTCGGGATTCGCCGATGCAAGATCCGTCTTCTCTCCCGGATCCCGGGCGAGATCGAACAGCCGACCGTCCATCCACTTCCAGTCACCGAGACGAATCGACCGACGGCCGCCATGGCGGAAGGCCAGATGGCGATCGATCTCGCCGCCGTCTCTCCAGGCCGGGAGGAGATCGACCCCATCGAAACGGGGGAGATCTCCGTTGTGACCTGCCAACCGCAGGAAGGTTGGATGAAGGTCGATCAGGCCACCGAGCTGATCGATGCTGGAGCCGGCCGGCACGACGCCCGGCCAACGCAGAATGCTCGGCACTCGAGTGCCGCCCTCCGCGAGCCCGTGTTTCCCGCCCTTCCAACGCCCGCTTGAACCGGCATTCGAGACCGTTTCATCCGGTCCGTTGTCCGCCGTGAAGATCACCACCACGTTGTCTCGACCACTGCTTTCCAATGCGGACAGGACGCGGGCCACGCCATCATCAAGTGCTTTCATCATCGCCGCATAGTGCCGGCGTCGGACGGCCGGTTCGATCTTCACCGAGTCGGTGACCACGGCCGTCGCAGTCGGTCCCCCTTCCACCACCAGCGATCCACCGACCGCCTCCAGATCGGCGATGGTCGCCTGAAGCGTGTTGACCGGCTGCCGTGGGACGCCATCGACATCGTTCCGAAGGCCACCGGCCTTCCGAGTGACCAGCGTTCCGGGATCCGAAGCGACCTCTTCCAGACACGACTTTCCATAGTGCGGCGCCGTGAAGGACACGACCAGCAGAAACGGATCGTCGTCATCACCATCCGTGCCATGCTCCAGGATGAAATTCGCCGCGGCGTCCGCGATCAGGTCGGTCGCCTCGCCTTCCTCCACCACTGGTTCGTCATTTCGCCACCAGTCCGGCACGGTGGCGTAGGAATGCGTGAAGTAGTCGATGCACCCTCCGCGGCACCCGACGAACCCACCGAATCCATTCGCCAGTGGACTGACCTTCGCATCCCCATGACCAAGATGCCATTTGCCGGCGAGCATGGTGTCGTATCCGAGACGCTCCAACGACTCTGCGAACGTCCGTTCGTCCTCTTTGAATCCACGGGTCCGGTGGGACTGATCGAAGATCATCAACACGCCACCCAGTCCGCCACGACTCCGCCACGAATGCCGGCCCGTGAACATCGCGTAACGACTCGGTGTGCAGACGGGCGCGCCAGCGTGGAAGTCGGTCAGGATCGCACCCGATCCCGCGAGCGCATCGATCGACGGCGTCTGAATGTCCGTGGCGTCCAGGAAGGAGACGTCACCCCATCCGAGATCATCAGCCACGATCAGCACGATGTCCGGACGGTCCTCGGGGGGCGGCAGGGATCCCGCCAGCAGGGACGAACAAACCCCGGCGACGATCGTGGGGATCATGAAGATCATGAAGTCATCCTCCAACGCGACCGAACCGGGAATCGATCCACTTCTGAAGATCCGACGCCGTCCGGGAAACCGTGGCGACCACCGTATCCGGCCGAACCAGGATCATGCTCCCTTCGCCTCCGAGCATGGCGCTGAGTCGTCCGTCCCGATCCTCCGCATCGCCACCCGGTCCCAGTCGCCGCACGGTGATGGGAAACCCGGATTCCTCGACACCGAAGTGATTCGGCAGTTCTTCCCTCGGCGGATCTCCCACCACGATGATCGCCGCTTCGCAGCCACGCAGAAGATGATGGAGCGGAACCTCCGCTCCACCCATGGACACCTGTCCATCCGGGAGCGTGCCACCGGACCGAATTCGCCCGAGCCGAGTTCGATCGGCGAGTGAACTTGATCGATAGGAGACCGTCTCTTCGGAGAGTGCCTCCTGAAATCGCCGACGTCCCGGACGCGTCGCCATCACGAGTCGAATCATCGTGTTTCGGGCCAGGCACGCCAGCGGGTTCGAGAACGTCGCGAAGCGGAGCAGCCTGGCCGACCCTTTGACCACCATTCGACCGACCGGATGCCGCTCCTCCTGGTACGTGTCGAGCAGCGACTCATCCGCTCCGCCCTTCAGGTGGAGCGCCAGCTTCCAGGCGAGGTTCTGCGCATCCTGAATGCCCGTGTTCATTCCCTGACCACCTGCGGGACTGTGCACATGGGCCGCGTCTCCGGCCAGAAAGACTCGGCCATGCCGATACGCCTGCACTTGACGTTCGTTGACTCGAAAATGACTGAGCCAATGGGGCGCTCCGACCTTCCAGCCGGTCGATGTCCGCTGGTCGAGAATCCGCTGCACGTCCTCGACCGTCGGAGCCTTCGTCAGATCGTGTTCCCCGACGAGCTCCGCCATGACTCGCCACCGCCGGTGTCCGATCGGGAAGATCGCCACGACCCCCGCTCGATTGAATTCGATGCGGATCTGAGAAGAGTCGGCGGGAGAGATGATCTCGACATCGGAGATGATCCAGTCCTGATCGTGCGTCGTTCCCGGGAACGGAAGTTCCAGGCTCTTTCGAGTCGCGGAATGACCGCCGTCGCAACCGAGCAGCCAGCCGGCCCTGAATTTCTCGATCGAATCTCCGTGCTCGATCGTGCCATCGACCCCGGTCGTCGTCGCATTGAATTCGGTCAGTCGGTGATTCCACTCGACTTCGACACCATGCCTCGACAAGGCTTCGATGAGAATCCGTTCGGTGTCTGATTGCGGAACCAGAATCCCGGTGGGAAATCCGTTGTTCGAAACCGTCCCTTCCGTGAGGTCGATGGTTCGAAGTTCCCGCCGATTACTCGCCAGTCTCGCCGAACGCATCGGGCCATGCCGCTCGAGAAAACGCTCGAAGGGAATCTCAGCGTCGAACACCTTGAGCGTTCGCCGCCATACGACCAGGGCCTTCGAGAGTTCCGTGGGACCTTCACCGGCCTCGATGATCCGAGGTCGGATCCCGTGTCTCGCCAGTTCGAGCGCCGCGGCAAGCCCCACCGGGCCTGCTCCGCAGACGAGGACATTCCCCGTTTCCATGGTCTTACTCCCTTTCCAGCATGATCACTCCACTCGTCGAGGGACTCGCACTTCGGCACCGTCGACCTGGGTGAGACTGTCTCCCAGTTCTTTTCGCGCCTCATCCGCCAGTCCCTGCATGCGGGCGACGACATCGGGATGGGAGGCGGCGAGGTTCGTGGTCTCGTTCGGATCCTCTTCGAGATCGAAGAGCGACAGTTCGATTGGAATGCCGTAGGTGTACTTCGTCGGCCGACCGTTGTTGCCTCCGGGGCGCCCTTCAAGCGAACGATAGCCGTGCGGAAAATGCATCTTCCATCGGCCCATTCGCATCGCTTGAAGCTCCTGCTTCCGATACCAGAAGAACAACGCTTCATGAGGATCCGGCGCATCGACGACGCCCTTGAACTGCGGCAGAATGCTCCGTCCGTCGATCTTCCGGGTTGGCGCCTCCCCACCCGTCATCTCGACGATGGTGGGAAGGACATCGATGGTCATGCAGGGGGCGTCGCACGTCGAGCCAGCCGGAACCACGGCGGGATACCGCACGATGAAGGGAACTCGAACGCCCCCTTCAAAGGTCGTTCCCTTGCCTTCCCGAAGACCCCCGGTGGTACCCGCATGATCTCCGTAGTTGAGCCACGGCCCGTTGTCACTCGCGAAGATGAAGATCGTCTCGTCGAGAATCCCCTCTTCGGTCAACGCCGTGACGATCTCGCCGACCGACCAGTCGATTTCCTTGATCACATCGGCATATGGCCCGTACTCCGAGGACTGACGGAACCGGGGCCCGACCCCGAGCGGAACATGCGGCATCGAGTGCGGGACGTAGAGCAGAAACGGCTGATCGGCATGGCGATGCACGAAGTCCACCGCATGATCCGTGAGTCGCTGCGTGATCACCTGCTGGTCGTCGAGGTCGTCGACGAATTCGATCGGCCCGTCATTGCCGTACCAGGGAAGCCTCGGCCACGCCTTCGGGCTCTCCGGATGACCCGGCCACATGTCGTTGGAATACGGAATCCCCGAGTACTCGTCGAAACCCTGTCGAGTCGGGAGGAAGGGCTCGCGGTGACCGAGATGCCACTTGCCGTAACAGGCGGTGGCGTAACCCAGAGGCTTCACCACTTCGGCGATCGTGTGCTCATCCGGGTCGAGCCCGAACTTCGTGCTGGGAACCAGCGCCCCGTGGATGCCCAATCGGTTCGCGTAACACCCCGTCAGGAGCGAAGACCGCGACGCGGAGCAGACCGGCTGCGAGACGTAGAAATTCGTGAACCGCATCCCCTCCTGAGCGAGTCGATCGATGTTCGGCGTCGGGATGTCCTTCGATCCGTAGCAGGAGAGATCCCCCCAGCCCTGATCATCGGTGAAGACGATCACGATGTTGGGCGGCTTTTCCGTCTCGACCACTCGACCTTGGGCTTGCCCGCCGGCGGCGAGAAACACCGTCGTCAGGACCAACGGACGGAAGGCTCGGAATTCAGAAACACGGTGAGCGAGGGAGGTCTTCATTCAAGGAGCGTACCCACCCGACGCGATCAGGCCCAGCGATTCCGCCCGGTCAATCCAGGCCCAGATCCGCTCGCTTGGCTTCCCACTCCGCGATTTCCCGCTTGTTGGTGCTGTCCAGCGGTT
Source organism: Phycisphaera sp. TMED9 (assembly GCA_002167845.2). Taxonomy (GTDB): domain Bacteria; phylum Planctomycetota; class Phycisphaerae; order Phycisphaerales; family SM1A02; genus UBA12014. The sequence continues at coordinate 13,674 of NHBO02000055.1, read as the reverse complement.
GACCCTTGCGGATCGCTTCGATCTCGAGGGAGGTCAGATGCATCGCATTGAGCCGATAGTCCTCGAAGGCCTCGCAGGTGATCGGAACGATTCCCTTGATGAGATCGTACATCGCGTTGGCATAGTCACGAATCTCGATCTGCGCGTGCTTGTCCATCCGGAGGGAGAGGAAGTGCAGGATGTTGTGCAGGTCGCACTTCCAGTACCACTCGGTGAAGACGCTGACCGGAAGCGCCGCCCGGGCGATTTCACGGGCGACACCCTTTTCGGTGAGATCGAGATATCGCGTGTACAAGGCTTCCGAGTCTTCGAGCAACTTCAGGAACTCTTCGGCGGTTCCAACCTCGATCGGCTCGTCTCCGCCCTGACGATTGCTGGTGCTCTGCTTGCGCACGTTCTCGATCGAAGGCCGGTAGAACCGGTCCGGCATGATCGAGTACCGCGCCGAGTACTCATTGACATTCGCCGTTCGATGGCGGATCCACTGGCGAGCCACGAAGATCGGCATCGCGATGTGAAACTTGAACTCCACCATCTCGAGCGGGGTGGTGTGTCGATGGCGAAGGAGATACCGAATGAGGCCGCGATCCTCGTTGACCTTCTTGGTTCCGGCGCCATAACTGACCCGCGCCGCCTGAACGATGGCGCTGTCCGCGGTCTGACCTTCCGGAACCAGCCGGGGCATCGAGTCGACGAGTGCGACGAAGCCGTGGTCGTGAACGGGTATCTCCCAGCGGCTGTCCCCGTTCATCACATCCGTGAAGGGAACCTCCGGCGCGACGCGTCGAATTCCACCTTCCGATCCGACGGGCGCTTCGGTCATGTCGTTCATCGCTTTCGTGTCGGTTTCGCTGCTCATGGACTCAGTTTCGCAGACCAGCCCGCAGGAGGCCAGTAGCCGCCCGGTTTCGACATGCAGCCAACAGGGCGAACCCACTCCCCCGGCGGACTCAATCGGTCATCCGGGCGGCCACCGCCCGAAACCAGCCGTTGATGAAGTCCAGGGTCGTTCCGCCGTCGGTCAGACCGCTGGGACGGCCTCCAACCGAGAGCACCGGCGGCAGATCGCCCTCCGGCCCCCAGCTGATCAGGACCAGTTCCAGGGCCTCAGGGACGCTCATGGGCTCAAGATCGGCCATGGCGGCCTTCAGATCCACGGGCCAGGCGCCACCCTCGGAGACGGCGAGCGGGCCGGACAAGGCGGCCGGAAGGGTGATGTCGCGGATTCGATCGGTGTCCCGGGGGAACTCCCCGTCTTCGGAGACCGCGACGAGAATCGCGTAGCCGGTGGTTCGCAGCGCGGCATCGCTCGTCTTGGCCTGTTCCTTGACGGAGTTCACGACCTTCACCCCGTAGAGGTAGGTCGCGATGACGCTGACGCCGAAGATACCGATGAAGATCAGCAGGAAGACCCGGCCTCGAACGCCGTCCCCTTCCTTCTGGTGGGGAGACCCGCTCACATCCGCATCCCTTCCCACGTGATTCTCGAGCGTTCGCGTCGAGGATCGGGCTCGGGAACGGCGGACAGGAGCGCCTTCGTGTATTCGTGCTGGGGATCGTGAATCACCTGATCTCTCGGGCCGACTTCCACGATCTTCCCGTTGTACATCACCGCGATCCGGTCGCACACGTGGTGCACCACGGCCATGTCATGGCTGATGAACAGGTAGCTGAGACCGAATTCGTCCTGCAGATCGTCCAGGAGATTCAAGATCTGCGACTGGATCGAGACGTCGAGCGCCGAAGTCGGTTCATCGCAGACGATGAGACGCGGCTCGACCGCCAGTGCACGAGCGATTCCGATCCGTTGCCGCTGCCCACCGCTGAACTCGTGCGGGTATCGGTCCGCGGCCTGCTTCCAGAGCCCGCACCGTTCAAGGAGTTGCTCGACCCGGTACTGCAGCTCGTCGCCCTTGGCGAGCCCGTGAACCATCAACGGTTCACCGACCAGCCGGCCGACTCGCATCCGCGGGTTCAACGACCCACCAGGATCCTGAAAGATGATCTGCATCTCGCGGCGGAGCGCCCGAAGGTCCACGGCGGATTGCTGGAAGACCGGCTTGTCATCGAAGATGACCTCGCCGCTGGTCGCCGGAATCAGGCGGAGAACGGTGCGACCGACCGTGGTCTTCCCGCATCCGGATTCGCCGACCAGCCCCAACGTCTCACCGGGAGCGAGATCGAAACTCACGCCGTCGACCGCACGGACATGGTCCACGGTTCGCTGGAAGATCCCCCGCTTCACGGGAAAATGGGTCTTCAAGTCACGAACGGAGAGCAGGGGTGCGGCAGACTTTTCGGTCGAGGTGGTGGGAGGCACGGACATTCCTCAGATGCTAGCGATTCCAGAGCCGGTATTGGGTATCGAAGCCGATCCGATTTCGTTCTTGAGGGATCTCCGGCGGGATCCGGACGCCGGCCTAGAGCTCCACGGTGACCCGTTCGCCATCCGGTCGGATCGCCGTGACCTGAAATCCGAGGCTCCGCATGCTCCCTCCGGCCTGAAGCGCTCGATCAAATCGAGCCAGAAGCTCGTCATACGAGGCGATCGACCGCCCCGCACCTTCGACGATGATCGTCCCGGTGGAAAACAGCCCTCCGAGCCGGCTCCGCTCGTCGCTCTTGAGCACGATGACGCCCGGCTGGAACTCCACGCCCACGGCCGCGGCTCGTTCCGGAGTCGACGTCGCCAGTTCCTCAAGGCCCAGGAGCCGTAGGTTCTGCGCCGCCGGGCTCGACATGATCGGATCAAGCTCGCCCAGCGTCACGTCGACCGGCCGAGATCCTGCGACGCCGGTGGCTGGAACGATGCTCCAGACCTCGAGGGTGACCACATCTCCGGGACGCCCCGAAGAGATCATCGACTTGAGTTGCTCAAGACCGCGGACTCGGCGACCGTCGACGCGTTCGATGACGTCGCCGGGTTCGATTCCCGCCATCGCCGCGGGGTAGCCGGGCTCCACCCGGGTGACCACGATTCCCTCGCCGTCGTACTGGTCCTGAATGGCCTCCATCATCTCGCGCGGAAGACCGTTTCGCATTCCTCCCAGACGGGACGCTTCGGCGAGTCCGACGCCGAGGAAGCCCTTCTGGACCTCCCCGGTCTCGATGATCTGCTCGACCACCGTGGTGATCTGCGACATCGGAATCGCAAGACCGATTCCCGCGAACTGCCCCTGCCCCACGGTGTTGCCTCGACCGGTCGCGATCGCGGTGTTCATTCCGATCACTCGTCCCCTGGTGTCCGTGAGCGGTCCACCGGAGTTGCCGGGATTGATCGCGGCATCGACCTGAATGAAGTTCTCGTAGTCGATGTCATCAAGTCCGGCGGCCCGCCCCAGCCCGGAGACGATGCCGCTGGACATCGAAAACCGGAAATCGAAGGGAGACCCGAACGCAAACGCGATGTCCCCCTGTCGAACGCCTCGGCTTTCGCCGCGAATCGCGGGAATGAGGTTCCCCTCTTCGACCTTGACGACCGCGATGTCACTTCGAAGGTCGAGTCCGATGACCCGCCCCTGCCGGACCTCGCCGTCATGCAGTTGAATCTCGATCCGATCCGCGGCTTCCACGACGTGCGCATTGGTGACGACGTGCCCCTTCTCATCCCAGAGCCATCCGGAGCCGGTCGACGCGAATTTTCCGAACCGCGAGCCGACATCCACCGATCCCTGACTCGAGACGTGTACGACCGAGGGTTCGACCACGATCGCGATGTCGCGTTGGGCGAGCGAGATCGCCTCCAGAACGTTCCCGTCCTGCAATCTCGCCGAGGCCTTCGCAATGTCGGCTCGGGTACTGGCATTCACCACGCCCCGGATCGTGGCCGGTCCGGCGAACAGCGCGGCGACCAGGGTTCCAGCGACGACCGCGGCGGGTCCAAGTTGCGAGATTCGATTCATCTGAGGATCTCCGGGTCGATTCCTGCCAGTCCTCTGACGGATCGATCATGGATCGGATGGGAAGTCGAGGAGACGCCATCCGGCTCCTGGAAGGTTGTTCGGAAAATCAGGGGCTTTCGGTTCGCCAACCACCGAAACTGGGCGAGGTTTCTCAAAAATCGAGGATCTTGGCCCGTCAGGGATCAAAGCCCGGCCGAAGGAGCTCCGAAATCGACTTTGTTCAGTCGTCCAATCGTTCGGCTTCGCCGTCCTTCATGATGTAGGGATGGTCCATCTCTTTTCGACGGACCTTCTCACACCATTGCTCGACCACCGATTGGATCGAACTTCCGATCTGCCCTTCGCTGCCCGCGAAGCTCGGCTGCCAGTCGGTGAGCCCGAGGATGTCCTGCGTGACCACGATCTGACCGTGACAGGCCGGTCCGGCACCGCAGCCGATGACCGGGACGTCAACCGCGTCGACCAGGGCTTCGGCGGTCTCGGCGGTGGTGGCTTCCGCGAGGACGCAAACGGCACCGGCCTCCACCAATCGAATGGCATCCTCGACGACTTTCCGAGCTGATTCCGCGGTGCGTCCTGCGACGGAGTACCCCCCGTGCAACTGAACCCGCTGCGGCAGACAGCCGACATGCGCAATCGCCGGGATGCCCGCACGCGACAGCCGCTCGAAGACCGACGCAAAGCTGGCGTCCGCTTCCAATTTCACTGCATCGGCGCCGCCTTCGACCATGAATCGACCGGCATTCACGACCGCGTCGTTCTCGTCCGCGTGATAGCTGAGAAACGGCATGTCGCCGATCACGTAGGCATTCGGCGCGCCTCGCCGAACCGCCGCCGTGATCTGAAGGAGAAAGTCGAGGGGCGCGTGCGTGGTGCTGGGCAATCCGAGGACGACTTCCGCCGCCGAGTCACCGACGAGGAACACCGAAACTCCGGCCTTCGACAGCCACCTCGCCATCGTGGCGTCGTACGCCGTCAGACAAGGGAAGACGGTTCCTTCACGTCTCCAGCGTCGGAGATCCCGAAGCGTCACACGCTTGGGAATCCCGGATTCCGTCGACTTCGCGTTTGGTTCGTCGATTCGAGCGCTCATGGGTTCAGTCTAAGGGAATTCCGGGGTGATCCGACCGATCTTCTTTCCTTCATCGCATGCCCAGAGGGCGAATCGGATTCGGAATGAGGTTATCGCGGCCAAGGACGAGGAGGTCCGCGATTTCCACCGCTTCCTTGAAGCTCTCTCTGGCTTTCTCCAGATCGTGGACATGGGGCAGCACGACCCCCTGCTCGAGATGCTCGAGCGTGGCGATCGCATCGCCACAGACCAGCGCTGTGGTCCGAGGCATCGGCATCAGGAGCCCGCAGAGACCGGGCGTGACGCCCGGGAGCGGAAAGAGATCGATCCCTTCCGCGATACGGTCGGGTGCCGCTCCGAACCGCGTCACCAGTTGTTCCTCCTCCTCGAGGAGTCTCTCCGTGTCCGGATCGAGTTCCTCCGCATCATCAAGTTCGACCATCTTCTCTCGAAGCGCCGCACGATAGGCATCTCGCTCCGCCTCCCCGACCAGCCATTCGGCTTCCGGAAAGAGAGAGAGCCCACGCCTCCGGTCCGGGCGGAGATCCGTCAGAAACACGTGCGTGATGGCTTCCGGGCCCGCACCGGTCCGCTCATCGAGCCGCTGTCGGAGATGGTCGGGCGGAAGACTGGGATCGATGAGGATTCGATCCTCGCCCGAGATCAGGAGCGTGGTGGTCGCATGGCCAGGACGACGATCCCCCAACTCGTCCCGCAATGGATGGTTGGCAAGCGCACCGATGGAGATGATCCGAACTTCGACTGGCATGATGAATCAGGGTCCTGTGTGATCGATGAAGAGGTGAAGACACGAAGCGTCTCCGTCGGTCGACCACCGATCAATCGATCAGAGGATCGCGGAGAAGGGCGCCCAGCGGATGGGCCGCATCGCCTTGCTTGGCACGAATGGCGTCGAACACCGCCGGCGGTACGAAGGTCGAGAGTTGTTCGATCGAGGCGCCGAGCGCAGCCATCTGTCGGATCAGGCTGCTCGACGTGTAGGCATGTTCCTCGCCGGACACGATGAAGACCGTCTCGATGCCGGCGATCTTCCGGTTGGTGATCGCCAGTTGGGATTCGGTGGCCAGATCAGTCGAGTTGCGAAGACCTCGGATGATCGCACAGGCACCGACCCGTCGAGCGAAGTCGACGGTGAGTCCTTCGTAGGTCTCCACCCGTACCGCCGCCCCCGAGGCCCCGTCACCCGTCGCGATGGCCAACTTCGCCATCTCCGCCCGCTCCTCCATCGTGAAGAGCGCCGCCTTCTCGGGATTGTGGCCGATCGCCAGAACGATCTCGTCGAACAGGGTCCGAGCCCGGGCCAGCACGTCGACGTGGCCCAGGGTGATGGGATCGAAGGATCCGGTGTAGATCGCCAGATGCGTCGGTTTCGGTGATGAAGGTGCAGTCGTGCTCACGTTCCGGATTGTACCGCCCGTACGCTCGGATCGACCGTCAGAACCCCACTCGACTGCGCGGATTCCGCGCTCAATCCGCCTCCAGGAGTTGGCCCCGCCCGATCTGAAATCGAAAATCAGGTTGTGTTCGACGTCTCTGACGATTCGAACGCACGGGCCGCTCCGGCCTTCGCTTGAAGTGGATCAACTCCACCGTTCGAGCCAGGGCCTGGAGCAGTCCATCGGAAGTGCCCTGGATCGGCCCCGCAACGGTCTGCCTCCCCGTTCGGGGCCACTTCCGCGCGCCGAGCGAACCCAATGGCTCGACCATTCCACCCCGCCTCGATTCGAGTCATCACCGAATTCAGACGTCCGCGACTTCGGGCGCCGCTGGAAAGTCGAGCACCGTGTGGTTGACGTGATTGAACAGGTTCGTGAACGTCATCCAGGCGATGGTGCCGACGACCTCGACCACCGCCGCGTCATCGAACCCTGCGGCTTTGAACGACTCGAGCTCGGCATCTTCAACCCAGCCGTTCTTTTCGACGACCGAGTCGACGAACTCGAGAAGCGCCTTCTCCCGATCGGAATCGGAGTGCCCGCGTCGATAGGCCAGGGACGTCTTCGCGTCGACGCCCGCCTTCTCCGCGATCATGGAGTGAGCGGCGAGACAATATCCGCAGCCATTTCGCTCCGAAACGCGAAGCATGACCGCCTCCGATTCAACCGGCGAAAGCGCCTCGCTCTTCGAAATCGACTGGCTCAACGACATGAGCCCTTCCATGACGGTGGGATTGTTGGCCATCCCCTTGAAGATGTTGAAGGGGGCGTTCTTGAGCGTCTCTGCGGCCGAACCTTCGGCAGCATCCGCTTCGATCGTCTTGAGGCGTGACATGTTCGAATCCTTTGGCGACTTCCATGTTCGGATGGATCATCAACCGCGATGATCCACCGCGAAGCATACGTCTCGAAGCGAGCGAAAAGAAGTCCGGCAGTTGATTTTGAAGAACACCGCGAAGGCGGCGAATGATCCGGGAGGTCGCCGTGAACTCAGTCGTCGATCAATCGATCAAGACCAGCTGCGACCAGGATCTGGCGGAAGTTGTCGCTGAACACGAAGTTCTCCTTGGGAAACTCGCGCCCGCCGACGTTGTTGTCGATGTGGCTGAAGATCAGATCGATTCGACCGATCTCCCGCCAATCGCCTTCGGCGTGATCAAGCCGCCGCACGACACCTCGAGTGCTCGCTCCGCCGGCGTCGATCCGTTCGATCTCCGCCTCGTACCGGAGACACTGGCCGGGGACCGCCTCGGCATCGAGCTCGACCCGGGAGATCTTGGCCAGCACCACCTTCTCGCGAAATCGATTCACCGACCCGACGAGAATCCCGGAGGTCTGCGCCATCCCCTCGACGATCAGACTGCCCGGCATCACCGCGAAGGGTTCGAGACCGTCACTCCCATCGAAATGATCGTGCAGGTGTTCTTCCGCGAGAGAGAGGTTCTTCACCGCGTGCATGCGGCTGCCTTCCTCGAACGCCGTGATGGTATCGATCCACATCCAACGCACGATCAGGGCTCCCTGCAGATTCGATCGACGCTCAGGAAATCTTCCGCTGAACGAAGTCCACCAGACTGGCGACGGTGAAGACCTCGGAGAGCTGATCCACGGATCGCCCGTTGTCGAGCTTCGTGAAGTCGACGTGCGGCATCCGCTCCTTCAGGATCTCCATGGCCTTGTCGGTGAGCTTTCCGTCCTCGACGAGGCTGTCATCCGACATGAGATTCTCAGGGAACAACTCGCCCTGCTCGATCTTTATCGAGAACTCCTGCTCCAGCTTGAAACTGATGTCGAGGAAGTCGATGGACTCGGCACCAAGATCGCCGATGAGCGTCGCATCCATGGTGACCTCTTCAGGATCGACGCCGAGTGCGTTCTCGAGCACTTCCTTGATCTTGTCGAAGATCTCGTCGCGACTGCTGACCGTCATGGTCGTCTCCTTGCCGATCTGGGCTCCGCAGAGCACTGTGTCGATCGGAGTTTCTGAGCGATCCGGCTCTCCGGATCGTCTGGAATCAATCAGCCGGCGATCCATCGCCGGTGGAAACCGCGGCCACAAGCGGCGCGGTCTGAATCGTTCGCATTGTAAAGCGACCGGACACCGCGGTGTCGGCCGCGTCCGGATCGCCTCCAGGAGTCAGAACGACCCCGCTTCCCTTGAAGGTGACGATGCCATCCTCGGATCGCTTCTGGAGATCGACCTGAATGCGGAGGGTCTCGCCTGGCTTGACGAATGTTCCGTACCGCAAGGCCTTCACCCCGCCGAGCACGAATCGACGACCGTCATCACCGAGAAGTCGTCGAGCCGCCTGGACCAGAGCCTCGAGCATGAAGACCCCTGGAAGCACTGGAAAGGTCGGAAAATGATCTCCGAGATACTCTTCGGCGCTCGAGACGTTCTTCACCGCGATGATTCGGGACTCCGTCTGCTCAAGAACTTGATCGATCAGCCTGAATCTCATGGGCGGGAAGGATACAAGCCCGGGGCATCTCTCGGGGCCTTCCGATTGATCATCCCTTCCCTTCATCGCTCCCGAGGGAAGGACCGAGTTGGCTCTCTGATGCTTGTTCGCGTTTTTTTATCGGACTCGAATCCCGGTTTTCGCGTCGTTTTCGCCAATGCGACTCCTTCGAGGCCCGAAACATGCGGTCCCGACGGCAGGAAGGCCGATGAAGGGGGGTGATGCCACGCAAGAAGTCGCCGTCAAAAACCCCGTCCCGATCATCGCGGAGCCACCGCCCAGCGACCACCAGCGATCCTTCGCTTCTCAAGCGGATCCTCTGGCTGACGGGCCTGGCAACGTGGTTCTTCCTCGTGGTGGCCCTCGCGGGATTCGACATCGCGGATTGGCCGTCCACCGCCGTTGCAAGCCACACCACGCCAGCCTCGAACCCTGCGGGATTCGTCGGAAGCTTGATTGCCTGGTGGTCCTACGTGACCTTCGGATCCGGCATCTGGGTCGTCGTGATCATGACCGCCATCGCCTTGATCTCGATCCTCCGCGGACATTCGATCTCTCACCCCTTGGTGAGGACGGTCGGAACGCTGATCGCAGCGGTCTGCGTTGGCGCACTTCACCACGCCTGGGTTCTCCCCTTCACGCCGACCATGGGCTCGGTCCCCGGACTCGAAGCCGGACTCCTCCCCACTGAACTGAGTGGAATTCTGGGCGAACGCTTCGGCTCCGTGGGCGCCTCGCTCATCCTGATCACCGGTTTCCTCCTTGGACTCCTGGTCGCCGCCGATGAACTCATGCTCAAGATCCCGGGCGCGATGATGAGATCGATGAAGTCCGCGCGCGGCCTCGACTTCGAACCACTTCGCAGAGCCTTGACCGCACCGTTCGCCGCCATCGGCGTCGCCATCAGACGAGTGACCGACCGCGGGCATGCCTTGCAGCCCGCCGGGGTCCCCGCGGACATGATCGAAGACTGGGTCGAAGAAGAGGAAGACGAAGAGGAAGAGGAAGACGAGGAAGCCTGGTACGGAGATGGTGAAGAAGAAGAAGAAGAAGAAGAAGAGGAAGAGGAGGAAGAAGAGGAAGAAGAGGAAGAAGAACCAAGTGTTCCTCATCGGGCCTCCGCAGAGGAATTGCAGGCGAAGATCTCACGCCTCCCGGTCCGCATGGCGACCGCTCCGGTCGAAGTCGGCCGCGACGAAGACATCCCCCGTGAAGAGAATTTCGAGGGCTACCAGTTCCCGACGCTGGATCAACTCGAAGACCCCGAGGGCGATTACTCCACGGCGATGGAAGATGCGGTCCGTGAGCAGGCCGCGATCCTCGAGGAAGCGCTTCGGACCTTCCAGATCGACGCCGAGGTCGCCGGCATCGAAAGCGGCCCGGTGGTGACGCTGTACGCGATTCTGCTCGCTCCCGGCACCAGAGTCGCCCGGCTGAACGCCATCTCCAGCGACATCGCTCGAGCACTGCAGGCCCAGAACATCCGGATCATCCCGAACATGGCGGGCAAGAGCACCGTCGGAATCGAAGTACCGAATTCCAAGAAGGAAAAAGTCCGACTGAAGGAACTCATGTCGAGCGGGCGCTCGAGAGAAATGACCCTTCCGATGTTCCTCGGCAAGGACTCGGCGGGAGACCCCCTGGTGGTCGACCTGACGAAGATGCCGCACATGCTGATCGCCGGTACGACCGGCAGCGGCAAGAGCGTCTGCATGAACACCATCATCATGTCCTGGCTCTACACCAAGCGACCCGACGAGCTCAAACTCTGCCTCGTCGATCCCAAGATGGTCGAGATGAGTCAGTTCTCAGACATTCCACACCTCATGTGCCCCGTGGTCACCGAGATGGGCAAGGCCGCGGCGATCCTCGAGTGGGCGGTCGGCAAGATGGAGGAGCGATACGAGCTTCTTCGCGAAGCCGGCGTCCGAGACATCGCCAGCTACAACGACCTCGGCGAAGACGAGCTTCGGGAGATCTTCGAACCGTCGAATGATCTCGAATGGGCCAAGCTCCCGAAGAAACTTCCCTATCTGGTCTTCGTCATCGACGAGCTCGCCGACTTGATGATGACCAACAAGGAAGTCGAGCACTCCATCGTCCGGATCGCGCAGAAGGCGCGAGCCGTGGGGCTCCACCTGATCCTCGCGACCCAGCGACCTCAGGCGAACGTGGTCACCGGCCTGATCAAGAGCAACATGCCCTGCCGGGTCTCCTTCAAGGTGGCCAGCGGAATGGACAGTCGAATCGTGCTGGATCAGAAGGGCGCGGAACTGCTGCTCGGCATGGGCGACATGATGATCGTGACCCCGGACAAGACCGAAGTACGGCGTGGTCAGGGAACCCTGGTCACGGATCGCGAAACCCGACAGGTCGCCAAGTTCCTCAAGACCGTCGCCGGGCCGACCTTCGAACGAAGCCTCTTGAACGTTCGCCCGCCCAGCAGCGGCGGGCAAGGCGGCACCGGAGAAGAAGGCAGCGAGCGCGACCCCCTCTTCGATCAGGCGGTCGAGATCATGATCGAGACCGGTCGAGGCTCGGTGTCCTTGCTCCAGCGGCGCATGGCCATCGGCTACAGCCGAGCGAGCCGACTCGTCGACCAGATGGGACTTGCCGGCATCCTCAGCGACCACAAGGGATCGGTGGCTCGTGAGGTGCTCATCAGTCTGGAAGACTGGCAACGCATGAAGCGGCTCGAGGACGGTCTTGATGCGAGCAACGCGGCTGAGGATCTCGACGGCGACTTCGACTCCGAGGACGCCGGCGTACCCGCCGAGATGCCCGGCGAACATCGATATTGAACACCGGCCTCGCCAGCCGAGGCGGACCAACCCCGAAAATCACCTTGAAGCCCGGGAACTTTTCGGAGTTCGGCGGAGCAGACTTGCTTCGACGTTGGATGGCGCATTCAATACGAGTTCACGACACCGGATCTGATCAAGGCTCTCCAAAGTGCGGGATGGCCGAACATCAGGGAGGTCCGTGACGACCGTCATTCAAGATGACGGGTGATGAGCCGGGTCTTACCGTCGAGCCTCGGACGAATTCAGCCGACTCCCGATCGTCTTCCGACGACGAGGGATTGATCCACGGGAGTCGGATCCACGCCATCAACAGGAGGTGATCAAGTGAATGTCAGCAATCCCCGAAAGGTGGAGGGCACGCGCGACTGATTCGCGCGACCTCGACGGGCGCGCGAAACGCGTCGCCCTCCGACCTCACTGCGTCTGACGCAGGCACGCCCGGCGCTCACGCCGGCCGTGCGGTGAAAAGAACCGCCTCGCACGCGTACTTCCGCCTGCGGGGCGGTTCCACATCCCCAATCCACTCTGGCTTCCACCGACCGGCATCGAGGCGGGAGGAATCCCCCTCGGAACCGATTCTGCTGAGGCCCGAACGGAGGGAATCCACGCATTGCTGCTTGATGATGGTGACATGAGACGTCCGCGGGAGGGTAGGATTCTGCCTTCAACCCCCGGAGATTCAAGATGCGTCAATCCCATTCACGAATTCGCACGCTGGCCCTGATCATCACTGCGGCCGCAGCCACCGCCATGCCGGTCAGCATGGCCACAGCCCAATCATCCTCGAGCGAATCGCTCGCCCAATTGCAGGCCGAACTCGATGCGGTCGACACCATGACCGACACCCTCGGCCCGATGCGAAAGAGCGCCGAGATTCGTCTTCAACAGATGACCGCCTTCCTCCAGCAGTCGGGCAAGACGAACGACGAAGTGAAGTGGTCGGCCGCCAACCCCACGACCTTCCATGCCCTGAGTTTCCAACAGGCCTATGCCGAAGCCGTGAAGCAGCAGGCCAGCCGAGGCGCAGCCAAGCCGTCGACCGACGATCGTGATCTCCTCGGTCGCGAGGTGAACGCCCAGAAGGTGATGACGGAGGATCAATGGTCCGTCGTCAACAAGCTCCACGAGCAGGTTCAGCAACGAACCGCCTACATCCGTTCCATCAAGGGCATGAGGGACTACGAGAAGTTCGCCGCGGAAGAAACCAAGAAGCGAATGGCGAACCACACCCCTGCCGAGCCAGCCACCGATCGCCGATCGGAACAGGGCGGCATCAGCCCCGAGCAGCGGCAGGCCAACATCGAGAAGTATCAGAACCAGCAAGCCGCCCTCCGCAACCACTGGGATCATTACCACTTCACATTCGCGACCACTGATGGCCCGCCTCCCGGTGGCCCCTGGCGAAACTACGACGTCGGCAATCCGATTGGTGACAACAACAATTCGAACGACGACTACAGCAACAACTACAACCGCGACGACTACTACGACGGCTCGTACTACAACGGGTACGCGGATCCCTACTACGACGTCTGGGGTCGACACCACCGAGTCCATCCCAGGGAGGCTGTCCGGGACGGTGATCGAATCCACGAGGCCTATGATCGCGGGACCAACCCCAATCCTCCGATCGAGCCGCAGTCGGCACATCCTTCGAGCAACAAGGTGATGCCCGACGGTGGCTCGTTCCCCGCCGCCCGCGGCGGTGGACGCCGCCGCTGAGGTCGATCCGATCGACCGGTCCGAAATCCGAATGAAGAGGCCCCGCGAACGATCGCGGGGCCTTTTTTCATTCACCAGTTTCGGATGCACCGGTTCGAGTCACTCCCCGATGTCTTCGGCCCAGAGATCCGGCTTTTCACGCTGGAGTCGTTCCATTAGGGCGATGCACCGGGAATCATGCAGGACGTGCGACTCGATCCCCGACTCCTCCAACCAGTGCTCGGCGCCCATGAAGGTCCCGTTCTCGCCGATGAC
>NHBO02000054.1 GCA_002167845.2 Phycisphaera sp. TMED9 | reverse complement strand
CGCCTTCCGCCACGTAGCCTCTTCGCTCATCGCGCTCAAGTCGCGTCGGAGCGAAGGCGCGGCCGTCCGTCGGCGCTTTGAGATGCGCCGACTGTTTCGACGGCGTGCCAAGCCGACGGCGCGGCGCATTCGTTTGAAGTCGCTCCTGCCCTCTTTGGGAATGTGGCGCGCCTTGCGCTCTCTCGATATCCACGCTCATGCGCGCCAACGCGAGCTGACGCTCCGGGCCGCCGCAGACGCCCCAGGGACGGAGTTTGAAGATGATTTTGAAGGTCGACGCTTCGAGCGCGGAAAGCGCTGAAATGTCGAGCGTCACTTCGTCCGTCGACCATGCACAATTTGAAAAGTCTTCGCGACTGTCCTCGCCGATCGAGAGGAGTGATCGGCTCGCACTCACGACTTCGTTCTGATCCTTCGATCGGGCCTCGATCGTGACATCCAACGCGACGAACGAGACGGAACTCAAGATTCGATGGTCGAAACGAAGGATGGCGTGTTCGCCGATGTCGCAGGCACCCAGTTGGATGTCATCCTGCCACAATTCCGGCGATTCGCTGTACCTGATGAAGCAACTGGAACAGGGCAGGTCCAATTCAAGATGGAGGTAGGCCTGCCGAGGCACCTCGCCGCATGTTTCGTCTCGCACCTCGGTTTCGAATGCATAACTTTGGTTGGTATAACTCGTCTGCTTCCAGACCCCGCTGGTCCCGGACTGGAAGGATCCGTCCTTGATGCCGGTGTCGTCGGCCGCCGAGATCGACGTCAGCAGCAGCAGCGCTGCGCTGCACCCGATCGATTGAAATACGTGTCGCTTTGCCATGTCTTCGTGGTCTCCTGAGATTGCCCCTCTTTGGAAGTCACATCAATTCACATCAATTGACATCATGGTGTCTACGAATTCCCGGTCCGGATTCGTCGCATGTCCCCGCCTTCACGCTGGCGGACGGCGCTGCATCCCCCCGGATGCCTGCCCGCGACAGAGATCGGCGCGCGACGAAGGCCCGGTCCTCGGGAGGATCGACTCCATGGTTTCGTATCTTGCAAGGTGTGCTCGCGGTGCCCCTACCGGAATGAGGGTACGCAGCCGAAGTGTTCGTATCAGTTCAAATGCCCGTTTGGTCGTATTTTGGATTGATTTTTTCGGGGGCATCGGAGTTCACGATTCCCGCGAGCTCCCGGGGGTGAAGGTGCGGCGGCGGCGTTCAGTCCTGTCGTACGTCGAGGGTGGTGTCCTGAGATCCGGTGGAGCGGGATGCGGAAGAGCCGGGGTCCGATAGCCCCGGGAATCCGACCATGAATCGACGCCGCGATCGCAAAGAGCGCCGTTCCGGTGATCTTGGGAATGCGCACGAAGAGCACGGGGCCCGTGCCGGTGAACGACTGACGCGAACCGAGGAACGCGACACACGAACGCCGCATCCACCCCTGGGTGCGGCGTTCATCCGCACTCAAGATCGCGTCGTGGCCGAGGTCGACGGCGGTGATGACGCCCCGGGCTCGGTGGTGGAACGAGGTGGGAGGGGGGCGATGCGTCGGCAGATCGGATCGAGGCCCGTGAAGAGGATGAGCGCGTACAGGCCGGTTTCGGGAGTCGGCATCGTGGAGCCCAGGATCAGGGCGATCGCGAGGATGGTCATGGCCACGAACCACTCGGCCCGCCGGCGCTTGATCCGGGCCGGATCGTCGATCACGCCCATGATTCGATCGAGCCGCCGCGTCGCGATGCTCAGCGCGGTTTCGGTGGCGGTCGCGGCGGTGAGGATCGCGAGGTAGAGCAGGACGGCCGTTCTTCCGCCCGGCTGGGCGGTGAGTTCGGTGGCGAAGGGCATGAACGCGACGAGCATCAGGAGGATCAGGTTGAGCCAGAGGATCCTGGTGGTGGCGACGATCTCGCGATCGAACAGGTGGACGTGTCGTATCCACTGCTGGGTGATGACGTAGAAGCTGATGAAGTAGGCCACCAGAGCCGGCGAGTTCGCAGAGAGCATCGCCAGAAGGTCCGAGCCGGTCGCCAGTGGTTGTTGGGGAGGCGTCAGGCGGAGTGCCAAGATGGTCAATGCGACTGCGAAGACTCCGTCGGTGAAGATCTTGAGCCGCTCGCTTCCGGATCCGTCACGGATTCGGTCCAGCAGCCTCGCCCGGGAGGCCGCCGATTCGGGCGCTCGCGTGGTGTCAACGCGTTCCACCACCATCGACGAGGGGGGGGGTGCGAAGACGCCGGTCGCGATCACGCCGACGATGACGGTCAGAAGCAGGAAGCCGAATCCGCCGAGCGGTCCCTTCGGAAAGTCGATCAAGAATGCGCCTGCCACGACCATGAGGAAGGAAGCCGGCATGATCAGAAGTTGCATTCGAACGTGCTTGATGATCGCCGGGTCAAGGTCCGGGATGATCAGGTTCCTTCGTACCGAGTACTCCCAGAGAATCGAAAGAAGCCCCCCGATGCAGGCCATCATCCCCGCGAAGAGAATCAGGGAGACGGGCGACCCGCCGTTGCGCGCAAGCACCTGCATGCCGAATGGAACGAGAGCGACGAATGCGAGGAGCAGGCTGTTGATGAGAAGCAGGGTGTCGGTGCGCCGCTTGACGAATCGAAACAGCTTGTGGTGTCGCCACCACTGGAAGCCGACCAGGAGGAAGGTGAACGCGTACGCGAAATACTTCGAGAGGTTGGCCTGCAGGTAGCCGCCAACGTCCTCGGCCGCCGTGGGCGGGTCCGCGCCGAAGTCGAGGGCGAGGAAGGTGATCGCGATTCCGAAGAGCGCGTCGCTGAGTCCGAGCATTCGTTCGGTCGGAGCCGATACGGGATCCGCACTGGATATCGTGCCATGCTCACGCAATCGTCGGCTCCAATCCATCGGTCGAGAGAGACCCGGTCCGTCTGGATCGTAACAACTCGGTCGCCGGGCTCGTCCCGCATCCAAGCCCGCCCCGACGCACCCGTCGTCGTCGCCCGGCGAACCTCGTCGGGGCTCCCGTAGACTGGCGACATGCATGAACGCTCTGAATCACGTGCCGGCGGCGGATTGATGATGCTCGTCGCCTTCGTGCTCCTGTCGCAGGCGTGCCAGAGATCACCGACCCAGACCGTCGAGGTCGTCAACTGGAACACCTATCACTTCTTCGATCATCGGGCGAAGCTGGACGAGGCGACGACGTGGATCGTCGAGGAAAAGCCGGATCTGGTGGCCCTGCAGGAGGTCCTGCACTGCGACGAGGCCGGATTGGAGAAGCTCGCGCTCGCGTGGGGACACGAGCACGCCGTGATGCACAAGGAGCAGGGCTATCCGGTGGCGTTGACCAGCTCCGCGCCAATCGAGGTCTTGCAACGTCGGGTGGACGGTTTCCATCATGGGTACCTTCACGCGCGGACGCATGGGATCGACGTGTTCGTGGTGCACTTCTGGCCGACGAAGCCGACGGAGGCCGTGACCGTCGCCGAGATGGCGGACGCCGTCGTGAAGGCGGGACGCCCGGTGCTGGTGCTTGGGGACTTCAACGGGAAGATCCGCGGCGACGAACCGTATCTGCTCGAGCACGGGTTCGGCGAGGAGAAGGACGGCGAGGTGATCTTCGACTACCGGATCACGGATGCCTTCCTGGACCGGGGGTTCGTCGAACTCGTCAGCGAACACAGCCCGGATGATCTCTACACCTTTGGTTCGCCCGCGCTGATTCCGCGCTGGGCCGAGACGATGGTGGAGGTGGAGGCGCGGCGGCGGCGGATCGATTTCGTGTTCGCCAGTCCGGACCTGGCGAAAGGTTGCCGGTCGGCGCGGGTGGATGTCGACGATGGCCGGGTGGGCCTGTACTCGGACCACTACCCGATCCTCTGCACCCTGGAGCTCGAGGCGTCCGGGGATTGATCCCGGGAGTCACCCTTTCGGCACCNCGCGGGGAAATCGATTCGGCGAAATTCGCCTGCGATCGAGCGTGGTCCCACCGGGCGATCTCCGCGAACGAAAGCCCGCCCCGACGCGAGGTCGAGGCGGGCTGGTGGTGTTGCGTGGGGTGTCGAGTCGACCGCGTTCAGTTCGGCGACTTCAGGCGACGGTGCGCTGTCGTCGGGATCGAACGCCGGCGGCGCCGATCGTGCGGCCACCGAGTTCAGGGACGGCAGTGCTTCGGGCCGCGGTGTCGAGGGGCGGGTTGATCAGGCTGCAGGCGTGCAGTCGTCGAGAATGCGGTCAAAGGTGGTCAGAGCGGAATCGGAGGTGTCGCCGCCGCCCGTCCGTTCGTCATCCTTCCAGATCATCCAGTTGGAGCACTGAAAGCAGATCAGGTAGTCGGTGGTGACGCCGTCGCGCACGATGCGAATGGCGTGCCGCGGCCGGAAGCAGTCGACGGGCACGCCGCCTCGGTGGTCGGCGATGCCGTCGTCGAAGGCGCCGAGGATCTCCTCGCGAGTACGACGGTCGTCGATCCNGCATGCCTTGATCACCGAGTATCCGTGCAGGAGCGTGGCGCCCGGCGGCACCGGGTCGCCGGGGTACCGGTCGCCGTCGAGCCGATAGAACGTCATCGCACCCTCGGCCCGCGGATCCGGCCCGTTCATGGATGNGGATCCTCCCGCGGAACAGCCGGCGGTCGTGAGGAGGAGCGTCGTCAGGAAAAGCGTCGTCAGGGCGAAGGCGGTCGAGATCGCAAGGGGCGTGGTGAAGAGTCGGGACGGCATTTGGTGTGTCTCCGGAGAGTTTCCTTTGAGGATCCGGGCCGGACATCGCAAAGAAGAGGCCATCTGGACATTCGCGAGTCTANCACGTGGCGAATCATGCATGGCTGTCGGAACACGTGGGTGAAGTCACGGCATGGCGTTCGTTCGGTCGGTACCGTGGANCGGAACCAGTCGTCAGAAAGAACAAGCCACGGTCGTGTCAGTGAATTCTTCAGGGAGCTTCATCATGTTCGCCATCGATCGCCCTTCTCGAACCATGATTTGCATGCTCGCCGCCGCGCTCATCGGCGCGGGAGGGGGCGTNGGATACGCCTCTTCGCCGGCCCGCGACAGCGAGNNCCCGGCCGAGACGAAGCCCGACATNCTTCGAGTGCTGGCGTGGAACGTCCTCCACGGGGCCAACGACGTCACCGATGGACCCGAGAAGGCGTTGGCGGTGATCCGAGAGTCCGGTGCGGACGTGGTGCTCATGCAGGAGAGCTACGACATCGACGGCGAGCGGCCGAAGCTCGGTGCCTGGCTGGCCGAGCAACTTGGATGGAACCAGTGGCAGGGGGACAGTCCGCACCTGTGCATTCTCACCCCGTACGACATCGCCGAAACATTCGCTCATGAGCCCTGGCATGGGGTCGGGGCGCGGCTGGTCGACGAGTCTGGCCGCCCGTTCATCGCCTGGAGCATCTGGCTCGACTATCGCGCCTACATCACCTATGAACTTCGCGATGATCCGGACATGTCGGATGCGGATGTGATCGCGTTGGAGTCGGTCGGGTCTGATCGCCTTCCGCAAGCGACTCGGATCATCGCCCGGCTCAAGGCGCTCGGTCAGTTGGACAGTCCGATCCCCGTGCTCGTGGGCGGTGACTGGAACACGCCCTCGCATCTCGACTGGACGCTCGATACTTCGCGGGTCTACAAGCGGCGGCGAAATCTACCGCTTCCGGTGAGCCTCGCCATGAAGGATGCGGGCTTCACCGATACCTACCGCATCGTCGAGCCGAATCCAGTCCAGTCGCCCGGCCTCACCTGGTCACCGATGTTTCGAATGAGTGGCGAGAAGGACCAGGGCTTCGAGCGAATCGATCGGATCTATCTCAAGGATCCGGTGTTCGGTGGTTCCGACGGCAGCGAGCAGGATCAACCGGCGGCAGCCGCGACCCTGCAACCTCGACGTGCGGCCGTCTATCCCCTGGTCTGGGAGTCCGACGAGATCCCCGTGCTTGAACGATCGTTCCCCTCCGATCACGGCGCGGTCCTGGTTGAGTTCGACTGGGTGACGAGCGCAGCGCGATGATCGCGATTGACCCGAATCGGATCTGAATGGAACGGTGGAGGTGGTTTCTCGGACGGGAGGTGGCCCTCTCGGGCTGATTCTGGCGGTATTTGAGATTTCAAGCATCTCTCGCGGGAACATTCTCGTATCCTGAGACGTACTCAGATGGGGCAGAGGGACATCCGCGTCAAACCGGATGCTGCCTCTCCGGCAGGCTGGATTTGTTCCCAGCGGTCGGAGAATCTGGGAAAAGGGAGCCCGTATCGTCGATTCGTCGACGTGATGCGGGCAAAGGGAATGCACATGCCTCGCCCGAAACGGCGGGGCATGTGCGATTTTGGACCGACGGCCGATTTCTGGGGCCCCGGATTCACCATGCGGGGGTCGTTTTCTCTTGAGGTCCTGAATTCACATGGACGATGTGAAGCAGGTGACTCTGGAACTCAAAGACAAGTCGGCGAAGAAGGCATCGGAGGCCGACGACTCTCGAAAACCACTGGCGTTCTACTTCGACACGTCGGCGATGGTCTGGGTGATCCCGCTGCTGCTGGTCATCTCATTGACCGCGAACATCGTGGCGCTCAAGGTTCCATTCCTCGAGATCAAGATATTCCCTCATGACCCCGAGGCGTACAGCATTCCGCACACTGTCACGCTGATGTGGGTGCAGCTCAAGTTGTACTGGGTGGCGATCCTCATCGCCGGCTTTTCGCTGGTCTTCCCGTTCGTGAAACTCCTGTCGCTCTTCACCTTGTGGTTCCTCCCGATGCGGGTGTCCACCCGCGGGCGAGGGCTGCGGATTCTCGGGAGTCTCGGGCGATGGTCATTGCTCGACGTCTTTGTGGCGCTGGTGCTGATCGTGCTGGCTCATGAGCAGGGGAGTCTCTTCGTCACCGACGTGAAGCCCGGGCTGTATCTCTTCCTGCTCGCCATTCTCATGGCGATGAGCACCGGTGAGTTCATGGCGGTGCTGCACGAGCGGACCGAGAATCTCCCGGAACTCTCCGATACCAAGACCAAGCGGCCGTCGGTCGGCTCGGGCTGGCGGAGAATCGCCGTTCCAGCACTCCTCCTCGGTTCGCTGGCGAGTCTGGCGATCGCGCTCGAACTTCCGTTCCTCAAGATCACCGCGTGGTACCTGACCGACAATTCCTACAGCATTCTGGGGACGATCGAAACGCTCTGGACATCCGGTGAGCGTCTGTTCGCGTCAATCGTGGCGATGGGTCTCGTGGTGATGCCCGTCGCGAAGCTGTTGGTGATATCGGGAACCTGGGCGGTCGGTCGATCGCCGCATCGCTTCCGAATCGCGACCCTGCGGATTCGAATCGTGTCGCAATGGTCGATGATCGACGTCTTCGGCCTGGCGATCGGGCTCTTCCTTCTTGAAGGATCCACGCTGGTTCCGGTCAAGGGGCAGATCGGCGCCTGGGCGCTTCTGGTGGCGATCATTCTGAATGCGATCCTCGCCTGGACGGCGGGAAGCCTTCTGACAGCACGTCTGAAGACCCTCGAAAAAGAAGCCGCTTCCAACCGGTGATCCCCACCGTTATCTTGGGCCAATGTCGATCCGCGGAGCTCGTGGCCGATTCGGGCATCCGAATGCGGAGCGTCGGCTTGATCTTCCCGCCCTGAACCGGGCATTCCACTCATCGAAAGTCCAGTCATGCAACGTTCCTCCGCCGTCTTCTCTTCGATCACGGGATGTTGCCTCGTGCTTGCCATCGGTTCCTTCGCCGGATGTGGAAAGACCACCCGGGTCGGCGAGGTGGGGGCGGATTCGACGGGCGGTGAGTCGTCGGTCGCCATCGAGATGCATCCGTTCCAGGTTGGCGATGACTTCGTGGCCCCGCGATCTGGACGGGACCCGGACACGCTCCCCCCGCCGATCGATTTCTCCGAGGGCACCGTGACTCGCGAGGGAACCGCGGCGGCCGAGATCATCGATTCACGGACCTTCGACCCGCCGGTCGCGAAGCGACGGCCGTACAACGGCCGAATGATTCGGCCCGCACAGATGCTGCCGAAGCATTCGCGTGACAAGACGCTTCCTCGCACCCCGCCGAACGACCTTCGTGCCGGCGGACTGAATGGTGCGTCGCGGATTCAGCCTGAGGCGGCCTTCCCCGGCATCACCCAGTCTCCCTGGCGACCGCCCGATCCGTCGATCGCGGTGGGGAATGAGCATGTGGTCGAGACGGTCAACATGGAGATCGCCTGGTATCGGAAGGATGGAACGCCGGAGTTCCAGCAGCGGCTTGATTCGAGCGGCGATCCCGGATTCCTGGAAAGCGTGGGCGCGGGCGGATTCACGTTCGACCCCAAGTGTTTCTACGACCCCTACGTCGACCGTTACGTGATGATCGCCCTCGAGGTCTACCGTGATGATCGCGAGGCTTGGATCACCATGGCGGTCTCGGACGACAATGATCCGAACGGCGTCTGGTTCAAGTACCGGATGTGGGCGGTGGTGGCGTCCGGCGAACGGGAGTACTGGGTTGATTTTCCAGGTTTCGGTTTCGACGAGCGCGGCTGGTACGTCACGGGCAACCTCTTCGCGCTCGAAGGCGGAGATGGTCCGGGTTTCCTCGGGTCGATCGTGAGAGCGATCGACAAGGTGGGGCCGTTGACCGGCGAGCCGGTGGCGTGGAACGACCGCGTGGTGAGTGGCGCCAGCTTCCAGGTGGCCCACGCACCCGACGCGGGTGACGAAGTCTGTTTCGTCCGCAGCGCGGGCCAGACCAGGCTTGAGATCGCCCGCATCGAGGAACCCTTCGGCAGTGAACCGTGGACGACCGACGATGTGGCGGTCCCGGAATTCTCCAGCGCAGGCACGGCGGTCACCCCGATCGGTCCCGGCCTCTGGGTGGTGGACGCCAGGATCTGGCAGGCCTATCGCCGGCAGGATCGCCTGGTGGCGTCGCACGCGATTCAGTCTTCCGGATCGGACGATGTGGTGGCCCGGTGGTATGAAGTCGATCTTGGCGGTACCCCGGTTCTGGAGATGTCCGGCGAGATCCGACTGGGTGCCGGCGAGTACACGATCTTTCCGAGCATCGCGATCAACGGAGAGGGCGCTTTCGGCATGATCTATGGTCGAACCAGCCTGGTGAATCACCCGTCGGTCGAGATCTCCGGACGCGTTCCCGAAGATGCGGCGGGGACCATGTCCGTCGGGCGGGAAGCCGTTGCCGGTCAGACGAGTCCGAACGACGGCGACAGTCTCCAGCGATGGGGCGACTACTTCGACTGCACGGTCGATCCCACCGATGACCTCACTTTCTGGGCCGTGGGTGAGATTCAGACCGAGGATGGCTGGCAGACCGAGATCTTCTCGTTCCGGGTCGGCGTTCTGGCGGACTTCAATCGCGATGGCCAGGTGGATGGTCAGGATCTCGGGATTCTGCTCCTGGAGTTCGGTGGTCCGGGAGTCGCGGACATGAACGGCGACGGCGTCGTCAACGGTCTCGATCTCGGGCTCTTTCTGGCCGACTGGTGATCAAGAAGGCTCCGAAGTCGGCGTGAAACGGGCATAATCTCCACTTCCCGATGCATCGGCATCCGGGGCATGGAGGTTCGATCGTCATGACAGCCATCAACGCGCTGATGAGTGAGCTCATCGACTTCGCCGGGCTCTTCCCGCCGGCATCTCTGGACATGGGCGCGACGGTCCGCGGATTCGCCGCGTATCGCGAGTGCGCGTCTTCGGACGCGCTGGGACGGCTCATCGTTCCGGTTTCCCGGTTCGATGAGTTCGAGGCCGAATGCGTGGGCTTGATGCCCCGGGTTCCAGATCTCGATGGCAATGAGGAAGATCCGGATCCCTGGGCGATCTCGGCGCTGATGTCTCCGGCGAACGACCTCGACGCCGTGGCGGCGGACCTGGCCGCGATCGAGGCGTTCAACGAGCGGCATACCGAAGAGGGTGCTGGTGCCGCGATCGTCGACACCATCGAGATCGCGGCCGCGAACGGTGAGGAAATCGACGGCGTGCTCGATCTGCTCGAGGATGATCTCTATCCATACTTCGAACTCGACTGGCGTGGAGATGTCCGAGGCGGGATCGCCGCGATCGCAGGCCTCGACGGAGGCGCCAAGATCAGAACCGGCGGCGTGACCAAGGATGCCCATCCGGGCGTGCTCGAAGTCACCCGGTTCATTCAGGCCTGCCGCATGGCGGAGGTTCCGTTCAAGGCCACCGCGGGACTGCATCATCCCGTGCGAGCCCATCAGGCATCCGTCGACGCCAGGCAGTTCGGCTTCCTGAACGTCATTCTCGGCGCGGCCATGTTGCACGCTGGTGCCATCAGCGGTTCGGAACTCGGCGAGATGCTGGCGGAAGAGGATCCGAACGCCTTCACGTTCGAGGAGACGACCGCAGGCTGGCGACTCCACCGGATCGAGATGGAAGCGCTTCTGGAAGCGAGGAGTCGATTCGCGCACTCCTTCGGAAGCTGCAGTTTCGTCGAGCCGCTGGAAGATCTGGCCGCACTCGGAATGCTGGCGGATGCCGGCACGCAATCAACCCAAGACGGAGAATCGGGAACGTGAACGAACGTACAAGAAGTTGGATCGAATCGGCGGGCGACCCC
>NHBO02000053.1 GCA_002167845.2 Phycisphaera sp. TMED9 | reverse complement strand
GAAGTCGACGTTGGGATGGATATTCTTCTGGTCGAGCATGATGCCCTGCACCGCGTCGCCGAGATCGAACCACTTTCGTGCCGAAGCATTCTCCTCCGCCGCGTACTTGAGTCCCCAATCCCGAAGAATGCCGGCCCGATGGTCACCGTTCTTGTAGACCCGGTGTCCGAATCCCATGAGCTTGCGCTTCTCGGTGAAGGCTCGTTCCATCCAGGCATCGACGGTCATCGAGCCGTCCTCGGTGTCCTTCATGATGTCCGCCAGCATCTCCATGGCGGCCTCGTTGGCACCACCGTGCAGATTGCCCTTCAAGGCCCCCACGCCGCCGCAGACCGCGGAGTGAAGATCGCTGTTGGTCGAGGCGATGACTCGACAGGTGAAGGTCGAGGCGTTGAAGTCGTGCTCCGCGTAGAGAATCAGAGAGACATCCATGACCTTCGCCGCGATTTCGCCCGGCTTCTCACCGGTCATGCACCACAGAAGGTTGGCGGCGTGATCAAGCGTCGGATCCGGCTCGACCGGCGACTTTCCTTCCAGCGCCCGCTGATGCACGCCGATGCAGGTCGGAATCGAGGCGAGCAGACGCATCGACTTTCGAAGCTCCGCATCCGCCCCGTTGTCTTCGCAATCCGCATCGAGATGACCAAGCAGTCCGATCGCGGTTCGAACCACGCTCATCGGATGGGCGTTCGGACTCTCCTTGGCGATGTGGGTGATCGCGTCGCTGACCGACTGGGGAATCGATCTCATCCCGACCAGCGTGCTCTTGAACTCCGCCAACTCCTGGGACGAAGGCTTGTGCCCGACCAGAAGAAGGTAGGAGACCTCTTCGAAAGAGGCGTTCGCCGCGAGATCGGCGATCTCATAGCCGCGATAGATCAACTGGGTCTGGTTGACCGAGCAGATCTGGGTCTCCCCGATCGTCTGGCCGGCAAGGCCGCGGGTGTCAGTGGCGGTCGGACTCACGATGTTTCCTTTCGAACGATGGCGAATTCAAGTGGAAGACTCTTCGAATTCCGGGCTGACCATCCTAGCGGCCCGCCGGTGGTCCGCCCGGGTCCGAGTGCATCCACGAACCATCACCAGCCTCTCGGCCTCGAAATACGGCCCCAGCACCTAGACTGCGGCCATGAAGTCATCCATCAACCGACCAATGGCGACCCTCGCGGCCGGGCTGGCCACCCTCATCTCCCTCTCCAGCGGCGGCTGCAACGGAACCGAGACGTCGTCGGTGGCGGGCCCGATCCGATTCTCGAGCGGCGTCGAGCGTCTGCACTCGTGGCTTTGCGGAAGTTTCGACTCGTCGGCCCAGGCCGCCCGGGACTCCGCATTCCGCTCGATCAGCCTCAACGCCTCATCCATCTGGCCGGATCGCGAAGACGGACGCTGGCTGTACGTCGAGCAAGCGGCGAGCGATTCCCTCGATCGCCCCTACCGTCAGCGAATCTACCGGGTGCGCAATGATGCGCAGGGCGGACTGATCTCCGAGGTCTTCGCGTTCAACGACGGCGAAACACCGCCTGCCGGATCCTGGCGAAACCCGGAGTACTTCAACTCGATCGATCCCGCACTGCTGATCCCGCGTGAAGGATGCGCCGTTCATCTGGTCGCCACCAACCGCGACGAACCCGCCTTCACGGGCGGCACGATCGGCGACGGATGCGCCAGCACTCTCAGCGGAGCCGATCACGCCACCAGCGAGGTGCGGGTCGAGGCTGACGCCATCCGATCCTGGGATCGCGGGTTCAATGCCTCGGGAACTCAGGTCTGGGGCGCGGAGTCCGGGCCGTACGAGTTCATCCGGATCGTCACGAAGAACTGACCGAAGAACTGACCGAAGAACTGACCGAAGAAGCGCCCCATCGAGCCCTCACTGGCCACGGGCGGGAAATCGCCACTCTTCCCCGGGGGTGTATCCCAGCAGTTCATAGAGTTCCTGCCGTGATTGCATGCGATCGAGCATCGGCTCGACCGACCCCGCCCGGCGGAGTTCGCTCAAGCCGCGGACGACCTCGCCCATCGCAAGCCGCATCATGCTGAGTGGATAGATCACCATCCGGTATCCGAGTTCGCCGAACCGATCCGCGGTGATCATCGGCGTCTTTCCGAACTCGGTCATGTTGGCAAGGAGCAAACCGGGCGAACCGGCCGCGAACGCCTTGAACTCGTCCTCGGACTGAAGTCCTTCCGGGAAGATCGCGTCGGCCCCCGCCTCTCGATATCGATTCGCTCGAGCGATCGCGTCATCCGGGCCGGTGACATGTCTGGCATCGGTTCGAGCGATGATCATGAAGTCGGAATTCCGGCGGGCCGCCACCATCGCCGAAACCTTCTCGCTGAATTCCTCAGTGGGGACGAGCTGCTTCCCGTCGAGATGACCACATCGCTTCGGAAAGACCTGGTCCTCGACGTGGAGCGCCGCGGCCCCCGCCCGCTCGTACTCGACCACGGTTCGAACCGCGCATTCGATCTCGCCGTACCCGGTGTCGGCGTCGGCGATGACCGGGATGCCCGATGCATCAACGACCTCTCGAATGGTCCGGACGACCTCCGTCATGGTCAGCAGACCGACGTCCGGGGTTCCCGCCACGTTCGCAGTCGCACCGCCGGAGATGTAGCAGGCGTCGAAGCCTGCTTCTCGAACCGCCATTCCCACCAGCGCATTGAACGCTCCGGGAATCATGACGACGTTCTCTTCGACGAGGGCCCGAAGGCGGGCGCCGGGATGCTGCATGAGTGATCTCCTGGAACCTCATTCTATCAGCCGACGTCAATTCAGACTCCGAACCGACTCAGGCGGCGATTCGGATCTTCAGCGGTCCTGATTGAATGTGGAGGCCCTCGGGAAGCTCATTCAGACGCTCATAGGCATCTCGAAGCCTTGATTCGGATCGGTCGAATTCCGAGCCGAACTTCTTCATCGCATCCTGCAGTTCCTTCCACGTGGACTTGGGAGTCAAGATGTCGGGAGGAAAATCATCCACGTCCGACGCCTCGAACGGCACCTCGACGGTCTCGTGCGTTCCATCCGGCCAGGTCCCTTCGATCTCGATGTACGGGGAGGCCCCGACCGAGACTTCCACGGCATCGTCGGAGAAGAAGACCGCCCGGATGCTTCCTTCACTCAACAAGGTCGTGCCTTCCACCACCGTCGAACCCGCACCATCTCGCATCGAGGTGATCCAGAGAATCGCCTCCACGCCCTGTTCCAGACGGAACCGATCGAGTTCATCGCACGCGAAGTCATTCGTGAACGCAGAGACGCCATCGGTGCCGGACCGCCCGTCACACCGGGCGATCGCGACGGCGGACTCCGCCACGAGGTCGAGGTCCTCTTCGACGGTCCATCCCGAATCCAGGAGCGACTTCGTGATCGCAGCCAGACTCTGCTCACCCTTGGCGAGGGAGGTTCGATCGTCCAGGACGATGAAGGATCCGGTACCGACCGGCGTGGGAACATCCCAATCGCCCGCCCCGATCGGCTGCTGCTGAAGCCGCACCTCGTAACGACTCTCCGTGGCCCCCCGCTCCATCATGTCCGCCATGATTTGATCGACGGAGTCCTGCATCATCGAGTTCGATTTCGCATCGAACACGTCGGTATTCAAGGCGTAGGCCAGAGCCAAGAAAAAGGCGACCCCGAAGGCGACCAGTACCGTCAACATTCCGGAGATTCGCCGGTGCGGTGATCGCGCCACGTTCGTTCGTCGAGTGGATGCCCTTCGCCGAGCTGCCGCGACCTGCTCGCGGGCACGTGGTCGGTCACTCTCGCCAACCGCGGAATACGCGCCCGTCATCCAGTTGGTGACTCGAATACGTGGTCGTGCGACGACCGGAGGTGGCGGCGCCGCGCCCGTGCGACGAACGGCCGACGACGGTGCCGGATTCGAGACGGCGGGGTCCACCGGGCCGTCGGCATCCACCAGCTCCACCGATGCACCGGACATGGAGGGAAGCTGTGCCGGCGTGACGGACCAGGGATCCGCCGCGGATGCGACGGCACGAAGATCGTCGAGCATCTCGCGGGCCGAATCATACCGCTGCCCGTAGTCGGCCATCGCCCGCCGCACGATCCAACGCAGGGATTCCGGCGCAGGCCGTTCGAACCGGCTGAGGCCGCCATGGCCGGGAAAGGTGTTCTCCATGATGAAGTAGAGCACGGCGCCGGCACCGTAGATGTCGAACTTCGCACCATCGACCTCGTGCACCTTCACGCCCCGCATGGCCATTCGGACCATCTCCGGATCTCGAAAGTACTCGGTCCCGTGCGTGGTCAGCGTCATCGCCGAACGCAAGGACGTGGCCAGACCGAAGTCGACCAGATGCGCCGCGCCGCCGTGGACGATGATGTTGTCGGGCTTCACATCCTTGTGCCAGAGTCCGTCCGCGTGATATCGGTCGAGCGTGGAGACCAGGTCGATCTCGTAGCCCAGCATTTCGGACAAGGCCCGCCCTCTCAGCCCGTCTTCCGCACCGACCCCGTGCGCCTCCCGAACCACGGCGCCGAGATGCTCCCCCGGGTGATAGGGCATGGCATACCAGAACTGCGTGTCATTGAGCTCGTACGCGAGAACCAGCCCCAACTTCTTTCCGGATTCGAGGGATCGACTCTCTCGAACGATCTGGGGAAGCGAACTTCCCTCGGCGAGCGCGAAACTCTTGATCACCACCGCATCCGGTTGGCCCGGAAGCCGACGCTTCGTCGATTCATCGGGCCTCGCGATATAGAGCTTGGCACCGGATCCGCCGGATGGAAGCGACCCGGTGATCTCGAATCCAGGGAACTGAACGCCTCGAGCCGGGCGTTCACGGCCGGGCGACGCCTTCACATCCTCGACCGCACGGACTTCCACACCTTCGAGCAGCCCGTCGAGGAACAGGAGTTTCAGTGGCCGCTTCACCGCGACTCGATAGAGGCCCTTCCCGACGAGGAGGAACTCCCGCTTGACGCCGTCGGCGAAATGGTTGGCCGACGACCACCGCCCGATCAGGAGATTGGCGAGCGCCAGCGGAGACAGCACGATGATCGCGATCATTGCGCCGATGATCCGCGCCACATCGCGAATCATCCCGAAGACGAACTCGAAGACATGCTCGAAGATGAATCCGATTCCGCGACCGGCCTGGAAGAGGAGCACGATCACCGCGATCGCCATCACGATGCCGATGGCCACGAGCAGGAGGATCGAGAGAATTGAAAAGAAGGTCATGAGCGGCTCCATCCACCCGACGAATCGGTGGTGTTCATGGCGCAGAGGAAGATCGTCATCCCGGTGGCAGCCGGGATTCGTCCGCGACGATCCCCGCATGTCGCAGGTAGATCTCGCACAGCGCCTCATCGAACAAGGCGTCATCCAGACCCAGACCAGCGCTGGTGGCTTCGCCTCGTTCTTCCTCGGTGAAACTGTAGGTCGTGATCATCTCCAACAGCCGTTCGCGAAGAAGCGCTCGGACCCGTTGAAGATGCCGTGATACGGTCGGTTCGCTGACACCCAGTCGCTCCGCGACGGACTTTCCGGGAATTCCGTCGAACACCCGCATTCGATAGACCTCGAAGTGCAGAAACTCGCTCTCCTGTCGAGCCGCATCGATGGCGGCATAGACCTTGGCTTGAAAGACGAGGCGTTCGTACTCCGCGTCCGGCTGGGGGTCGTTCGACCGTCCCATGAAACTCTCGTCGAGACTGGCCGCTCTCTTTCCGCCGCCGCGCTTGAGCGCATTGCGACGGTCCAACTCATCACCGAGAACGTGCTTGGCGATGGAGAGCAGCCAGGTGCTGAAGCGAGCCCCTCGATCAGGGTCGAAGCGATCGATCGAGCCGGAGAGCGCGGTGAGGGTGTCCTGAGTGAGATCCTCCACCGTGGCCATGCCGACGGCACCGCGTCCCCAGCGGGTGAGCTGAGCCCGGATCACCGGCCCGAACACCGTCCAGAGCTCGAACCAGGCCGCATCGTCCCGATTCCGGAGCCGGGCCACGAAGGAAGTCGTCATGGGATTCATGAGTAGCACGGATCCTTATTGGGAGAAGACGGTCGCTGGTTTCGGAATCGGACGCCCGGAGGCCTGGCGGGCCCGATCACCCGCACGATTCGACACGCCCCCCGGGCCGAACCTCTGAGACCATTCTAGTGAGGTTGAACCGAAATTCGGTCGTGGGCCTGAAATCCGCCCGCTGAATCTCCCATCAAGGGCGTGGACCATCGAATTCATCCGGAAATCGAATCGCCCCGCCGAAGCGGGCAACCGGAGAACACCTCGATGCGTGCCGAAGGAATCTCCCCATGTTCAGCATGAGTCGTTGCGTCTTGCGTTGGGGGCTGATCGGGGCTGCAGGCCTCGGTACCCTCGCCTTCCTGGTCGGACCGGACCGCATTGCGGCCGGCGTCGATCAGATTCGAAACAAAGCCCACGCCCTCGCGGACGACTTCGTCGAGGACCCCGTGGCGCTTCGACGGCAGCTCGCCCAACTGGCCGAGAAGTACCCCGAGCGGATCGCCGAAGTTCGAACCGAGATCTTCGAAATCGATCGCCAGGTGAAGTTGCTCGAAAAGGACCGTGATGTGGCCCGTCGAGTGGTCGCCATGACCAACAGTGATCTTTCGGATCTCCGAGTCGCCATGAGCGACGCCGAGGTCGATGCCCGCTCCGGAAGAACCGTGTCCATCAGGGTCGATGGTCGGGCCGTGGACTTTGAAGGCGCCCGAAACGAGGCTCGTCGGATCGCCACCATCCGTTCCACCTATCAGGACCGGCACGCGGGTGATGACACCCAGCTCGCTTTCTTGAACACCCAGAAGGGTCGACTGGTCGAGATTCTCGACACGCTCGAGGACGAGCACGCCCGGTACGAAGCCAAACTCTGGCAGCTGGATCGCCAGATCGACGCCATCGATCGAAATGACCGCCTGATTGAGATGACGAAGCAGCAGCAACAGGTGCTCTCCGACTACGACAAGTTCGCGGAAGTCGGCAGTCTCGACCAGCTCGAGGCGAAACTGGCCGAGCTTCGAACCGTTCAGGAAGCCCAGTTGCAATCACTGGCCAGTCACGGCTCCCGTTCGGACTACGAGAAGCGGGCCAAGGAATCGATGAGCGATGACGCGTGGGAGGACTTCTCCTGGGACGACTTCGACCTCGAACCCACGGACGGATCTGCGACCGAGTCCTTCGATGCCTCCGAAGCACTCTCACAGGCCAGCCGCTGAGACCACTCTTTCCGTCGAGCCCCGATCGCCCCCCTCCACCTCGGAGGGGGGCTTTTTTTTCGTCCTCACCACTGGATCATCACTGAAATGGAGCCAGCCCCTCGAGCCCCCCGGGATCCATGCCTGTCACAAGTCCGGGTTTTGCAGTCACTTGCGAAACCTCGCCGCCGCCGTCTTCATGAAATGCAAATCGGAAGCGTGTTTTTGTCACAAAAAGACCAGATGAGGTGACATCGCCTGATTTCGGTGGCATACTTCCCCCAGTCCGAAGCGTTTCTCCTTCGCTTTCGGACATGGGAGCAGGAAAGGGCATTCCGCTTTACGCGAGACACCCTTTCCGACTTCGGCCTCGTTGGTGCGGGAACACCGACATGGTTTGGAACAAGGGACCTTGGGTTCCGTTGCAATGGGAAAAGGGCACTTGCACCCGCAACGGAAAAAAGCGAGTACTGGGAAAAGGGAACTCCTGATACACGCCACTTGAGGGGCAGAGGCACGAAAGCGCTTCATCTCTTGATTCAACATGAGGCTGAGGAAATCAAGGTCGGCCGCTCACTGAAAAGCGAGCGGCCGACCTCTTTTTTGCGACCCGGGTTCGAGCCACCGCCGATTGGCTGCATTCGTATTCGAGAACGAGGACTTCCGAATCAGACGCGACGACCAAGCGGTTCAGCCGGCCAGGCCTGCTCGACATCCGCGCCGGGGTAGTAGCGCGCCAGGATCTGAAGACTTGAGGCACCCTTGCGGGCCATCTCTTCCGCCCCATACTGGCAGACGCCGACTCCATGGCCGAAGCCACGCCCTCGAATCTTCATCGCGTTCTTCGCGATCTCGACTTCGAAGCAAGACGATCGCGGACGAGCTCTCCAGGAATCACCGGCACTCGCCGCGGAGACGATTCGCCGGACCGATTCCGCCGAGATCAACACCGGTGGCGATCCACCGAGTCCCGCGAGTTCGAAGTCGATCGGACGTCCGGCCTGATTCCGCCGGTGCACTTCGAGGCGAAGCGGGCCACGAAGCTCCGAGAGTCTTCGATCCCCCTTCCGTCGCCCGAATTCCGCCACCTGCTTCTCAAAGGCGTCTCGTGAAATCGTGACCGCCCAGTCGCCATGCGGGCTCGATGTGACGCATCCACAGGCGGTTCGATCGACTCCGGCGCCCGCGCGGAGCGGCGGAATTCCGTTGACCGGATTCTTCGAAATCGCATCTGCGGCATTGGCCGGCAGCCCTCCACACGACGCGCTGTAGTAGGCCGGCACGACCTGCCCTCGCCAGACGAGAAGCTGACCTGCGGTCGATCGCACCGCGGAAACGGCTCGCGCGGACGCATCGCCGCCGGTCCAGGCCTGACTGGCCTGTCCGGCGACCATGTCGTAATGCCGGCGGCGAATCCAGAAGGCTCGCTCACAGACGGCGAAAGATCGCGCGGCGATCGCCTGAGCCTCGAACGTCGCGGGCCGCCAAGAGGGGTACAGTTCTTTCTCCACCACCCCGGGCAGATACGACTCCATCGGGAGATGGCAGATCACGTCGAACTCGGTTCGCCCCTCGGTGTCGCGAATCGGCTCGACCTGGATGGTCCCCAACAATCGACGGCCTTCGAACTCGATTCCCGCCTCGTTTCGATCCATCCTCACCATCGCGATCGGTCCCGTGGTCTTGAACATCGCCGTACCGCCGCGGCCTCCGGATGACCACCGAACCGACCATCCCGTCGAAGTCCGACGCAATCGCACGGGGCCCCGGCACGCCCGTCCGGGGAGATCAGTGCCCGGAGCGGTGATCCAGAGCCGTTGCCCCGCCGATCCGAAGTCCACTTCCGGAATCGAGCGGACATCTGCGACCTTGATTCTGACCAGGGGTTCGATGGTCGGAGGGAACGGGCGAAGATCTCGCGGTGGCTCCTTGATCGGCGCCGCCGTCACCCGCGCCTCCGTCGGCACCTTCTTGTTTCCAACTTCGCTCCGGGAGCAGGAAGACGGAATCATCGCCGGCACCGCCAGCGCCAACAATGCGGAGCGACGGGTGATCCGCCCCTGCCGCATCGAGTCGCCGTCTCTTTGGGAACACGTCTGGGTCAATGGAGTCCTCGATCCGGTGGCCTCATCGCATCGATCCGCCTCGGCGCGATGCCAACTTTTTCAGTGTATGCCTCGAAGCAGCGGCAAGCGAAAACCGCCCACCCCTCTCGGGGTGGGCGGTGGATGAACTTGGATCGAGAACGCGTCCTGTCGGGACGAGAACCGGCTCACTCAAGGGTCTTGAGCGACAATTCGTGATCGACGAGCCGTTCCTTGATCTCATCGAGGCTGGTCTGGCCGAAGTTCTTGACTCCGAGCAGTTCCGCTTCGGTTCTCGCCGCCAGCTCGCCAAGCGAGAGAACGCCGAGCATCTGGAGCGCCTTTCGAGCACGAACGGAAAGGTCAAGGACCGAGATCGGCTTGTTGAGGATCTGGTCGGTGATTCCACGGCTGTGGAGTTCTTCGATGTCCTCGGGTCGAAGCCGAGGACCACCAGCGGTGTCCTGGCCGAGTCGAAGCCCCTTGCTCGCCAGCATCTGCTTGATCTCGGTGACCGTGGTGTCTCCGACGTTCTTGTAACTGTTGAGTTCCGACTCGCCGACCCGAACCAGATCTCGAAGCGTTCGGATCTGCATCTTCTTGAGACAGTTCCGGGCACGAACGGAGAGTTCGAAGTCGGTGACGGGGATATCCAGAATCGCGTCGTGGCGAGTCGACGAGCGATCGGCGTCGTCGTCGTAGTACATCCCACGGGATGCCTGGACATCCTTGAGGAACAACTGCGCTCTCGGCTCGTTCGGCTCGCTCTCGATGACCTGATTGAGGATGTATTCGGCCTTGCTGAACTCGCCCCGATCCTCGTAGAGGACCGCGAGATTGATCAAGGATTGCAAGCGAGGCGGGCCAGACTCTCGAGCCGTCTCGTACATCTGTACCGCTTCATCCTCCTCGCCCATCAGATCGAGGAGATAGGCGAGACGGTGAAAGTGCTGAGACTTGCTCCCGTGGGAGACCGCCTCGCGATAGGCGGCGATCGCGCCAGCTCGGTCACCTTGGGCTTCGTAATCGAGTCCCTGCTTGTAGACCGCGTCGGCCCGCGCTTCGTCAATCGCGCTGCCTCCGATGACGGTGTCGAGTCCTTCGGGCATGATCTGGATTCTCCGGGGAAAAATAGGTCTCGCGACCGGCGAGTCCCGGATTCTACTCGCCCCGCCGATTCCGCTCAACCTCACCGAATACCGGGTCAGTGGCCCTCAGGCGGCTGTCCGACCGAATCGTCAACCAGATCGCGATAGGACGAGGCGGCATCCATGGCTGGTGCCGCGGGCCCCAGAGGCAGGCGAACCCCGATCTCGGGCCGCTTTTCCTCGACCAGTTGAATCTGCCGCCATCTCCCCCGCTCGAATCGAACCCCCATCACGACCCCGAAGATCAGGATGTAGGCGGTCGCACCGATCCATGGGCCGGTTGATGAGAGGCCGGGAAACAACTCGACCACGGCGGCTCCAAGTCCGACCAGAAACGTCCATCCGAGAATCGCGGTGACCACGCCCGGCCAGACCGTGTCGCCCGCGCCGCGAAGGGCTCCGGAGTAGACGATTCCCACCGCATCCATGGTCTGGAAGACCGCCGCCCAGATCAGCATCGTGGCGCCGATCGAGAGAATCGCGTCCCTCGACTCGGCCGTCACATCACCATCGACGAAGACGCCGACCAGAGACCCTCGGAAGACGAAGAAACCGATGGCGCAGACCGACATGTATCCGACCGCGAGCCCCAACGCGATCCGAGCCCGATTGACCGCCACATCCGGGCGCCCCGCACCGATCCATTTTCCGACCAGAGACGTGGTGGCCACCGAAAACCCGACCGCCGGCATGAAGCTCAAGTGCATGTAGCGAATGACCGCCCACGCGGCGGTGAGATGATCGGTCCCGAATCGTCCGATGAGAATCGTGACGAAGATTCCCCAGCAGATCATCTCATTTCCGAATTGAAGCGCCGCCGGCCAACCCAGTCGGAGGAGATCACGCATGGCGCCGAGGTCCGGACGCCAGTTGGCGCGGCTGCCGACTTCGCGAGCCATTCCCGGTCCCAGAAACACGGCCAGCGGAACCAGCACTTCCACGGCGGTGCCGATGACGGTTCCGATGGCCGCACCGACCAGGCCGAGCGCCGGCGTTCCTGGAATGCCGGGTATCCCCAGCTCGGGGATGCCAGCCTCTCCAAAGATCAGGATCCCATTCGCCACGACGTTGACGATGTTGGCGAGGATCGCGGAGATCGTGATCACCCTCGGACGCTGATATCCGAAGAACCAGTGGCTCATCGCCTTCCCGGTCACCAGAAGCACGCCACCAAGCAGGAGGATCTGCGCGTAGTTCGTCTCGAGTTCGATCAGTTCCGGCTCATGACCCGCCGCCGCGAACCCATATGGAAGCAAGAGTGCCCACGGGAGGAGCAGGAACAGCCATGCGGCGACGGAGAGCCAGATCCCCGCCCAGGCGTACCTTGCGGTGCGATCTCGATTCCCGGCGCCGACATTCTGGGCGACGAAGGTGTTCACCACCGTCAACACGCCGAAGACGAAGGCGATCGGATTGAAGGACCAGATGCCGCCGTTTCCCTGGGCCGCGACTTCCAGAGGACCGATCCGCGCGACCATCACCGCATCGATGAATCCCATGACGGTGTAGCTCGTCATGGTCGCGACCGTCGGCCAGGCCTGAGCCCACACCTCACGGATACCCGATCCAGACGGCTGAAGATCCGGAGACGGAATATCTCGGCTCGCAGTCATGAGTGGGAAAGCATACGCCGATCCTCTTCAAAACGTGAGCGCCTCGATGCGGCACGATCTCTCATCTTCGCAGAGTCAGATTCGGTCCAGAACTCTGAACGTGACCGCTTCTGAAAGATGATGCGACTCCACGACCGATGATCCATCGAGGTCCGCGATCGACCGGGCGATTCTTCGAATGCGATCAAAGGCTCGCGCACTGAGCCCGAGATCCTCGACGATCGACACGAGATCCTCGAAGACGCCGGGCGTCATGCCACAGGCACGCTTCAACGTGGCCCCGGCGAGTCGGGAGTTCGGCTCAGAGCCTCGGAGCGAACCGAACGCCCGCGCGGATCGGATTCGATCGCGCACCTCCATGCTCGTCGTACCATCCCCTCCCTCGAGAAAACTCCGGATCGGCAGCGACGACATCGGAACATGGAGATCGAATCGATCCAGGATCGGCCCGCCGATGCGTTCGAGGTACCGCCGCTCGGCCACGCCGCCACCACTCGACATGCCTCCACCGTCGCGGGTCACATTCATGGCTCCAACCACGAGAGAGCGAGCGGGGAACCGGACGGAACCGGCGACGCGAGAAACCGTGACCACGCCGTCTTCGAGCGGTTCCCGGAGAGCGTCGATCGACGCTTTGGAGAACTCCGGAAGTTCATCCAGCATCAGGATGCCGTGATGCGCCAGGCTCACTTCACCCGGACGAGGCGTGGCGCCTCCCCCGACCAATGCCGCCGGACTGCAGGTGTGATGCGGTGAACGGAAAGGAGGACGGTGGAAGCCCTCCTGATCGAACGGCAGACCGGCGGCCGCGCGAATCGTCTGGCATTCGATCGCCTCCGTTCGCTCGAGCGGTGGAAGCAGATCGGCCAGAGCCCGAGCCAGCATGGTCTTCCCGCATCCGGGAGGCCCGATCATGAGGACGTTGTGACGACCCACGGCCGCGATCTCCACGGCCCGCTTGGCGTTGGACTGACCACGAATGTCGGCGAGGTCCACCAGGACCGGTGGCGGTGGGACCGGCGCCCCTGAGGAGGAAGCGGACTCGACCGGGACGATCGGTTCCTCACCATCGAGGAATCGCGCGAGATCGCGAAGGTGCTTGATACCGACGACCGGCAGATCGGAGACCAGCCGGACTTCTGCCACCGAATCCGCGGCGACGACCAGTCCTTCGGCGCCGGTCCGCCCGGCCAGTTCCGCCAGCGCCACGATGCCCGTGATCGGCCGGACGGAACCGTCAAGCGCCAGCTCGCCGGCCATCGGCCACGACTCGAGCCTGCGTCCGCCATCCGCCTCCGAGCGCAGTCTTCCCGAGCACGCGAGGACACCCGCCGCGATCGGAAGGTCATACACGGGTCCTTCCTTTCGGAGGTGGGCCGGCGCCAGATTGACCGTCAGTCGAGACCGAGGCCACTTGAACCCCGCGTTGCGGACCGCGGTGCGAACCCGCTCGGCCGACTCTCGAACGGCAGCATCGGGCAGACCGACGATTCCCATCGTCGGAAGACCCTGTCCGGAGAGATCGACTTCGATGCGACAGGGCTCGGCGCGGCCGCCTTGAAGAATGAAGCTCGAAACACGACTGATCACCTTTGCACGGTATTCGCACGCCCGGGTGATTCCGCGAACCACGCGGAAACGCCGGACGACCGTCGCATCACCGCGAACCGCGAGTCAACGCGGTCGCTTGAAACCGGTCGGCTGACCGTCGGCGTATGCCCAGACCGTCACGATGAGATGCTTGACGCCCCACTGCATCGCCCGCTCGTGCGTCGGGTACAGCACATCGATGCGATTCCCCTTGATGGCACCCCCGCGATCGAGCACGGGGACGACATGCTCGGCGGCATAGCCTGGAATGGAAATCAGTTCACCGAACTTGAACATGCGGCGATCCGCCGCCACGAGTCGACCACCATTGGTCTGAACCGAGTAGCCACTCGCGGTGATTCCATCCGCCTGATCGCCACACGATCGATGGTCCGGGCTGTAGGCCGTCACCCGCATCCGGAGGGACTTCACCGGAATGATCGGCCTGCCGTCATGGAATCGAGGGGTGAGCGTGGTGTCCGCCAATGGAACGGTGGTCGCCCCGTCAGTCGGCTTCACACCGCTGCCTCGGATCATGGAGGTGGCGATCACGAGGATCGCACCTATGAACGTCGTGATTGACCCCGGTCTTCGCATGTTGGACTTCTCCCGACGTCACCGTCAGCAGCGGGTTGGCACGTGCCCGGGACGACCCGAGCCTCGCGAACCTCGAGACTGTCGGAAGTCCTCTCCGAGGCAACCGGAACCTGCAGGAACTCGAGGCTCTTCGGTCTCCAGACCCCTCCTCATCGGCACACGTGTCACAACCCGACGCAGGGGCCGCGTACACTCCTGCCATGGGCCTTCTTGAAATGGCGACGTTCGCGGGCATCGGACTGATTGCCGGATTGATCGGCGGACTGCTGGGAATCGGCGGATCGACCGTCTTCATCCCCGCCGCCTCGATCATCATTGCGCCGGATCAACAGGTCTATCAGGCCGCGGCGATGATCCTGAACTTCTTTGTCGCGGGAACCGCGACGATCACCCACCATCGCGCCGGGGCCATCGACTTTCGAATCGTTCGAAAACTCGTGCCTGCGGCCGTTCTCTTCGTCCTTCTGGGGGTCGGCGTCAGCAATCGACTCGACGGAACCGTGCTGGAACGGCTCTTCGGTGGTCTGTTGTTGATTCTCGCATTGACCGAAGGTTGGCGGATGTGGTCGAACTTCAAGGCTCGACAAGCAGGCCTGAAAGCCGACCCAATGTCGACCGAAGAAGAGGCCACCGTCCCAAGAACCACCTTGCCCGTGCTATCCAGTATCGGTGGCGTGATGGGCTTTCTGGGAGGCCTGCTCGGCATCGGCGGTGGAACGATCGCGGTCCCCGGCCTTCGTTTCGTCGCCAGGCTCCCGCTCCGGAACTCGATCGCGGTCGCCGCCGCGGTCACCCTGCCGATGGCCGTCATCGGTGCGATCTACAAGAACTTCTCCTTGAGCGGACTCCAAGGCCCCGATGGTGCGACCCTCTCCGCAACCGAGTCGATCGGCATCGCCCTGGCGATCGTGCCGACGGCGATCCTCGGAAGCTGGATCGGGGCCAGGCTCGTTCACCGACTCCCGCTCCCGGTCATCCGAGGTTGTTTCATCACCTTGCTCGTCGTCGCCGGCCTCCGAATGCTCGATCCATTCGCTCTTTGAAGATGAGTTCCGATCGGACTCGCACTGAAGTTCCGCCCATCAGGAAAAGGACCGCTCGCATTCACATGCGAGCGGTCCTTTGATTCCTCATGGGAAGACCTGCAGGGGATCGCGAGTCGAGATCAACCAGCGGGTTTGACCGTTGCCGTGCCGGAGGTCGCCGCCGCCACGGGCTCCATGGTCGGCCCCACGCACGGTTCACCGTCCGGCGAGACGATTCCAAAGACATTGAACGCCGCGATCTCACCGCCGGCGGTCATGGCGGAAAGTGGTGCATACAGGATGCCCACGTAGTCCGAGGCCGGCGTCACGCGGATCATCGCGATCGTGATCAGCCCCTTCGCACTCTCTTCAGTCCGGGTCCCCAGCAATTCCGCCCGGCAATCGGAGGTTTCGCTGATCACCGTGGCGATCGGTTGGGCGACCGTATCGAACGAGACTTCGAGATCGGCGTGTCCACCCTGCTTGATCAGTCCCAGCGGGAACCGGAATCCACCCGCCATCCGCAGATTGCGGTTCGGTTTGGGAAGCGTGGTCTCATGTCGGAGATAGACGTCGACCATGGGCGTGTCGGGCCGATCCGTTTCGATCACCAGATATCGAGGATACGGCGTGGGCATCGTGTCGAGGTTGTAGGTCAGGATGTACTGGCTTCGGGGAGTGTCGGTCGCCGGATCAAACCCGAGAAAGGTGGGCGGAAGCCCATGAACNGCGCAGACCGAGAACGGCTCGCCGTCGATCGACTCGACCACGATCCGTCCCTGCCGATTCTGATTTCGAACCGCATTGATGTGCGGTGGGATCGCCCGGATCGGCAGTGCGATCTCGGCTTTCAAATCAACGACCTCCACGACGGAGTATCCCTCGAAGAGAAGCTTGACCGATGCCGTCTTCGGACCGGTGTTCGAGGCGCCGTCGAGCTTGGCTTCCAAGTCAACGCTCCCGCCGGGAGGAATGACCGTCCCGGAGAGATCGCTCAGCGTGGTGCACTTGCAGGAGGGTTCGGCCGCGAGAATCATCAGCGGCTCGGTGCCCTGGTTGACGATCTT
The DNA here is from genome assembly GCA_002167845.2 of Phycisphaera sp. TMED9. Taxonomy (GTDB): domain Bacteria; phylum Planctomycetota; class Phycisphaerae; order Phycisphaerales; family SM1A02; genus UBA12014. The sequence continues at coordinate 63,414 of NHBO02000053.1, read as the reverse complement.
GACCGATCCAGTCGCGTCCACGTTGGGCGGAATGAACCCGAAGTCCAGGAAGGGCGGAACCACATCCACTGGCGGCGCGTCCGTCAATGCGGCGGCCGATCCCAGCGGACTGTCCGCCATCGTTCGAGCCACGGGGACTCGAATATCGGAGGCGCCGACGGGCTTGGTCCGCCGAGCGGTTTCCTCAGCCCCTGCCGGTTCGGCCGTGGGTGGCGTCTCCGGACGCTCACATCCTTGAACCATCAGGAGACCCGAAACAACCATCAGGGAGGCCCCGAGACGGAGAAATCGCGGGCGTCGATCTGTGGGACGAGAGGGACGGTGTCCGAACATGCGCGGGCTCCTGTGGAAAATCGAACCGGAAATTGTAGCACTCAGGGTTCTTCTCGGGCCTGTTCCAGCAGGCCCTCCGGATGAGCAGCCTCAAGAAAATCGGATCGAATCGATTGAATCATGACGTCAAGACCGAAAAAAGCCCTATTCCCAACACCTTTCGCTTGCTTTTCATCCTGGACGTGCGATATTTGGGTCGTCGATGCAGACCGCATCGTCAGGAGAGATGGTGACTGGTGAATTTGATCTCTGGATCAAGCACACCAAACCCCACCAAATTCGGTTGCTCAGGCTTTCTGAGGCTCCGACTCCTCCGGATCGAACTGGATTCCCTTCCGGTCTGATTCGGCATCAAGCAGCCCTTTTCCCTCCCTCCGCCCCCGGCTCCGGCCGGGGGTATTTTTTTCGCGCGACTCCCCCCTCCCGCACCCAGAAAGAGGCTTGAGTTGCTGAACTCACGGGAATCCTGACGCCCAGGTGTCACGAGAGATTCACTCCCGGCTACGCGACGGTACCCCTGACACGGTGTTTCTTGACGAGGAACCGCCATCGACCGCCACATCGGAGGGGAATTCGCGAACTGCCTGCTCTTTGATTGAGTTGAGAATCCGCATCGGTCAAAATGAAGGCGTTCCAAGATTCTCAAGTGAATCCGCCTTCCTGGGAGAATTTCAGATGACACGCCAGAAAAACACACTGCACGCCGCCCTCTTCGCCAGCGCGCTCGCCGGACCGGCCTTCGCACAGGTTCAAGATCCCCAGTGGATCAATCCTGCAGGCGGCCAATTCGAGAATCCCGCCAACTGGTCGACGCAATCGGTTCCATCGTCATTCGACCGGGCGATCTTCGATCTCGCCAGTCCGCCGCTGAGGATCCTCGCCAACACCGTGAACGTCGGCGAACTGATCGTGGGCCGGAATGATGTCACTGTTTCTCTCTCCGGTCGAAGCCCATTGTTTCGAGTGGAAGGGTTCACCCAGATCGGCGGGCTTCCATCAAACTCTCCCGAGCGCCCCGGCCGCCTCCGCCTCGAAAGCACGGGGTCCTTCACCCTCTTCAGTTTCAACCAGTTGGATGTCGGCGATTCGGGTTTCGCAAGCGGTCTCTCCCTCTCCGAAAGGGCCTACGCCACTTCGGGTGCACTGCGATTGAGGCCCAGCGCAACCCTCTCCATCGAACTGGACGCCTTCGTACCGAGNGGGCTCTTCGTCCGTTCGGCTGTTCACNGATCAAATCGCGGACCTCAGTGGCGGACTGGTCGTCGGCACCGGCAACTCTTCGGAGCTCCCTCCATTGGGTGAGGAAATCGGCCTGATCTACGCGGAGGGCGGAATGGGAACCAANCCGTTCTCGACCGTTCTCACCTACCCCGTCCCAGGACGGTCGATCCTCGTCGACTTCCGTGATCTCAACGGAGACGGCGTGGTCGATCTTGCGGTCTCGAAGATCCTGGCCGCGGAAACGTATGACAGNTCGACGATCGAGAACGAACGGGCGCTTGCAGCGGCTCCGGCCGCGATCGAAACGGCCGATCTCAACGGTGACGGATTGGATGAGATCATCACGGCGACCATCGCTGGAAAAATGCAGATCTACAGTCCCACCGTCAGCGGTGGCCTGATCGGCCCGATCGACTATCCCGTCGGAAACCAACCCAGCGACATCGCCAGCGGCGACTTCGACGCGGATGGCACCATCGATCTCGCGATATCGAACTTCGGTGATTCAACGGTTTCGATCTATCGCAATCCCCTGAACGACCCGAGCGAGCTCTTTCCAGCAACCCCGCTGGCGGTTGATGGAGGTCCGATCTCACTGTGTCCGGCCAATCTCGGGAACGATGCCGCCAACTTCGGTTCGGATGGAACCGACATCGTCGTGGTCTCCAAAGACTCCGGCAACGCCACGGGCTATCGATCCAACGAAGACGGAACCTTCACGAAGACCTCGGACGTCGAAGTCGGCGACGAGCCCGGCCCATCTTCACCCATCGACGACGAGAACAAGAAGGACCCCGATGCGCCATTGGGCGTGGGTGGATCACGCACGTCACTACAGGGGGAGACGACGAGAGGAATCTTGAGCATCGTCCAAGCGGATCCATCGAGCGGGCTGCTGGAGGTCATCGCGACCGCGAATCTCTCCGGTCTTCCCATCGACATCGCCTCGGCGGATATCGATGGGGACGGCCGAGCGGAAACGCTCACCGTGACGTCGGCGGGAAGCCTGGACATCACCAGTCCGATCAACTTCGCGACCTCGAGCATTCAACTCAATCGACCACTGTCGGCGATCGCCGCCGGTTCCCTCGACGCGCAGGCCGGACCGGAGATCATCATCGCGACCGGAGGACCGACCCCGGAAATCATGATCCTTCGAGCCATCGCCAACTCGGAGAACTTCGGGCGATTCGTTCTTGAAGTCGTGAGCATCGTTCCCCTGGACCGGAAAGCACCCGTGATCGCGATCGGGCAGGGTGGTACGAGGCAGGAGGGTCAACCGACCTTGAGCCTCGGTCTGGATCCCGCGGAGCAGATCGATCCCGCGATCAATCTCGTTGGCGTCGAGACACTCCCGATTCCACCATGCAATCAGGCCGACTTCAATGGAGACGGCATGGTGAACGGAACCGACATCGGAAGCCTGATCGGCGCCTGGGGTCCATGTGGTGACTGCCCGCAGGACCTCTCCGGCAACGGGATCGTGGATGCCGAAGACCTCGGCCTTCTGTTCTCGCTCTGGGGACCATGCACGTTCTGAGGTCACCGAGTCGCAAGAGAGGTCGTCGTACCTTGCGGGACCGCCACTGACCCCGGGAAGACCACCCCCCACCCGTTGAGTCTTGACACGGGGACGAAGGACACCTTCGGCAGGAGGAAAATCTCCTCCCCGTTCGTCCACGCCGCCTCGCGCAGGTCCCTCCCGATGGTGCGGGTATCCTCCCCGGACACGGAGATCGATCATGGCAGAGCACACGCATGAGGATGACTCGCCGGATGAAGGCTCGCATGCCATTCGCGTCCGCAAGATCATGCTCGCGGCGATGGATCGGCCCGAGGACGAGCGTGCGACGTTCATCCGCACCACCTGCGGCGAGGACGAGACCCTCCATGAGGAATTGAAGGCCCTCCTCGAGCGGGAATCTGCGCCCCTCGACGCGACCGTCGACATCGCACAGCCGCACACCGGAATGGAAACCGCGGCGATCGCGCCGGAATCCGGCGTTCCTTCACTTCCCAGTCGCGGCGGGGCCGGAACGAACGGGCGGCGTTCCGGGGGACGATTTCGTCGACCGGATCGCGTCGGCGTGTTTCGAATCGAAGCCGAAGTTCCCATCGGACGGGGTGGATTCGGAGAGGTCTGGGAAGGCGTGCGAGCCGAAGGCGGCTTCCGCCAGCGAGTGGCCATCAAGATTCTCTCCCGATCCTCCAGCGACGAGACGGTGGTCAAGCGTTTCGAGCTGGAACGACAGGTGCTCGCATCACTGGATCATCCGGACATCGCGAGACTGATCGATGGTGGAACTCTGGAAGATGATCGGCCGTGGCTTGCGATGGAATTCGTCGAAGGCGTCTCGGTCAGCACCTACTGCGACCGGGAACGACTCTCGATCGACGACCGCGTCAGACTCTGCATGCGGATCGCCCTGGCGGTTCAACATGCTCATGAAAACCTCGTCGTGCATCGAGACATCAAGCCCGACAACATTCTCGTGACTCCCAACGGTGATCCGAAACTCCTGGATTTCGGCATCGCGAAGATCGTCAACCCCGAGATCGGCGGGCTGGGAAGCAAGGTGACGCAGGCCGGCGAAGGCGTCCTCACCCCCGATTACGCGGCCCCGGAACAGTTCACGGGAGATGCGATCGGCACCCGCGCGGACGTCTATTCCCTCGGAGTGGTCCTCTACGAACTGCTCACCGGACGTCTCCCGTTCGCAGACGTCGATCGCGGATATGTCAGCATTCGCAACGCCAAGCTCGAGACCGAGCCGATCCGACCGAGCGAAGCGATGTCGACGGCCACCGTCGATCCGGACACCGCCGAGAAGATCGCCTCCGTCCGAAACAGCCGGATCGATCGAATCCGCCGACGTCTGGACGGCGATCTCGACGTCATCATCCTCAAGGCGCTCCGAAGAGAACCGTCGCGTCGCTACTCCTCGCCACGCGAGTTCGTCGCGGATCTGCAGCGACATCTCGATGGCCTTCCGGTCGAAGCCCGGCCCGAGTCGATGGCGTACATCACGACCCGGTTCGTCGCCCGACACCGTGCCGGTCTCGCCATCGCCACCGCCTGCGTCATCGCCATCGCGTTCGCCTCGCTGGCCGCCGTCGCGGTCCTGACGGCGCGGGCCGCGCAGAGCGAAGCCGATCTCGCATCGGCCCGCGCCGAGACCGAGGCGAGCCGAGCCGAATCGGCCGAGTTGGTTCGGGAAGCACTGGCGGATCTGGAGATCGAGTCGGCCGCCCTGGGAACCGAAAATCTGATTCAGTCGCTTCAGGAAGCCAATCAGCTCGATACCGCGAGCTCGCTCGGTGAACTCATGCTCGAACGGCTGGATGCGGCGAACCGAGCGGTCCCGGACGACGCCATCATTCTCGCCCGACGACTCGGACTCCGCCTGCAACAGGCCCGAATCCAATGGCAGCGAAGAAATCCTTCCCTTGGCGATCGCGCCGCAGCAGCCCGAATCCGTGCCACCATCGCCGATGAACTCGTCGAGGCACGACGTCGGCATCCGGAATCGATCGAGCTCCTTCTGGTCGAGGCACAACTCTCGATGGAAGAGGCGGATGCGAGTCCCCGCAAGGACCGCGCCGCACATCTTGATTCCGCCATCGCGCTCTTCAACGAAATCGAGTCGGTCTCGGGCCAGAAGTTCGCACGTCAACTCGCCATGCTGGGGACCGATCGGGCGGACCTGCTCTTTCTCTCCGGAGACATCGAAGGCGCCCTGGACGAGTATCAGAGATCCCACGATTTCCATGCCAGTCGGGGTGAGATCGCCACTCGAGATCTGGCGATCCTCGAAATGAGGATGGCCGATGCCCGGAAGAACCTGGGTGATCGGCCCGGTGCTCGAAAACTGATGGAAGATTCTCTCGCTCGGCGCGAGCGCCTCGCGGACGAGTCCGCCCGCATCGAATCGGGACGGACCCGCCGGGATCTCGCCAAGGCCCATCTCTATCTGCAGGAACTCCTCATGGAAGAGGCCCCTGCGACCGCTCGTCGACATCTCAAACAACATCTCGACCTGACCTTCGAAGTGGCCTGGCTTGATCCCATGGATCGCCGAGGCGCCGTCGTCGATCTGATGAAGGCGATGTCCATCGCATCCCGACTGGTGAAACTGGATGGCGGCGACACGTCCGCCTTCGCTTCGGAGATCGCCCGATTTCGAGATTCGATCATCGAACCGAGGCTTCAGACTCTTCCCGACGCGGACGCCAGACGACTCGCGATCCGAGCCGATCGATACCTGACGGAAGTCGCCATCGCCGACCGTGCCGAATCGATCGAAGCCGGCGGCGAACCGAGCGGCGATGCCTTGATTCTCCGACGTCTCGACAAGACGATCGCGATCGGACGCGCCATCCTCGAGATCGAGACCCGGGACTCGGAACTGACCGCCGAGGTCGAACTCTGCCTGGCGTACCGCGCGAGCCTGCGACCGAAGAACGACGAGACCGCTCGAGAGGATCTTGAGGAAGCCAAGAGACTGTTCGAGTTGTCACGAGAGCAGGGAGCCGACGGATTCCTCCAAGGAAGGCTCAAACGTCAACTTGACGCCGTCGTGTCCGCCTGATCTTCGAGCGCTCGCTTCAACGCCCGCTTGCCGATCGATCCGATGATCACGACCGCGACCACGAGGACGATGACGCCGGAGATGGTCATCACCCAGCCTTTCTTCTCCACCACTTCGGCCAGTCCTTCGCTTCCATCGGCGGCTGCCGCCGCCGCGATCCCGGCCGCGATCGCGGTTCGGGGGAGCATGCCGAGCATGGTTCCGAGCAGATAGGCGGTCACCGGAGTCCGGGCGCCGCCGAGCGCCAGATTCGACAGGGCGAACGGACTGTTCGGACTCAGACGAAGCAGACCGACGATGTAGGTGGCCCGGAAGAAACCACTTCCGATCACGGCGTTTCGGACCGCGGCGACCACTGGTCTTCGGTTGATGATGCTCTCGATCGCGGGGCCTGAAATCAACCGCGCCAGACCGAAACCGATCGTGGCTCCAAGCAGGATTCCAAGAATCGCGCCGATGGTTCCGAAGGTGGTCCCGAAGGCCCACCCCGCCAGAATGGCCTGCGCGTAGGTTGGAAGCAGACCGAGCCCGGATGTGATGGCGAAGAACGACGCGAAGACCAACAGCGAGACCGCGACGCCCGACGAGACCGCGATGGCATCGAGCATCTCCGACGCCTCCCCCACGTTCGCAAGCAGGACGAATCCACCCGCGGCGGGAAGCACGACCCAGCAGATCGCGAGAATTCCCACCGGGCGAAGTTCACGTCGCTCGGATGCGTCCAATGATGGAATCACGTGGGGAGCCGCTGCCGTGGAATCGGCCGACTCGTCTGGGCGGGTTGAAGTGGTGATGGCCGTTTCCCCGGATTGGCTCAGCGTCCGTCCAGGTCGATGAGTTCCACGTCCACTTCCAACGGAACCTCGGAGACCCCGTCATCGGCCGGAACGACTTCTTCGACCTCGGCGCCTTCCAAGTCGATGATCTCGACTTCTCCAATCTCCGACTCGGCTTCAATCCCGAGAATGTTTCGCATGTCGGCGAAGTATCGATCGGCCTCGCGCCAAAGGAGTGCGGGAATCTTCACCTGCCGCGCCGTGAACTTGAGCGTGGGCGGATCGGTGTGCTCGAAGGTGACCCGGAACTTCCAACGTTCCTCCTGCCGCACCGGATCCTGGCCGACCTGGACGAGATCTCGGCGGAGGAATCGATCAATCTCGATCTCTCCGGAAGGTCGGTTGGTCCAGACCTCGTTCTCGAAGACGAACCAGTCCTTGTACTCCGGGTTCTTGGCCACCGTCACCATCGCGTTCCAGACCTCGGGGTCACTGAAACCGGGGAAGGTCGCCGTCCGGCTGCTGCAGCCCGCGAAGAGGAGGCCGACGAAGAGAACGAGCGTGATTCGAAGTGAGTGCATTGCGAACGAAGTCCTTCGGGGGGCTGGAAGGTGGCCCCGCACGTCCCTCATCGGCCCGGGAGGCGGTTGAACTTGACGGAGAAGCCTGTGAGCGGCCCGGAAGGGCCTTTTTCGGCGTCCCCCGTCTCGACCGGCCTCCGATCGAGCCCGGCGATGTCCGTCGCACGTTCTTGAACGATGGCTTCGATAAAGGCGTCCAGATCCCCCTCAGCGGCCTCCAGCAGCATCAGGACGCTTCCTCGCGGCTCGTTGCGAACCCAACCCGCCACTGGCCGGCCCAACGCGATTTCGGCCACCATCGCTCGGAATCCCACGCCCTGGACCCGTCCGGTGATCTCGACCCATTCCCGGCGAAGGCCATCTTCGGCACGGGGTCGACGGTTCACTCGTAGGCCTCGTCCGGGATCTCGGCGTTATGGAAGATCTTCTGGACATCGTCCTGATCCTCGAGCGCGTCGATCAGGCGGAGAACACTCTTCGCTTTGTCGACGTCCAATGCGACCCGGGTCTCCGGCCGGAAGGTGAGTTCCGCCTGCTCGAGGGTGAAACCCGCCGCGATCAGGGCGTCCTTCACTTCCAGAAAGTCGGAAGGTTCCGTCGTGACCGAGATCAGTCCGTCCTCGGTCTCGACGTCCTTGGCACCCGCCTCGAGAGAAGCCTCCATGACGGAGTCTTCGTCGACGTCGGTTCCATCGATGAGAATGCTTCCCTCGTGCGTGAAGCCGAAGGCGACGGAGTTGGGCGTTCCGAGGTTACCTCCGCCCTTCCCGAATATCGCGCGGATTTCCGGCGCCGTCTTGTTGGCGTTGCTCTGCAGACAGTCCGCGATGATCGCGATTCCACCGGGACCGTATCCCTCGTATCTCGCGGGCTCGTAGGTCTCGCCTTCGATCTCACCGGTGCCCTTCTTGATCGCCTTCTCGATCGTGTCCTTGGGCATGTTCGCCGCCTTGGCGTCGTCGATCGCATATCGAAGGGTGGTGTTGAACTTCGGATCACCTCCGCCAGCTCGAGCCGCGACGATCACGGCGCGACTGCAGTTGCTCCACTGCTTGCTGCGTTTGGAGTCGACCCGGGCTTTGCGATGCTTGATATTGGCCCATTTACTGTGACCGGCCATCTTGATGTCCTCTTGGTTTCCTGTCGGGTCGTGGACCATCGGGCACGTCGCCGGGTCCGGAGCCATTGTCATTCATTCGGAGGCGTCCTGCACGCCGCCACGCTCCCGAAAGGTCGGAGTGACGGGTGGTGATCGATCCTCGGCCACCGCTCGCAATCTGAGCTCCGCCTCCTGAATCCACCGACCATCGATGCTCTCGTACATCTCCTTCGGCGGCACCAGGACCCGGCCCCAGATCTGCTTCTGGTAGTCCGCATACGCGGCCAATCGACCGGCCAGTTCACGGGTGGCCAGCGCCTGCTCGGTGATCCTGCTCCAGGCGTTGACCGCATCGGACTGCCGACCCGCTCGCCAGGCTGCATCCGCGAAGTGAAGGAGAACCTCTCCGGAAACCGGACGCCCGGTGGCCAGACGCCGTTCGATCGACTGCGAGATCAAGACCAGCGCTCCCCCCGGGTCCTCCTCGTCCTGCCGACCCTCGAGATAACGAAGCCAACCGAGAGAATCAAGCACGCTCGGACTGGCCGGATCCTGCTGATAGGCCGACTCGAGGAGTTCGGCCGCCCGCCGCACCGCGGACTCGTCGCCCTCGAGCAGTGCGAATCCGAGGTTGTTCAAGGTCGCCGCGGCGGCGCCCGGCTTGGCCGCGGCGATATCGAGCAGTTCGATCGCCAGCCCGCGACGTCCCAACAGCGAGGCATCACCGGAGACCTCCGCGAGCGCAAGTCGGTCGGCACCCTCCGAGCCGAAGGCGTCAGCCACGGAGGAACCGTCGGCAGCCTGCCGCTCGAGCAGGTCGTGGATCCGCCCCGCCGACCAGCCCGCCGTGATTCCGGTGGCGATGGCCGATCGAATCAGCCCCGCATTCGCGGGCGATCCGGCATCCGGCGAATCGAGGGCGAACACCAGCAACTCGGCACCGGCGTTCACATCCGTCTCCGAAAGCGAGAGGCCCACCGCACGCCAATCCGAATCCAACCACGAGAAGGCCGGCGCCGGATCGAGCCGTTCAGTCGGCAGGACCGAACCCGTGGCGGGAAGAGTCCTCAGGATCGCTGCGGCGACGTCGGCGTTCACCGGTTCGAGGTCATCCGCGCTCCAGTTCGCGATTCGAGACACGATCTCGGAACCTCTTCGATCCGGAACGGCGGCAGCCACCGAAGCGAGTCGTCGACGAATACGAGGCGTCAAGGTGGAGACGTCGATGGCCTCGCACTTCTCGATCGCCTCGTTGATTCCGACCGGGTCCGCGACGAGAATCGCCAGTTCCAGTTCATCGATCGATCGAGCCGGCGTGAGCGACCGTCGGTCCATGCGGATTTGAAGCAGTCGCGCCAACTCCGATCGATCGGAGTCCGTGTCCTTGAGAAGCGATTCCAGACGTCGGCTCGGAAGTGCGGATACCGATTCTCGTACCGTCGTCCGAAGTTCGTTGATGAGCTCCTCTCGATCGCCCGTGGACAGCCTGAGCGCGAAACGAGCATCCATCAACGCCGGATCCCCCGGATGTCTCTTCAACAGGGAGTCGATTCGTCGTCGCCCCTTGGCGGTCTGCCCCAGGGACCGCCAGATTCCCAGCATGCGAACGAGAACTTCCTCCCTGACTTCCGGGTTCTCGAGCATCCCGTCGAGTATTCGCTCCGCCGACGCGGCATCGCCCCTGGCGGCGGCTTGATCAGCCTCGATGAGTCTTCGAAAGACCGGATCTTCGCCGAGCATGGCCAGGGAGAGCTTCACTTCCGAGTCGGCGGGGAGATCGGCGCGAACCAGCTGCATGAACTGGGCGAGTTCGATGCGGGTCGACCACCGCCGATCGCCGAGCCGAATGGCTCGCGCCGTTGCTTCGACCGCTTCGAGGGCACGACCACGGGCCAGAGAGAGTGATCGTCCGAGCGCGGCCTGGAGCCATGGCGACATCGGTGATCGTCGAACCGCACGCTCTGCGAACTCCACCGCGATCTCGGGTTCGCCGGCAGCGAGCAATCCCAGCACTCTTTCGGCTTCGACCCGCTCATCGAACGGATGAGCCTCGACCGCGAGCACTGAAGAAGGGTCCATTTCAGCAGCGGCCAGTCGGATGGCCAGAACTCGATGAAGCGGCTCGTCCGGATTCGACGACGCCCCTTCCAGCGCGACGGCCGCGAGATCCGAACGGTCATGGCGCCTGAAGATCTCCGCCCGGACGAAGGCGGTGTCAACGCCGGCATTGATGACCTCGTCGCTGGAAGAGGCGTTCAACAGTTCACCGGCAGTCCACGGTCCTTCGAAAAGCCGATCGACCACCCCGTCCAGCAGATCGATCGAATCCGACACTCCGGCAGCGACCAGAATCGTCGTCGCGGGGCCACCGGCCACCGCCGCATCCACCAGCGATCGCCGCGCCTCGGGCGTGGTCTCCCCCGCCGCCCCGTCATTGAGAACACTTGCCATGCGTACCGGATCAAGCATGGCCAGCATTCGAGCGGCGCCGGCGTCGTGTGGATGATCGCGAAGCCGCGCAGCGAGGCGGCGGCACAACTCCGGCATCTCGAGGCCCTGATCAGCCAGAATGATCGCCATTTCCAGATCACCGCCGGATGGAGCCGCGGCCGCTTCCAACAGAAGACACTGAACGGTCGCATCGCGACCAAGCGCCGCGGATGACCAGAGAAGACGCTGTCGCAGTACCGCGGGATCGATCACATCGACCTCCATCGCGGTTCTCCAGAACGCATCCGCGGCCACCGCATCGCCTGCTTTCGCGGCATCATCGCCAGCCAGAAGATGCAGGTCCGCGAATCTGGCTTCGGAAAGTCCGGTCAGCATCGCATCGTCGATCGACGACGCCCGTAGAAGCGATGCCCGCACTTCGGCCGCCGCCGTCGGTTCGCCTGCGACGTCCAGAACCGTGGAGAGTCGGAACGCCGCATCACCTGACCGTCGCGCATCACCCGCGTCCAACGACCTCCGTACACGGGCCGCCGAAACCGCCCTCGCCTCCGGCATGAGACGCCGACGAACGAGTTCCGTGAGAAGTCGCCGAAGATCCTCGTCCGAAGCGGAGCCCAACACCGCGAGACGTCGTCGAATCGCCAGCGCGTCCGAGCCACGGCCCGCGGCATCGCAGGCCTCGGCCAGAGTTCGCATCCCTGCCGTCCCTCCACCAAGTCTGATCGCCGACTCGAGGAACGGAATCGCTTCCGCCGGGCGCCCCGAAGCGAGAAGTGACCGGCCTCGCACGTAGTTTCGAACCGCGTCGTTGCTCGAAGAGGCCCCCGATTCATCCAACTGATCGGTGGCGGCATGCCGCTCGTCGAGATGCACCGCGACGAGCGCATCGAGCGGACGGACGGACGGGACTTCGAGAATCTCCGCCGTCGCCAGCCCCGGAGGAAGTGCCACTTCACGGAAGACGACCGGCATGGCGAGCCGCTCGGCATCCGATCGTCTTTGCAGTCCCTCTCGACCGGTCGATGAACTTCCGCCGCCTGAAGCGACAGGAGCGATCTCCACGGTCTTCGATGCCGGGGAATTGCAGCCCACGGCGAGAGACGTCCAGAGAACGATGGCAACGGCCACCACATGACCGACCCGCGGCGGAGCGTACGCCGCAACCCGGTCACAGGTCCGAGCCAGAGTCATCAGCCAACTCGCTTCCGTGCCGCAGGAGCCGGTCGTGACGTCTTTCGTTTGGCGGTCTTCTTGGCGACCTTCTTCGCAGACGCCTTCTTTTTCACGGGCTTCTTCGCGGCAGGCTTCTTGGTCGCGGCCTTCTTCGCAGCCTTCTTCGCGACGGGCTTGGCCGCCGACTTCTTGGCCGCAGCCTTCTTGGCCGCGGGCTTCTTGGCCGCAGCCTTCTTGGCCGCGGGCTTCTTGGTCACAGCCTTCTTGGTCACAGCCTTCTTGGTCGCAGGCTTCTTGGTCGCAGCCTTCTTGGTCGCAGCCTTCTTGGTCGCAGGCTTCTTGGTCACGGGCTTCTTGATCGCGGGCTTCTTCCCGGCATCAACGGGCGCCGAAGGCACCTCTTCTTCAGTTGTCTCCGGAACGACCACGGGCTCCGGGGGCTTCGCGGGCCGCCGCTTTCGAGCGAGTTTGGTCATCGTTCCATCCGCCCAGGCCGCATCGACCGCCGACTGCAAGGCCGCGATCGCATGATGCGCATCACCGGCCTTCACCTCGGAGGCGAGCCAACTTGCGAGAACTTCGTGCTCGACCGGCTCGGCGATCACTCCAAGCTCGTGCAACAGCAGAGACAACTGCTCGTCCGCTGGCATGGCGTGCACATCGAAGGAGAGTCGCAACACTCGAGCCGACACGAAGGGGTTGATTCCGTCGAGGCTCTCGATCTCGGCCTTGGCGTCCCGTTTGCCCTTCTCTCGAACGTAGTTCAAGGAGATCTCATGGCGTCGAAGATAGATCGAGTGGAGGGACTTCTTGATTCCCGTGAGACGTTCTTCAAGCCGCGGGTATCGCTTGCCCATCGCTGGCGCGAGTTCATGCGGAAGCGAGACGCGAATCTCGTTGATGTCGACCCGTGACTCCATCAAACGACCCATGGCCGTCTCGGCCTGCTCACTGCTGGCTTCCCACAGGAGCCATGCGTGGATCAGGACCATGATCGGATCCTCCGACGCGGTTTCCTCCGCGGGAGCACCCTTCTCCGTCGACGGATGATGCTTCTTCAGGAGTGCCGAGAGTTTGGCGGGCTTCGCCCATTTGGTCTTCACGAAGGTACCTCGTGGTCTTCCGGCGGACGAGCGGAGTCGTCGTCGAAATCGTTGCGGGAAGAGTCGACGTCCACGGGACCATCCCGTCTGGCCGAATCATCTGGGACCGACACATCCGTGTCACTTGAATCCGATTCGAGGGAATCGAAACCATCACGAATCGCCGCGTCCAGTGCGGCATCGTTCTTGATCGAGTCATCCAGTTTGAAACGAAGATCCGGGACCCGCCGCAAGGCGGTCTCGTCGCGGATGGTCTTTCTGAACAGACCACTGGCGCTCTTGAGTCCGGCCAGGACCCGGACGCCGTACTTGTCGGGAAGCACCGAGATGCTGATCGTGGCGATCTGGAGATTCTCGGCGAGGTCGATCTTCGTCACCGAAACAAGGCCTCGGATTCGAGGATCCGCGAAGCCACGGGAGATTCGTTCCTGAATCACACGTGAAAGCAAGGACGCGACCTGTCTGGGTCGCACCCGATCCTGTCGGTCGGTCTCCTGAAATCGACGCCTCGCCATAATCCGGTCTCAAAGGCTCCGAGCCACGGCGATCGTCTTGTAGCACTCCAGGACGTCGCCAACCTTGATGTCGTCGTAACCATCGATCTTCATGCCGCATTCCATGCCGCTCTTGACTTCCTTGGCGTCGTCCTTGAACCGCTTCAACTGATCGAGGCGGCGGTCCTTCTCGACGACGATGCCTTCGCGAGTGACACGAATCTGAGCACTCCGCTCCACGATGCCGTCGGTGACGTAGCAGCCGGCCACCGCACCGATCTTGGAGACCCGGAAGACCTCCTTGACCTCGGCATGCCCGAGGACCTCGAGCTTCAGTTCCGGATCGAGCAGGCCGGACGCGGCCTTCTCGACATCATCGGTGATGTCGTAGATGACGTCATAGAGCCGGATGTCGACACCCTTGGCTTCCGCGAGTTGCCGAGCCTTCGAAGTGGTGGTCACATTGAAGCCGACCACGATCGCGCCGGTCGCTTCGGCGAGCGTGACGTCGCTCTCGTTGATGCCACCGACGGCGGCATGCTTGACCGAAACCTTGACCTCCTCGGATCCGATCTTCCCGAGAACCGCGCGAAGCGTCTCGACGGAACCCTGCACATCGGCCTTGATGACCAGCGGAAGATCCTTCTTCTTTCCTTCTTCGAGATGATCGAAGATGTTGTCGAGGGTGATCTTCGGAGCCGCAAGCTCCCGTTCTCGTTCGAGACGACGTCGTTCTTCGGCGGCCGATTCGGCCTCCTTGAGCGAGTCGGCGACGAAGAAACGATCGCCCGCATCAGGCAGCTGGTCGATTCCACTGATCGCGACGGGTGTGGACGGCCCCGCGAACTCGACTCGCTTGCCATGATCGTCGACGATGTCTCGAACCCGTCCGAAGCCTCGGCCGGTGACGATGAAGTCGCCCTTCTTGAGCATGCCTTCCTGCACGAGCATGCGTGCCACCGGGCCTCGCCCCTCTTCGACCTGAGCCTCAAGAACCGTTCCTTCGGCATTGCCCGTGAAGTCACCCTTGAGTTCGAGCAGATCAGCCTGGTAGTCCAGGATGTCCAACAGATCCTGAATACCCGTGCCTTCGATGGCACTGGTCTTGATGACCTCGATCGAACCACCCCATTCGGTGGGGTTGAGTTCGTGTTCGGCCAGTTGCCCGTAGATCCGCTGGATGTTCTCCTCGGTGGCTTCGGCCTTGTCGATCTTGTTCAACGCCACCACCAGGGGAACGCCGGCCGCCTTCGCATGACTGATCGACTCGGCGGTCTGCGGCATGATCCCGTCATCAGCCGCGATCACCAGCACGATCACGTCAGTCACCTTCGCACCTCGAGCACGCATGTTGGTGAACGCTTCGTGACCGGGCGTGTCGATGAACGTGACCACTCGTTCCTTCTCACCGGCGGTCACCGGCACCTGGAACGCACTGGTGGCCTGAGTGATGCCACCGGCCTCGCCGGCGGCGACGTTCGCCTTGCGAATCCGGTCGAGCAAGGACGTCTTTCCGTGGTCGACGTGACCGAGAATCGTCACGATCGGACTTCGTGATCGCTCGTCATCGCGCTCGCGGGTCTTGAACCGCTCTTCGATCACTTCGGCAGCGGTCTTCGCCTGCTCGACCTGGAGCTCGATCTCGTACTCCATCATGATCTCGATCGCCCGCTCGGTCTCGATCGCCGAGTTGATGGTGGCGGGAATGCCCTCGAGGAAGAGCTTCTTCACGATCTCCGCCCCCTTCACGCCGGTAGCGGCGGAGAGGTCCTTGATGGTGATCGGTTCCGAGATCTTGACGGGACCCGTCGGCTTCGCCGCGACCGGCGCACCTCGTCGGCCACCGCCACCGCCCCGGCCTCGCATCCGATCCTGTCGGTGCTGGCGGAAGAATCCCTGCGAGTGCTTCAAGGCCTGATCGCGTTCGGCGAGGTCCTGGGCACGCCAGGGCTGGAACGCCTTGTTCTCGCCGAGGCCGGAACCGGCGCGGCCTGATCGGCCGTCACCACCGCCACTGCGTCGCGGGCTTCGCCCCTTGGCACCGGGACCTCCCGGCCCACCATGACCACCACCACCGCCGCGACGTGCATCCTGCTGCTGGTCCATCTCACCGGCACCGCCGCCGCGGCGAGGTCCGCCGCTCGACATCATGCCGCCACCCTGCTGACCTCGAGGACGAGGCGCGGGCAGTTCGTCGGGCTTCTCGACCCGGATGACCTTGGGACCACTCAGGGCCACCTTGGTCGGTTGCTCAAGTTTCGGCCCGACCGGCGAGATGCTGTCCGGCCGGTTGGGAACGTTCATCATCGGCTTGCCTGAATCACCCTCGACGTCCGAGCCGGCGGATGCCGCGATCGCGGGCGATTCCGGTTCACTCGGAGTGTCGGGCGTACTCGACGGGGGGTCCACCTCGACCACCGGTGTCGCCGGAGAGGGCGGAGACGGCGGAGACGGCGGCTCGACATCTGCCGGAGGCGCCGCGGGCGGCTCGGCCACGGCCACCTCGGCGACCGGAGCCGCCGATTCTTCCTTCTCTTTGACCACGACCTTCTTGGTCGTCTTCCGCACCTTGGCTCGGGCCTTCACGACGTCGACCTTGGCCGCGGTCTCAACCGCCGTGGACGACTCCCCTTCCGCGTTGCCGAACCACTCGCGCACCGTGTGCGAGAGACCGACCGAGACCGCCGACATGTGGTTGGTGATGTCGGGAATGTCCTCGGCCACGCACTTGGCGATGATGTCCTTGCTGGACACCCCAAGTTCCTTGGCAAGCGTGTGAACTCTCAGGGCTACCGTCTTCTTCTTGGCCACGTGGTTCTCCTCGCGAATGGTTCTTCCGCATTCGCGGACCGTCGGTCAATCCATCAGTCGAACACTGTCCATCAACTCGACACCCTGCTTCCACACGGCGTCTTCAAATGACACGCTCGCCCCGAAACGGGGGCGAGCACTCAATCCTTCTGATCCGTCGCACCGGCATCCTCGGACGCCGGCCCGCCGCCGAGCAGCGCATCGGCGGACGCTTCCGCCGCCGCATCGGTCTGCTCGACCTGGGCTTCTTCCTCCGTCGACGCCGGAGCCTCCGGAACCGCCGGGCCTCCGCCGAGAATCGACGCCGCCGAGGATTCCGCATCCGCATCGGTCGCGGAGAGGATGGCATCGGCCGACTGCTCTTCCGCAGCCTTGGCATCCGCCTCTTCCTTGGCCTTCGCCTGTTCTTCGGAGATCTCGTGGGCCCGGGCCGCAGCCCGTTCCACGATGGTCGCCGCCAGTTCGTCGGTGAGTTCGAGTTCTTCCACCAGCACGCCTTCGCCGACTTCTTCGATGTCGAAGACGCTGATCATTCCCAACGCCCCCATCCGGTCGAGCATCACTTCCGTGATGCCTTCGATGCCACGCACGGTGGCTTCGAGGTTCTCGAGACCCTTCGCGAACTCCTCCGGCGTGAGGATGTCGATGTCCCAACCGGTCAGCCGCGCCGCGAGGCGGACGTTCTGGCCTCGCCGGCCGATGGCGAGAGACAATTGATCCTCCCGAACGATGATCGTGGCCCGCCCCAGCTCGAAGCAGAGGCTGACTTCTTCGACTTCCGCGGGCTTCAACGCGTTGGCGATGAGAACCTGACTGGATTCGTTCCAACGAACGATGTCGATCTTCTCGCCATTCAGCTCGTCGACGATGTTTCGAATCCGACTGCCACGGACGCCCACGCAGGCACCGACCGCATCGACCTTCGAATCGATCGAACTCACCGCGAGCTTGGTGCGGAATCCCGCCTCCCGAGCCATCGCCTTGATCTCGATGACGCGTTCACTGACTTCCGGAACCTCCTGCTCGAAGAGTCGGCGGATGAAGTCCGGATGCGAACGGCTCAACACGATCTTGACCTGGTTGCCCGCGTCTCGGACGTCGAGGATCAGGCAGCGAACACGGTCGCCGGGGTGGAACTGCTCTCCTGGAATCTGCTCGCTCCGAGGCATGAACCCTTCCGCCCGGTCGATTTGAACGACGAGCGCACCACCCTCGTAACGTTGCGCGGCACCCGTCACGACCTCGCCCTGTCGCTTGGCGAACTCATCGAGCAGGCTGTTCCGCTCGTCCTCGCGGAACCGTTGGATCATCACCTGCTTCGCGGTCTGGGCAGGAATCCGGCCCATCGCGGAGAGGGGGATTTCCTCGATGCCTTCACCTTCGATGTTGCGCCAGAGCCGGATCGCACCACTGAGTCGGTCCATCTGGCATCCGAACTCCTCGGTGTCCAGGGAGTTGAAGTGCTTCCGTGCGGCGCTGACCATGGCCTGCTCGAGATCCTCGATGAGGAGCTCTCGATCGATGTTGCGATCACGGGCGATGGAGTCGAGGATTCGAAGGGTTTCTGGATTCATTGGTCTCGTGCTTCGGACGGGCTTCACCCGCCGCTCCTTTGAGTTGTCGAATGAGTTGTCGAATGAGTTGTCGAAATGGTCTGTCTATCGGGTTGCATCATCGCCAGCCCCCGTGGCTGACCCACCGGCGCCGCGAACGTCGGCCGTGCCCCAGTCACACGAAGCGAGCCACGCGTCCCAATCAAGGGGAGCGTGGCCCGTCGAGCCGATCGCGAGCGATCGGATGCCGTCCTGTGAAAGACCGTCACCTCATTGGGACGATCTCCAGCGAAGCAAAGGATGACTCAGGACCGATCAGCGACGCCGAAGCGTCAAGAATCGGAACCTCCACGATGGACCGGTGACTCCGGTTCGATCGTGCGCCGACGACTGCGGAACGGGGAACGGGATGGCCGAAAGACTGGCTCACCCTCGAATCCCGAGGCAGGGTCGGTCCGATGCGCTCATTTCAGTAGCGTTTACGAGCATCGGTGAATCATCCTTACCCGGCGTCGGACGACGGACGGGATCACGACCTCGATAACGCGAGGCCGATCGGGGAGGATACCCGGCCCCCGGTCATCATGGACGCGGTTTCAGGACAATCCGGGGGTTATGACCCGGTTTCGGGGGTCGGAATCTCGGAATTTCCGACTTTCGCGGGATCGACGATCCGCAAGGCCCGCATTCCGCGGTGCTGCCCCAGAGTCGCCTCGAACTTCGGTTTCCCCGCCACGCTGACCTGGACGGGCTGATCCGCCCGCCGATCGGTGGTGAGCAGATCGCCGACTTCAAGCCGGCCGAGATCCGAGAGCGTGATCGAAGTTTCCGCCAAGGTCGCTTCGATCTGAACGGTCGAGTCGTGGAGTTTGGAGACGATGGCCTCTTCGGCCTCTCGAGCTCGACCATCCCCGGCCACGAACCAGTTCTCGGTGCTCAGATCGTCCATGACCGGCTCGATGACGTTGTAGGGAATACAGAGGCTCATCGTGCCGACCCCATCCCCCACCCGACTTCCCAGCCGAATCTCGAAACCGATCATCACGACCACTTCGTTGGGCGGAACGATCTCCACGAGCTGGGGATTGGATTCCATCGCCGCGACGCTGAAGTCGATCTCACGGACGCCGGACCAGGCCTCGGTGAGCGCATTCATCCCCAGATCCAGCACGCGTCGCATCAGCCGGGTTTCGATTCCCGTCAACGGCCGCTGAGGAATCATGAGGTTCTGATTGGTCCCGCCCAGGAGTCGCTCCACCAGCGGATAGACCACGAGCGGACTGATCTCCATGCAGATCTGACCACCGAGCGGCGGGCAGTCCAGCAGCGTGAAACAGGTTGGATTGGGAAGACTGCCGATGAACTCGGCGTAGGTCATCTGCTCGGCACTGGCGACCCGGACTTCGACGATCGACCGCAGGAACCCGGACATCTGAGCACCGAATCCTCGAGCGAAGGCCTCGTGCAGCGTCCGAAGCGTCCGCATCTGGTCCTTGCCGATGCGCTCCGGTCGCTTGAAGTCATAGACCCGGATCTCGACCTTCTCGTGATCTCGTCGGAATCGAGAGAAGATCCGCGCCGGGGGCTGATCATCCTTCAAATTGCCGGATTCGACTGCGTCGAGCAACGCGTCGACTTCCTTCTGATCGAGCATCTCGGCATCGGACATGGCTTGGACTTCTCCGGCGAGGGGCTGAGAATCTGAATTCGGCCTCCTGCCGATCCAGATCAACCGCACCTCGACCATTTGATCATCGGCAGGCGGTCCGATCGGGCTTGAGACGAGACGGCATGAGAATCCCCGAGAAGGTCGATTCGCTCGGCCATTCGCGGCATCCGGCGGCTTCAGCGTCGATTATCGGGAGGTCGCCCACCAGACCCGATTTCGCGGCCCGGACTGCTCGAACACCCCTCCCCAGGCGGCCTCGGAACTACCATGAGTGACGACATGAAGACTTCGATCCCCACCCATCGCTCCTTCTGGAATGCCCTCCCCCTCCTCTTGATCCTGCCCGTGCTGGTGATCAGCCAGCGGGCGGAGGCTCAATTCGACTTCGGATTCGACGGTGGCGAAGAGTCCGAATTCAATGATTCCAGAGATCGAGTGACCCCCGGGATCCTGCTCTCCAAGACGGCGGTGACGCCCGGGAGCGACGTGGTCGTGGCCGTGGTGCTCGACATCGACGCTGGTTGGCATCTCTGGCCGGGACCCGGACCCATCGGCGGCGGGTTCGCGGAATTCGACGGCGCCATTCGGACCGAGATCGCGGTCCCCGCCGACGCCGTCACCCCCTTCACGCTTCATACCGGGTTCGCCACCTGGCCGGAGATCCACGGTGCGACCGCGGACCTGGGCGATGGCCCGAAGGATTACGGCGTCTTCGAAGGCCGGGTCGCCATCCTGGTTCCGCTGACCGTCGATCCGTCCGCCGCCGTCGGCACCTACGACGTTTCTCTGAACCTCACCTTCCAGACCTGTGACGATCAGCTCTGCATGGCGCCCGTCGACATGGTGGTGACCAGTTCGCTGGAGGTCGTCGCGACCGGCGGAAGCGGAACCAGCAACGAAGAGGATGCCGTCTTCGACGCCTTCGACCCGACGGTCTTCGCGAAGATTCGCGGCGGCGAGACCGCCCCCGAGGTCATTGAATTCGACGTTTTCGGATTCGCCTTCACCGTCGATGTCGCCGGCGGCGGCGGGTTTCTTCTTCTCCTGCTGGTCGCCGCGATCGGCGGGCTCTTTCTGAACTTCACCCCCTGCGTGCTTCCGGTGATCCCCCTGAAGATCATGGGACTCAGTGCCGTCGCGGACAATCGGCGTCGCTGCTTCGCACTCGGCTTCTCGATGTCGGTGGGCGTGGTCTTCTTCTGGATGGTCCTCGGCGGCCTGATCGCCGGGGTGAAGAGTTTCCAGTCGATCAGCCAGCTCTTCCAGTATCCGATCTTCACGATCAGCGTCGGCGTGATCATCGCGGTGATGGCGGTCGGGATGGCGGGCTTCTTCACCATCAACCTTCCGAACCGCTTCTATGCGGTCCAGACCCGACACGACACGCTGAGCGGATCCTTCCTCTTCGGCATCATGACCGCCGTCCTCTCGACGCCCTGCACCGCACCGCTCATGGGCGCGGCCGCGGCCTGGGCGACCACCCAGTCACCCGGAACCGTGCTGATCGTCTTCGCGTCGATCGGAACCGGAATGGCGGTGCCGTACCTGATCCTGAGCGCCTTCCCCAAGTTGGTTCAGAACATGCCGAAGACCGGCGCGGCCAGCGAGGTCGTCAAGCAGGTGATGGGACTCCTGCTGCTCGCCGCCGGGATCTACTTCATCGGCAGCGGCATGGCCGGACTCACCATCCAACCCAACGAACCGCCGTCGCTCGTCTACTGGTGGTTCGTCGCGGCGGCCGGAACCGCCGCCGGACTGTGGCTGCTGGTCCAGACCTACCGGCTCACGAAGAAGGTGGCACCCCGGATCATCTTCACCCTCGTCGGCGGGTTCATCACCACGCTTTCCGTGCTGATCGGACTCACCATGACCGCCAAGGGCCCGATCGACTGGGTCTACTACACGCCCGCGCGATTCGCCGACGCCGTCGCGGAAGACAAGGTGATCGTGCTCGACTTCACCGCCGAATGGTGCTTGAACTGCAAGACGCTCGAAGCGACGGTGCTGGCCGACGAGGACGTGGTCGCACAACTCAAGCGCCCCGACGTCGTCCCGATGAAGATCGATCTCACCGGCGAAAATCCAGACGGTCAGGCCAGACTTCTGGAAGCCGCCCGGCGAACGATCCCGTTGCTGGTGGTCTATGACCGGAACGGCGAAGAGATCTTCAAGAGTGACGCCTACACCCCGAGCCAGGTCCTCGATGCGATCGCGGAGGCCGACGGCAGCGGCCCCTGAATGGCGTCCACGAGTCCCTGTGCGGCACCCGATTGTTGATGAACGGTCGTTCATGCCCTGACTCGGTGGACTTGATGGTGAAATGACGACATGCCGATCGCCTACACCATCACCGCCCGGTTCGAGGACCTCGAGGTCGCGGAGGAATTCGTGCACTGGCTCCGATACGGTCACATGCAGGCGGTGCTGGCCGGCGGCGGCGATCGAGCCGAAGTCGTGCACTGGACCGAACCGGAGGAAGACGAGAAGACCATCACGGTTCGATATCGCTTCCCGGATCGAGCGGCGTTCGATCGATATCTCCAACACCACGCGCCCGGACTGCGGGACGAGGGCGCCGATCGATTCCCGCCGAGCCGCGGAGTGACGTTCACGAGAACCATCGGCGAGATCCTGCTTCCCGCCTCCGAGTGAGCGAGCGCCCGAGGGGGCAGGCCGCCGGCGATCGTTTCTTCTTCAATCCACTTTGACGGATCCCGATGCCCCGTCGCGGCATTCGAGTTCGAGCGCATCCAGTCGTTCGAGTTCGATGGGCCCGAGTCGAACCAGTGGATCAAGTTCCCGTTGCGCATCGAGGGTTCTCGACGATGCGACGGCGAGCATCGCCTCTTCGCATCGATCGAGATCGACCAGTCGTTCTGCGCGGACCACTCGCCAGATGGGATCACGAGGATCGAATTCGATCGCGTCGTCGATGGCGGCCAGGGCCCGCTGGTCGGCTTCGGATTCAACCGATGCGTTCGCGACGACCTGAAGGACCGAAGCCCGCACGGCGCTGGAGGCCGGACCTGGCCGGGCCGCGAACCATGCGTCGGCGATTCTCAGCGCTTCGGCGACGTCCTCGGGTTCGCCGGCGGCCATGAACTGCTCGATCGCTCCCCGGACCCGCCGCTCGTCGTTCCAGCGACCGTCTTCCACCACTCCCGCGGAGAGGGCCAAGGCCGCGATTCGACGGTCCGACGCGGAAGGTGCGGGGCGATCATCATCGAGCATGCGATGCAGACCGACCACGCTTCGGCCCGCCTGTGCCTCGGAGAATCCCATCCGCACCGCGACGACCGCCGACCCGATCGCCAACCCCACGAAGCACGTCGTGACGATCGGCACCCGGATCGGAGATTTCGAATTCGACGTCGGACGCCCATCGATCGGACCGGCGCCGCCGGCCACGGCCAGAAAGGCCCAGCAGAATGCCACGGAGCCGCTCTGCCAGAAGAGCATCTCGATCTGGGCCTGCGCCGCGATCACCGCCGCCGCCGCGACGGCGACCGCTCGGACCAACGACTCAGGAACATCCGCCAACAGTCCGATCACGACCGCCGCGACGAAGATTCCCATCGCGACCGCGCCGATGCGAAGCAGCACCCCATCGACTTCGAGTGGCGACTCGACGAAGCATTGAATGGCGAAGATTCCCAGGCCGACCATGACGACCGCGACCCGCCGACGACCTGTCCAGCGGAATCCGCTCGAGGTCGACGCGTCATCTTCCGCGGGCGACTCCGCTGACGGAAGAACCAGGCGAACCGCCGCCATGATCCACGCGATCGCCACCACGCCGATCGACGCCAACCAGTCCACCGTCATGGAATGCGCACTGGCGACATCCTCGGGACTGCGAACTGGTTTGAATTGAAGGTAGGCGTCCTGGAACCCGTCGGGGCCCACACCCACCAGCGGCGAAGACGTGAACATCCCCCACGCACCCTGAAGATAATGCCACCGGAACAGGAGACTCCGATCACCGAGAAACGCCTCCGGGAGCAGGCCGCGAAGGAGAATCGCGAGAAAGGCGACGACCCCCGCGGCCACGATGACCGGGCCGGGCCGAGCTCGAAATCTCGACCCGAAAGGACCGAAGAGGACCAGCACGGCGATCAAGCCGAGGGTTCCCGCCGCGATCGCACCTTTCGAACCGTTCACACCGACCAGCACGGCCAACATGACCGCCGCGAGTCCCAGCAGCACGGGACCACCGGCCTCATGCCCTCGCCGCCTCGACACCACAAGGGCGCCGACCAGCCCGATGCATCCGGCTGCCGCGAAGCCGCTGAAGATGTTTGAAAACCCGATCCATCCGGTCGCTTCGGGCTGACGCAGCCGACGTTCGAACGCCAGTGCCGCAGGCGACTCCTCGAGCCATCCTCGTGTGGCCAGAATGTCGGCGCGATTGGCATCGAAGAATGCGACCGTGTCGGCATGTTCGACGACGACCTGATGCACACCCCGACAGGCCATCACCACGATGCCGCCGAGCAGCATGGCCAACACCACCACCCGCACTCGCCGATCAGCGACCAGATGAGCGAGCGCCACACCCGTGGTCGCCGCCGCGAACCAGTCGATCGCCCGCCAGGTCTGCAGAAGATCGCCCGAAGAATTCCAGACCAGAACCGGGAGCGGAAGACAGAGCAGAAGCACGAGTTTGAAGTCGAGCCCACGACGTCTTCCCACCGACCAGAAAGTGATCGCCGAAAGCCCGATCAACAGCACATCAAGAAGCGTGGATCCGGTCGGCCCGATCGCCGACATCGGCCCGGAGACCTGCCCCGGATCGACATCGAAGATTCGATCCGGCGCGATTGGAAGCAGGAGCCGGAGAAGCACCACGGCCGTGAGAAGGAACCCGAGTCGCAGATCGGTGTCCGCGGAAGCCGCCGGTTCCACGGCCTTGTCGATCTCGATCGAACGATCGGACCTCGGCGCCGCCATCAATCGCGACCTCCACCACCTCGGCGACGGGCGCCGGCCTCCAGCAGCCCGAGCACGAGCAGGATGGATGCGGTCTGCGCGCCGATCATCACGGCCTGCCAGGGTTCGACGCTGCCCAGAACGATGCCACCGATGCCGGTTGCCGCCGAAAGGGCCCAGATGACCAGCACCGCGGAACGCTTCGAGAGTCCGAGACCGACCAGTCGATGCGACAGGTGCTGCTGATCACCCACCAGCGGGCTACGGCCCTGGCGAATCCTGATCAGGCTGACCGAGACCAGGTCGTAGATCGGAATCGCCAGCACCACGACGGGCATCAACACGCCGTACCAGGCACTCCCCAGTGCGAAATCCGGATCGGCGGTGTCGACGAACGTGGTTCGGATCGTGAGCGTCGCCAGCAACCAACCGACCACCAGAGACCCTCCGTCACCGAGGAAGATTCGGGCGGGCGGCACGTTGAAGACCAGGAAGCCCATCAACCCGCCGCAGAGCAATCCGAAGGCTCCGGCCGTGAACCACTGGCCGTTGATGATGGTCGCGGCCATGAAGATCGCGGCCGCGACCGCGGCGACTCCGCCGGCCAGACCGTCCATGTTGTCGAGGAAGTTGATCGCATTGCAGATCACCACGATCCAGGCGACCGTCAGGGTCGCGGACAAGGCGATGCCGGCCCCACCGAACAGATCGAGCGCCGTGAAGAGGCGAAGCTCACCGACCACCACCACGACCGTCGCGACGACGAGCTGCGCCACGAACTTGGTGAACGGGCCCAATGCCCGGCGATCGTCGTAGACCCCCACTGCGTGCATGACCAGACCACCGAGGAGGATCGTCCACCAGGCCGTGCGTTCCGATCCCAACCGATCCGCGAACGTTCCGATGGAAGCACCGCCGAGATCGATCGACTCGAGAAGCGACGGAGCGAAGGTCAAGGTGAGCAGGCCGGCCAGCAACGGACCGAGAGTGGCGATCGCGACCGCGATCCCCCCGATGTTGGGAATCGGCCGAAGGTCCTTGCGATGGCCCGCGGTACCCCCCGAATCAAGGGCGCCGGCACGGCGACCCACCCGAACCAGCAGGGCCGTGAGGGGCATCGCGATCAGAAAGCCGAAGGGCAGCGAGAAGAGGGTCGGTCCGAGCATCGAACGCATGGTATCCACCTCGTGGATGACCGCTCGCCGGTGGGGGCATTCGCGCGTTAGGCTGTCCCCCCATGAAATCCGTGACGATCTACTGTTCGAGTTCCGCCTCGCTCGACCCCCATTTCACCCGGACCGCGGAAGTGGTCGGTCGGGAGCTTGCCGCCCGAGGCCTCAGTCTGGTCTACGGAGGCGGCTCGACCGGGCTGATGGGCGACGTCGCCCGCGCCTGCGCCGCGGCGGGTGGAGAGGTCATCGGTGTGATCACCAGTTATCTCGCGGGACTCGAGGTCGCCTTCGAAGGCTGCACCGAACTCATCACGGTGGAGACGATGCGCGATCGCAAGCGGATCATGGTCGAACGAGGCGACGCGTTTCTGGTGCTTCCGGGTGGACTCGGAACCTACGAGGAATTCTTCGAGACCCTGGTCGGCCGCGTCCTGGCCGAACACGACAAGCCGGTGGGCATCGTCAACGACCACGGCTACTTCGATCCCCTTCTGTCGATGATCGACCATGGCATCGAACAGAAGTTCATTCGACCCGCCATCCGACAACTGCTCTCGATCGATCGCGATGCGATCGCGGTCCTGCACGCGCTCGTGGAGGACCGCGGACACGGACTCACCCAATCCGATCTGATTCCCCCGCTGGGAGAGTTGGAAGGCTGATTCGGCGGCCCGCACGACGCGAGCATCTCGCCGTGCACCCTCGCCCCGTTACTCTTTCAACCATGCCCGCCACCGCGATCATCGCCGGACAGGGAGACCTCCCCCGCCTCACCGCCCAAGGGGCGCGAGCCGCGGGCCGCCGCGTGATCGGCCTGGGTCTTCGCGGAATGTACGACGACGCCTTCCCGGATGCGTGCGATGAATTTCGCTCCGTCGGTTTTCTTCGGCCGAACGGGTGGGCGAAAGCAGCGAGACGCGCCGGATGCGAAGACGCGATTCTCATCGGAAGAGTCGGGAAGAACGTGATGCACCGACGGCGGTTCAAGCTCGAAATGCTCCGCGAGATCCCCGACCTGTACGTGATCGACCTCTGGTACCGGAAGTTGCGGTTCGACCGCCGCTCCGCCACACTCCTTCGAATCCTCGCCGACGATCTGGCCGAACGCGGACTCAATCTCGTGGACTCCACCACCTATCTTCAAGACCATCTCGCCACCGCCGGTGTCAACACCTCGCGCCAACCCACCGCCGCCGAAATCGGCGACGTCGTCTTCGGCTGGTCGCTGCTGACCAAGACGAGCGAGCTCGACATCGGACAGGCCATCGCGGTCCGACAACGAGACGTGATCAGCGTGGAGGCGGTCGAAGGCACGGATGCGATGATCGCCCGCACCGGCGAACTCTGCCCTCGGGGCGGATGGACGCTTCTCAAGACGTCTTCGCCTGACCACGACACGCGTTCGGACGTCCCGACCATCGGTGAACGAACCATCCGGAACGCCGCCGACGCCGGATGTTCCTGCATCGCGCTCGGCGCGGGCGAAGTCATCCTCGCCGACCGACCGAAGGTTCTCGCCGCCGCGGATGCCGCGGGCATCGCGATCGTCGGCATCGACGGAGATCCCGCCACCTCGCTCGCCGCGGGCTCGACGGATGGCTGATCCGTCGCCTTCCGGGGATTCCCGCCCCGCGGAACGAAAGTTCGCAAGCCGCGCGGGTCTCAAGCTCGAACGCGGACTGGATGAATTCGAACTCGACGTTCGCGGATTCCGATGCGCCGACTTCGGCGCGAACGTCGGCGGATTCACCGACTGCCTGCTTCAACGGGGCGCGGACGGCGTGATCGCGGTGGAAACCGGCCGCGGCGTCCTCGCATGGCCGCTGCGGCAGGATGCGAGGGTCGAGGTCCGCGAACGTACCAATGCGCTGCATGCCGAACCTCCGGAAAACGGCGTCGATCTGGTGGTGATGGATCTTGCCTGGACTCCGCAACGACTGGCGGTGCCTGCCGCGCTTCGATGGCTCGATCCCACCGGAGCCCGCCGGATCGTGACGCTCGTCAAACCCCACTACGAGGTTCGAAAAGAGGAGCAAGGACTCCTGGACAAGGGATTCCTCCCTCAGGAACACGCCCCGCGCGTGCTTCAAGAGGTACTCGATTCGATGCCGGATCTCGGCGCGAGCGTCCTTGGATCGACCGCATCACCGCTGGTCGGCGGCAAGACCGCGAAGCGGCGAGGCGTCCCGGGAAACATCGAATACGTGGTGATGTTGACGCCGCTCGAAGAGGCTGATCCGGCCCCCTGAAATCACCTTCGGAATGCCCGTTTCATCGGCCTTCGAAGACCACCTTGAAGGCCCGTTTCAGGTAGAATCCGAGGTTCAGGAATTCGCCCTCCCGCCCCTCGTTGGAAGGATGGAAGGAAGCGAGTTCCACCGATTTACAGAGGGACTCGAAGACCCGCATGAGTGAAGACTCGATCACCCCGGATTCGAACGAAGAATCGAACGAAGATTCGAACGAAGATCCGAAGAACGAAGCCCGGTCGAACGGTCTCCCGGCCGATGCCGACTCGGACATCGTCGCGCCACCCTCCGCCGCCGTTGGAAACGTGGTCGACCTGGAGATCGAACGCGAACTCCACGATTCCTACCTGACCTACGCGATGAGCACCATCATGGACCGGGCGCTGCCCGACGTCCGCGACGGTCTCAAGCCCTCGCAACGCCGCATTCTCGTGGCGATGCACGATCTCAATCTCTCGCCGGGACGAAAGCACATCAAGTGCGCGAAGATCGCCGGCGACACCTCGGGCAACTACCACCCGCACGGTGAGTCGGTGATCTATCCCACGCTGGTCAATCTCGGCCAGAACTGGAAGACCCGCTGCCTGCTGATCGACAAGCAAGGCAACTTCGGATCCATCGAGGGCGATCCCCCCGCCGCGATGCGATACACCGAAGCCCGCATGACCGCCGCCGCGGTCGCGATGCTCGAAGACATCAAGTTCGAGACCGTGGATCACAAGGCGAACTACGACGAACGGCTGATGGAGCCCACCGTTCTTCCCGCCAAGTTCCCCTGCCTGCTGGTCAATGGATCGAGCGGCATCGCGGTCGGCATGGCGAGTTCGATGCCGCCGCACAACGCCGGTGAGATCTGTGATGCGGTGATTCAGGTCATCGACAACCCGGACCTGACGACCGCCGAACTGCTCCAGACCGTCCCGGGCCCGGACTTCCCGACCGGAGGCGTCATCGTCGGCCGCCAGGGCATCGCCCAGGCCTACACCACCGGCCGCGGCCGGATCATGGTGCGCGGCCGCGTCCGCCAGGAGATCCAGAAGGGTCGGGACGTCCTGATCATCGAAGAGATCCCCTACCAGGTGAACCAGAGCAGCCTGATCGAAAAGATCGTCGAGGCCGCGAAGACCGGAAAGATCGCGGAGATCTCCGACGTCAAGAACCACTCCGGCCGCGATGCCCGCACCCGGATCCTGGTGGTGCTCAAGAAGGGCGGCAACCCCGACGTCGTCGAGCGGCAGCTTTATCAGCACACGCCGCTCCAGTCGACGTTCTCGATCATCAACATCGCACTGGTCAACAGCCAGCCACGAACCCTCGACCTGCGATCGCTGATCGACCACTGGATCGACCATCGCCGTGATGTGATCCGACGGCGAACGGAATTCCTGCTTCGACAGGCTCGCCAGCAGGCCCACCGTCTCGAAGGCCTCATCTTCGCGGTCTGCGACATCGATGAGGTCATTCGTCTCATCCGCGGAAGCCGGACCCGGGAAGAGGCGATCGAACGCTTGATGGAACGCCGCTTCCAGATCCCCGCCGACCACGCCTACGCGCCGCTCATTCCGCAGCGACTGCTCGACGCCGCGAACCGCGAAGTGGACGGCAAGGTCGGCGCGCTCCTGACCAAGGTCCAGGCGGAAGCGATCGGCGCCCTCCGATTGATTCAACTGACCGGCCTCGAGATCGAGAAGCTCGCGGCCGATCTTCGTGCGATCCACGAAGAAATCGAAGGCTACGAGACGATTCTCGCCAACGAGGGCATCGTCCTCGACCTCATCCGGGCCGACTGCCTGGAGATTCGCGAGAAGTTCGCGGACACCCGACGAACGGTGATCGAGGATGGCGAAGCCGAAGGCTTCGAGATGGAAGAGCTCATTCAGGAGCATCGCGTCGCGGTCACCATCACCCATGGCGGCTGGATCAAGCGACTTCCCGTCGCGACCTACCGCCAGCAGGGTCGCGGTGGCGTCGGCATCAAGGGGGGCGATGCACGAGAAGGCGACTTCATCGAGCACGTCTTCACCGCGAGCACCCATCACGACCTGCTCTGTTTCACCAACACCGGCCGCGTGTTCAAGATCCGGGTCTGGCAGATCCCGGAGGCCGGCCGAACCAGCAAGGGACGGTCGATCGCCAACGTGCTCGACCTGAAGGACGGCGAATCAGCGAGGTTCTTCCTCCCCATCGCCGACTTCGAGAAGAGCGAGGACTACCTGTTCTTCGCGACCCAGGCCGGCCGCGTGAAGCGGACTTCACTGAAGGACTTCCGGAACGTCAACCGCAGTGGAATCATCGCCCTCAACCTCAACGACGGCGACCGTCTCGTGGGAGTCGAGCTCACCAGAGGCGACGACCACGTCCTGCTCGCCACCGCCAACGGCATGGCGATCCGTTTCAACGAGAACGACGCCAGAGTGATGGGCCGCGCCGCCGCCGGCGTGAAGGGCATCGACCTCGCCAACAGCGACGAAGTCGTCGGCCTGGTGCGTGCCGAAGGTGACACGGACCTGCTCACCGTCACCGTCAACGGTTACGGCAAGCGAACGCCACTGCAGGAGTATCTGGTTCAGGCCGAGGATGGAGCCCGCCCGCAGAGCCGTGGCGGCAAGGGTCGCATCGACATCAAGACCGCCGGCCGGAACGGCCGCGTGGTCACGGTCAGACGCGTGACCGACGACGACAGCCTCATGTTCATCTCCTCCGGAGGCATGATGATCCGAACCTCCGCCGCCGAAGTGTCGCGGCTGGGTAGAAACACGCAGGGCGTCCGGGTCGTCAAGCTCAAGTCCGACGATCGGCTCATCGATTGCGCAACGACTCCGGCCGAGCCGGACGAAGACGAGTCCCCGGTGGAATCCGAATCCACATCCTGATTTCCAGAGAGAGTTCTCCATGAGCCTGAACGAGTGGTCCGACAGCATCATTCTCGCCGAGACCGGCGAAGAACCGACCTTCAGCGAGGACATGACTTCGCTGATGACCATCGTCGAGGACGCCGAACAGGGAACCCGGAAGATGCCGGACATGGTCGTCAACCTGGCCGAAGTCGACTACCTGAACTCGTCGAACATCGCCCAGCTCCTTCGCCTCCGGAAGAGGCTCGCGGCCGGCGGCGCACGGCTTCGCATCTGCTCGGTCCGAGATCAGGTCTGGGGCGTGATTCTGGTGACGGGCCTCGACAAGCTCTTCGAATTCCATGATGGCACCGCCACTGCCATCGCGTCCCTCCAACTTGAAGCGTGACCTCGGGCACGGTCCATAAGTCGACCGCTCCTCCGGAAGCTTCCGTCCGCAAGGTCAGGCTTCGCCGCAGCGAACCTCCCTTCCGCGTCGAGCTCACGCCACTGATCGACGTGGTGTTCCTGCTGCTCACCTTCTTCATCTACGCGATGGTTCTGATGGATCGGATCGAGCTCGTCCCGCTGGAACTCAAGCCCCTGGAAGCCGGCGCGGTGGTCACCGATGCCGCCCCGCCCCCGGCTCGCACCCTCTCCCTCGACAGCAGCGGTGGAATGTTCCTTGATCGGGAACCCATCGCCCTTGAAGCCGTCGTCCCCACCCTTCAGGCGACCCTCGAAGAAGACCCGGAGACCGTCCTCTACCTCGCCGTCGCCGATGAAGTGGGCCCCACCGATCGCATCCCGGTGCTTCTGGAACTCTGGAACCAGCTGCGACTTGCGGAGATCCCGATCCGCATGGTCGGCCGGCCGACCGAATCGCTGACGCCCGTTCCCGTCGATTCCTGACTCACCGAAGTGGTTCGGCGCGGCCAGGCACCACTCCTTGACTACCATTCAACCGTGGAATCGACCACCCGAGATTCGCTCCCCGTTCCGACCGCGGTCCTGCTGTCGATTCTTCTGCATGCCGCCGCCGCCGCGATCTTCCTCTGGGCGTCAACTGCGAGCGGAGATTCCCAGGCCATCGAACACGAGGTCCCGGATGATCGGGAGAACGAAGAGCCACCCGCCGAACCACTCGGCATCGAAGAGAGCAATGCCGAGACCCTCACCTGGATCGGGTACCAGGAATACGCCGAGCACCTCGCCCGACTCTCCGAAGTCGAACAAGCCGCGATGAGCGCTGCGCCGAGATCCGGCGGCGGTGGAAGCCCACCGGCAAGTAGTTCGTCCCCTTCGACCGCACGAGCGGCCGCACCCGCGATTCCACTCTCCGCCCAGCCTTCCGCGGCGGCGCCGACCGCCACGGTCCCGAGTCCGGAGACGGAGACGCCCGAGATACTCATCGATGCGGAAGTCCAGATGGACGAGCAGACCGAACCCACCAAGGAACCGGAACCCGTCGACTCCAAGACGCTGGAGGATTCCAGCACCACCGAAACGGAAGCCACGCCCGATCCGACCACCAAGCCCGACGAACAGACGACGACCAAGGACGAGGCCAGCAAAGACGACACCGACGCGGACCCCGCGGAGGACGTCGAGCCGGATTCACCGTCCGAAGAGAAGCCCACGCCGGAGCCGGCTCCGGTGCCAGCGCCCGATCCGACGCCCACGCCCGAGCCATCGACCGAACCAGCACCCGATCCGGCGGAATCCGAAGGCGACGGAGAGAGCGAGGGCAAAGGACCCGGCGAGCCCGAGCCCGATCCGGGAAACGACGCGGACAAGGATGCCGAAGCGACCAGCCTGGTGCGGGTCCCTGCTTCGGAATGGAAACAGGGCAAGCCGCTGGCGGCACAGGGCCTCAACATTCGAACCCGCCGACCAAGCATCCCGCTCGTCGCATGGCTGCGCTACAATCCCCGATTCAATCCGGTCGCCCGGATCGAATTCGATCGAAACGGAAAGCCGAAACGTGCGACACTGGTGGTGAAGAGCGGCGAAGCCGAGCTTGACGAGCGACTGACCGACATGCTCTTCCGCTGGCGTGCCAGTGGCAGACGGCTGACCGAACTGACCGGTGACCAGACCGTCGCCATCGAGTTGCAATTGCTGTTGAACTGAGCCCGATCCTCGAAGGATCCGCGAGCCTGCTCACCCTTCGAGCCGCTCTCGCCAGGTCTGCAACCTCGGATGATCGGTGAGATCGAATTCGATCGGCGTCACGGTCACGCATCGCTCCATCAGGAACTCGACATCGGTCTCCGGATGCGTGTGCATGAACGCCATTCCATTGCCCGCCGCCCAGTAATAGGACTGCCCACCCGGACTGGATCGTTTCTCGTAGTCGTCCGCCGCGGCCGCGGTGTTCATCGCACAGACCTTGATCGGCGGCATCGGGGCGTCGGCGACCTCGGTTCGCGGAACGTTGACGTTGATCACGGCATGAGGGTCGAGAGGATGAGTGACGATCAGATCGATCGCCTTGCGGGCGATTTCCGCCGCTCGGTCGTAGAAGATCCGGTCGCGATCCCCGAGGTGCAGACTCACCGCGATCGACGGGACGCCGAGGAAGGCGCTCTCGACGGCCGCGGCGACGGTGCCGGAGTAGATGACGTTGATGCCCACGTTCGCACCGCTGTTCATCCCCGAGATGGTGATGTCCGGACGCGTTCCTTCGCCGTGCAACTCGGCCCAGAGGGAACGCAAGGCGACTTTGACGCAATCCGCCGGCCGGCCGTCGATGGCATGCCCGACCGACCCGTCATCCATGGTGGTGGTGTGGACCATGAGCGGCTCGTGGAAGGTCACGCCATGGCTGGTCGCCGACTGAACGGTATACGGTGCGATGGTCGTGACGTCGCCGAGCCCCTCAAGGGCTCTGTGGAGCGCCCGGATGCCGGGAGCTTCGATGCCGTCGTCGTTGGTGAGCAGGATCTTCACGTCAGGTTCCGTTCGAAATTGAATGCCCAGATGAAAACAAGAGTCGCCACTACCGCCCCGGTTCGATCACGTACTCACGCCCGCCCCATCGAATGGGACGGCCCTTCTCCAGATCGGTGGCGCCCCGACGCAGGGCGCCGGCGACCAGAAGGCAACCCAGCGGCCATCCGAGAATGCCGACGCGAGGCATCCCACCACGTCCAAAGATGACCGCGAGCGTCACCCCGGAGATCACCACCCCACACCCGCCGGCGATGATCCCCACAAGCCCGATCCAGAACTCGCCGCGATCGAACGAGACCAACCCGACGACCACTCCGAAGAACGACGCCACGGGTCCAAGACCGGCTCCCGCGACGCGAATCACGTTTCGATTCAATCGCCCGACATTGCGATGGCAGGACTCGATGAAGATCCGCCGCCAACCGGAGAGAAGGTCGTCGAGTGATTCGTACATGCTGGTCTGGATCATGGTGTCGGAATGGACCACTCGAACCCGTCCTCCCTGGCGATGCACCGCCTTGGCGAACGCGAGATCCTCGAGCAGATCGTCCTTCACCGTGGAATGGCCTCCCAGCCGATCGTACGCCGCTCGACGGAAGAGCAGGAACTGCCCGTTGGCGAAAGACCGTGGCCGATCTTCGCTGTTCACCCGATCGGGCGGAAACATCCTCAAGAGCGTGATGGCCGCGGGCGGCTGGACGATGATCTCCCACCAGTGTCCGGAGGTGAGCCGGGTGTAGGCGCTCAGCAGATCGACGTCGTTCTCGGCGGCGATCGCCACCGCCGCCCGGACCACCCCGGGATCGAATTGGACGTCCGCGTCGGTGAACAGGACCCATTCCCCCGTGGCTTCGGCCGCACCAACCGCTGCCGCGTTGCATTTTCCCGCCCACCCTTCAGGGCAGGTGTCATTCACGACGACTCGTATTCGAGGATCACCACCGGCCGCTTCGGTGAGGCGACCGAAGGTGTCATCCGTACAACGGTCGAGCACCACGATGAGTTCGATGTTCATGTCCTGCTGCGCCCGCATCGACGTGACCATCCGCTCGATCACCCGTGCTTCGTCATGAGCGGGAACGATGATCGAGACCAGTTCATCGACCACGTTCATTTGCAGCCCGTCCCGGAGCTCGGGCGTGTGGCGAGCGAGTCTCACCAGGCGACCGAAGACGAACCCCCAGTAGATGGCGGTGGCGGCGGCGAGGACCGCGAAGACGAGGGTGGTGATGCTGATCGCGAGGGACATGAGCCACGCATGGTACGAATCCACGCGGATCATCGAGCAGAGCCGGCCTTGAGGATGCCCCCACTACACTCCCACGATGATTGAAACTGGAGAAATTCCGCCGGAGTACGACCTCGTGCTCGATCGAGCGGCCGCTCGGCGGCTCGATGCGGCCGCGACCGAACGATTCGGGATACCCGGGATCGTCCTGATGGAGCATGCGGCGATCGGAATCGCCCGTCTCGTCGATCAGGTGCGCCTCGAGGCGAATCTCTCCGCGGTCACCATCATCTGCGGCCCGGGGAACAACGGAGGTGACGGCTGGGCGGTCGCTCGACTCCTCGCCAACCGCGGGGTCCGGGTCGAGATCGTCTCCACCGGATCCGCCCGGGCCGGCACCGATGCGGCGACCAACGAGCACATCGCCCGTGAAATGGGGCTGCCGGTTCGTTCGGCCGCGACCCTGATCCAAGCCGCCTCCACCACATCCTGCTCGGCGGAACTCGCGGCGGGACCGGATCTTGCCGACACGCTTGTCGTCGATGCGATCTTCGGAATCGGACTCGATCGCCCGCTGGGCGGAGGTGACCCCGAAACACTCGTCAACCTGCTCAACCGCTCGACGGCGACCGTCCTGTCGGTTGATGTGCCGAGCGGGCTGGACGCCGATCGCGGGGTCCCGATGGGAGCCTGTGTCCGGGCCGATGTGACCGCCACGATGGTCGCTCCGAAACTCGGCATGTCCAACCCGGAATCCGCCGCCTGGACGGGGAGAATCGAGGTCATCGACATCGGGACACCGCCCGATCTGCTGATCGAGTTCGGAACCGCGACACGAATCCGGCCGATCGGGGATGATGTTGGAGACGCAGGTCCACCCGAGACCTGATTCCCAAGAGTCCGCCTTCCGCGAGTCCAGACCCTCGTGTACCAACCGCTCCTCGCCAATCGATACCTCGGCAGCCGGATCATCCCCCTCATCGCGGTCGCGGCCGTGGCGCTCTGCGTCGGTCTCGTGATCATCGTGGTGAGCGTCATGTCGGGATTCCTCGACATGCTGCTGAACTCCGGCCGGACCTTGATGGGCGACGTCATCATCCGGTACGCCGACCCGGGAATCCCCCACTACGACCGGTTGATCGAGGAGATCGAGTCCCGGCCGGAAGCACTTGCGGCGACACCGGTGGTCGAGAGTTTCGGGCTCTTGAAACTTCCGTACGGCAATCGGACCGAGGGTGTCCAGGTCTGGGGAATAGACCCGGCGAGTTTCGATCAGGTCGTCGACTTCAAGGACAGCCTGGTCTGGAGCGAGGCTCCGCCGGAAGTTCAAACGTTCGCCGCCGAGATGAACGGGCTGGAGATCCCGACCTTCGACGAGTCGCCCCGTCTCGATCCCGGACCCGAGGGTGGTGATCCCGGCGTGATCCTCGGCGTGGAGATCGACTCCGCCGCCAAGGTTCGAAGAATGGACGGCTCGTACGAAGTGAAGGCGCCGGCGTTCTGGATGCCGTTCAGAGATGTCGAAATCACGCTCATACCGATCTCCACCAGCGGCGCCCTCGAGAAGCCGGACAATCGACGATTCGACGTGGTGAACGAGTTTCAATCCGGCGTCTATCAGATCGACTCTCGTCGAGCCATGATCGGACTGGAGACGGGGCAGCGAATGCTCGGCCTCGAAGAGGCACCGATCTACGACAACCGACTTCTCGACGAGACCGGCGAACTCGAACGAATCGGAACCTATCCCGCCCGGGTGCAGATGATTCTGGTCCGGGCCGCCGACGGCGTCTCTCCCGAAGCGTTGCGTGATGCCGTCGATCTCGCCTACGCCGCCTTCGCCGCGAAGATCGACGACGAAGACGCCATGACCATCCGTCCCCCGGACGAGGCGTTCGTGGGCATCCGGACCTGGCGAGAACAGCTCCGCGACCTGATCGGCCCGGTCGAGAAGGAACGGGAACTGATGAGAATCCTCTTCTCGATCGTCTATCTCGTCTGCGCGGGCCTCGTGCTCTCGATCTTCTGGTCGATCGTCCACGAGAAGACCAGAGACATCGGCATCCTTCGCGCGATCGGTGCCTCACGCCCGGGAGTGCTCGGAGTCTTTCTCGCATACGGACTGGTGATCGGACTCGTCGGCGCGTTCCTCGGCGCCCTTCTGGGCTGGAGCGTGGTCGTCAACATCAACGCCATCCACGAGGCCATGGGGGAACCGGCTCCGAGCTGGACGTGGATCACCGCGTTCGCACTGGCGACCGTGATGTTCGGGATCGCGATCCACGCCAGTCTTCAGGGCGGCATGCTTCGCACCCTCCTTTCCATCGTCGCCGCGTTGCTCCTGGCCGGGGTCGGAACGGCGTTGCTCCTCCATCGCGGATTCCTGATGTGGGATCCCGCGGTCTACTACTTCAACTCGATTCCCAACGAGGTCGACTGGTCCAGCGGCATTCTCACCATGGCCGGCGCCATCGTCTTCAGCGTCCTCGGGGCGGCGATTCCCGCCGCCAGAGCGGCCGACACCGACCCCGTCAAAGCCCTGCGATACGAATGAACGCCTCCCACAAGAGAACCTCTTCCGAAACCGCAAGCGAGCCCGTGCTCGTCGCGAGTGGACTGCGCAAGACGTATCGAATGGGACGGGTTCCCGTGCAGGTACTCAAGGATGCGTCGATCGAAGTCCGATCAGGCGAATGGGTCGCGATCCTCGGCGCCAGTGGAAGTGGTAAGAGCACCCTTCTTCATCTGCTCGGCGGACTCGATCGACCTGATCGCGACGGCGGCATGATCCGATTCGAAGGCCGCCGGGTCAGTGAATTCGGGGGTGCCGCCTTGAACACCTACCGGAATCGAAGCGTCGGATTCGTGTTTCAGTTCTATCACCTGCTTCCCGAGCTCTCCGTGCTCGAGAACGCCATGCTTCCCTGCCTGGTTCCGAACCGATGGATCTCGGCCACGCTTCCGTTGCTGGCGGCGCTGATCGGCGGTGGTGTCGGAGCCGTGGTCGGATCGACCTTCGGCGTCGACATCCTGCCCACCGCCGACGCCCCCACGCCCTCCAAGATCGCCCTGCTGGCGTTGACCTGCGGCGTGCTCGGGGCCGCCATCGGCGTGGTGCTGTTTCAGATCGGACAGGTTCTTGCGGAACGCACGCGGCTTCGCCACGGTCCACAGGCCGCCACCTCGCGCAGCACGCTCGAGGAATTCGGGCTGGGCCATCGACTTCGTCATCGACCGAGCCAGCTTTCCGGCGGCGAACGACAACGCACGGCGATCGCCCGGGCCCTTGCCAGCGAACCCGGCATCCTGATGGCCGATGAGCCGACCGGGAACCTCGATGCGACCACCGGGCGAGAGATCCTCGACCTGCTCAAGAAGCGTCACGACGACGGCCTGACGATCGTCATGGTCACCCATGATGCGACCGTCGCGGAATACGCGGACCGGGTGGTGCGACTCGAGGACGGGCGAGTGGTGGAGACCACTGCATGACCAGGTCGACGGGAAGCGAGCCACGGTCTCCTTTCTCCGAACTGGCCCTGATCTTCGCCGCAGGCATGGCCCAGATGCTCGTGGTCATCGACTACACGGCCACCGCGATCGCCCTGCCCCGGATGGCCTCGGACTTCGAGGTCTCGGCGGACAGCCTCCAGTGGGTCATCACCGGCTACATCCTTTCCTTCTCCGTCGTCCTCGCGATCGCAGGCCCCCTCGGGGATCGATTCGGGCGGAAGCGACTTCTGCTCCTGGGAATCGTGCTCTTCGGCGCCGTCTCGGTCTGGGTCGGACTTGCGAGCTCGGTCGTCGAACTCGTCGTGTCGCGCATTGCTCTGGGCATCGGTGCGGGGCTGCTCTTTCCTCTCTCCACGGCGGTGGTCGGCGCCGCCATGCCGCAATCGCAACTGCCGAGAACCATGTCGATTCTGACCGGCGTCGCAACGCTCGGGATGGCGATCGGTCCCGTCGTGGGCGGCG
Source organism: Phycisphaera sp. TMED9 (assembly GCA_002167845.2). Classification (GTDB taxonomy): domain Bacteria; phylum Planctomycetota; class Phycisphaerae; order Phycisphaerales; family SM1A02; genus UBA12014. Next base: position 24,219 of record NHBO02000053.1, on the reverse strand, counting down.
TCTTCACCGAGTTGATCGACTGGCGATGGGTTTTTCTGATCACCCCGCCGATTTCCGCGGTCGCGTTCATCCTGATGTTCCTCCTCGCGACGGAAAGTCGGAATGAAGACGGCGAAGCGGGCCGTCTGGACTTCGTCGGCATCGTGCTGCTGATCATCGGTATCGGCGGACTCTCGATCGGCATCGCAGGACTTGGCGACCATGCGATCACCACCTCGCTCTCGATCATCGCCGGGAGCGTCTTCGCGCTCGCGATGTTCGCATGGCAGGAGCTCAGGCAGGAGACCCCGCTCGTCGACCTCCGGCTCCTCGGAAATCGAACGTTCGCCGGCTACCTGACGGGCGGCAGTCTGAGCAACTCCTGCTGGTGCATCCTGATCTTCGCCACGACCCTGTATCTCCAGGAGGTCCGCAAGGAGGACGCGATGACCGCAGGCTTCCAGTTCCTCTACCTGAGCGTTCCAGTCGCCGCCGCCGGTTTCCTCGGTCCCGTCCTTCAGCGCCGGATCGGAACCCGGCTCATGCTGCTCTTCGCCACCGCGATTCAAACGGCGGCCTGCGTCATCTTCTGGATGTCGGACGTCTCTCCCTGGCTCGCCATCGGGCTGCTCGTCGTCGGCTTCGGATGTTCCTGGGGCTGGTCGATGTCGCAGGCCGGAGGCATCGTCACGGTCCCCGAGAAGAACGTCGGCCTCGCCAGTGGCTCGATGCTCACCGTGCTCATCATGAGCGGGAACATCGCAGTCGTCGTCTCCGCGACCATGATCAAGTCGATGGGCGGTGCCGACATGACGAACTACGCCCCGGGGGTCACTGCGAGCTATCTCCTCGCCATGTGCCTCGCCGCCGCGGCGTTCCTTGCGACCCTGATCATCGTGCCGTCGAAGGTCAATCGTTGAATCGAAACCACTCGGCGGAATCGTCGAACCAGGCGTTGATCGAGCCGCCCATTCGACGACGAAACGCCTGGTCGGGCGTCATTCCGTTCTTGAGATCGTCGACCAGACCGGCGGGAAGGTCCGGGGCGGTCTCGAACAGACGAGTCACCAGAACATAGGCGACGTCTCGCGCGAGGCCATCGAGATCGAAGCCTTCGTCATCGCCATCGAGTTCGATGATCCAACCGGGGTGACGTCCGTCTCGCATCGACCGCAGTGCCCGTCGGCGACGGATCGATTCGATCGGCGCATCCACGACCAGGGTCGACGCCATGTATTCCGCGATTCCCTCGACCAACCAGGGGGGAAGCGCCCGCCGAGTGTGGGCATGAAGCAGACAGGATCTTGCCACGATTCGCGCTCGCTCGAGCCCACGGAGCATCTGGAGCGGATCCCCACCGGACATCGCGTTGGTGATCGACTTGATTCGCTCCTGATCCGGCATCGCCATGATGACGAACGGTCCGTCGTCGGTCGGGAAGAGAACCGAATCATCATCGAGCGGAGCCGAGTGATCGAACATCGTGCCCGCCAGGAGACGAAGGGTGTCATGGTCGACGACGTCCATCACCAGAAGAGCTCCGGGGAAAGGATTCCGACCGGGCATCAGGCCCAGACGCGGTGCGATCTCGCTGGTCAACCGGTCGAAGGCGACCCCTTCCCGGGCCAGCGAATCCAGCGACTTCAACCCGAGGACCACGGTCGACCCGGTCCGAACACCCTTCAGTCCAAGACCTTCGGCGGCCGCTTCGCCCTGCACCCGAAGTTGTTCGGCCAAGGCCCCCTGTCGCATCGGATCGGGCAAGGACCAGGCCGTCACCGACGTCGATCGCAGGTGCGGTCGCCCCTGCTTCAACTTCGCGGCTTCCGACGCCAGACGAACCCGCTCCGTCTGCTCGCGCATTTCCTGCGCTCTTTGTTCCGCTGCCCCGATGATCCGATCGGCCTCCACGCCGGCCCTCGCTCGAACCAGTTTCTCGGCCCGGTCGCAGAATTCACCTGAATCAGTGCTGTGAAGCATGAACAGGAGCCATCCAAGGCCTGCGGCATCGTCTCGACGACTCTTGCGAAGGGCCTCTCGGCCGAAGCGAAACCGATCCGACGGTGCGATCTCGAGCCAGCGAACGGTCCCGAAATCTCCCGTCATCCCTTGATCATCGAAGCTCGACACCCGTCCCACACGAGTCGCGCCCGCCAGATCTCGAATGCGGATTGAAAATGGTGCTTCAACGGTCACCCGACCGCCTGGAAGCTCCGAATCCGCGACCGCGGCCGGGGTGATTCCGCCACTCTGCTCGTCACCGTCATCAACGGTCTGATCCGGCCTCACGTCCCCCGAGAGCCGGGAATCCGACCACGCCGAGGTGCGAGTGCCGCAGGTGAATGAAATCCAGACAGTCAGGATGGCAGGAAAGAGGACCTTCACGACTCCACCATACGGGCAGATTCATGGCGCCGATTCCGGATATCTGGTCGATCTGCGTACTTTCGGGGCCGATGCAAGGAGTACGAGTGGTTCCGGCACGGAGGTTGCCGCCATTCCAGGATCGGGCGACCCGACTTGCAGGTCGTGCGTACCATGAGGGTGACTGGCCTTCTGCCAGCCAAACCGGAGATTCCCATGTTCGAACGATTGACCGACAGAGCTAGAAAAGTGATGGCCCTCGCCAACCAGGAGGCCCAGCGCTTCAACCACGAATACATCGGGACCGAGCACATCCTGCTCGGGCTCGTCAAGGAGGGCTCCGGAGTCGGTGCCAATGTCCTCAAGAATCTCGATATCGATCTCCGAAAGGTCCGACTCGAAGTCGAGAAGCTCGTCAAGAGCGGTCCTGAGATGGTCACCATGGGCAAGCTTCCCCAGACGCCTCGAGCCAAGAAGGTCATCGAGTACGCGATCGAGGAGGCCCGGAACCTCAACCACAACTACGTCGGCACGGAACATCTCCTGCTCGGCCTGCTTCGCGAACACGACGGCGTCGCCGCACAGGTTCTGATGAACCTCGGCCTCAAGCTCGAAGAGGTTCGCGACGAAGTGCTCAATCTTCTGGGCGCCGGCGTCGAACCCGAGGAACAGACTCCCGAAGCCGGTGAACCGCCGGCCGGTGGCCAGGGCGGCCCCCGTCGTGCGGCGGGCAAGAGCAAGACGCCCGCGCTCGATTCCTTCGGCCGCGACCTCACCGAACTCGCCAAGCAGGGCGAGCTCGACCCGGTGATCGGTCGGTCGATGGAGATCGAACGTCTGGTGCAGGTGCTCTGTCGTCGCACCAAGAACAACCCGGTTCTCCTCGGCGAAGCCGGGGTGGGCAAGACCGCCATCGTCGAAGGCCTCGCGCAGCAGATCGTCGACCAGGAGATCCCCGATCTTCTCTGGGAGAAGCGTCTGGTGGTGCTCGATCTGGCGATGATGGTGGCCGGCACCAAGTATCGCGGCCAGTTCGAGGAACGGATCAAGGCCGTGATGAACGAGGTGCGACGAGCCAAGAACGTCATCCTCTTCATCGACGAACTCCACACGCTGGTGGGTGCGGGTGGTGCCGAAGGCGCCATCGACGCCTCGAACGTCCTCAAGCCCGCCCTCGCTCGAGGCGAGATCCAGTGCGTGGGTGCGACCACCTTCGACGAGTATCGAAAGTACATCGAGAAGGATGCGGCGCTCGAGCGTCGATTCCAGTCGATCGCCGTCGAGCCTCCGTCACCCGAGCAGACCATCGAAATCCTCATGGGAATTCGAGAGAAGTACGAGACCCACCACAAGGTGAAGATCACCGATGGCGCCCTCCGAGCCGCCGTGGAGCTCTCGGGCCGATACATCCCGGCCAGGGTTCACCCCGACAAGTCGATCGACGTGCTCGACGAAGCGGGCGCCCGGCTGCGACTCAAGAGCATGACCAAGCCGCCTGACCTCGCCGAGCTCGAGGAGAAGATCGAAAGTCTCTCCGTCGACAAGGACGAGGCCGTGAAGGGCGCGGACTACGAGAAGGCCGCGGAACTGCGAGACACCGCCGAAAAACTCCGCAAGGAGAAGGAACGGATCCAGCAGGAGTGGCGAGAGCGCATGAACGAGACCATCGGCACCGTCGATGAGGAAGTCATCGCCGAAGTCGTCTCGAAGATGACCGGTGTGCCGCTCACCCGACTCGAGAAGGAGGAATCCGAACGACTCCTCGCGCTCGAGGACGAGCTGCACAAGACCGTGGTCAGCCAGGACGATGCCGTGAAGTCGGTCGCCCGGGCGATCCGAAAGGCCCGATCGGGTCTCAAGGATCCTCGACGCCCGATGGGTTCGTTCATCTTCGTCGGCCCGTCCGGCGTGGGCAAGACGCTTCTCGCGAAGGCACTGGCCGAGTTCCTGTTCGGAGACGCCGACGCCCTCATCTATCTCGACATGTCCGAGTACATGGAGAAGCACAACGTCAGTCGCCTGATCGGTGCGCCTCCGGGATACGTCGGGTACGAAGAAGGTGGCCAGCTCACCGAACGGATCCGTCGACGGCCCTACGCCGTGGTGCTTCTCGATGAAGTCGAGAAGGCTCACCCCGACTGCTTCAACATGCTCCTCCAGATCATGGAAGAAGGCCGTCTCACCGATTCCTTCGGTCGACACGTCGACTTCAAGAACGTGATCCTCATCATGACGTCGAACATCGGCGCGGACATGATCAAGGGCGGCGCGAGCTTCGGATTCGCGAAGCGAAGCNAAGTCCAGGACTACGACAAGATGCGGACCTCGCTCATGAGCGAGATCGAGAAGTTCTTCCGTCCTGAATTCATCAACCGCCTCGACGAGGTCATCGTCTTCCGTCCTCTGGACCGCGAGAACCTGACTTCGATCATCGAATTCGAACTTTCCAAGGTTCGGGAACGACTCGAGGCCAAGAAGATGACGCTCGAGCTCGACGCCGCAGCCAAGGACTTCCTCATCGACAAGGGATACAACCCCGACTTCGGCGCCAGGCCGTTGCGTCGCGCCCTTTCGACCTACATCGAGGACCCGCTCGCCGAGAACCTGCTTTCGGGCGAGTTCATGGAAGGCGATGCGATCAAGGTCACTCGCAAGGAAGAGGAGGATCATCTCTCCTTCGAGGCGACCCGCAGTGGTGGCGACGACGGTGATGATGGAGACGGCGGCGACGGTGACGAGGATGCGCCGAAATCCGACGCCGCCGGCGCGACGTCCAGCTGATCTTGCCGATTTCCTTTCGAACGCCATCGCGGCGGAACGTTCAAAAGAACGTTCCGCCGCGATTTTCGTTGGTGAACCGAGACGTTCATGAAGAATCGGCAATCATCGGCGGATTGGCCGCGTTGGACGATCGCGAGCCATTCACGACCGGCCCCGCTCGGGCCTCCGACCGGAATCGGCCGAGTGGGGTGTTCTCCCCAATCGCATCCGAAGTGGCCTGGCGAACGAAACCCTCTTGACGAGATTCAGAACAAGACAGGACGAACGACGGATTCAAGCACGGGGCATCTGGCAATGCAAGGCAAGCGACGAAGCAAGAACACCAACCCTCCCGACCGGATTCCAACCTGGTCCAGCTGGTTCGCCGCCGCAGGATGCGTGCTCGCCCTGATCTCGGGCTTCGCGTGGACCTCCCCCCTGACCCGGGCCGGAATCGACCTGCTGAGGCCATCGGAGGTGTCGCAGAAGACCGATTCGATCTCCTCGGCCCCGCAGCCCCGGATTTCCACCCGCCGACTTCTCGCAGCCGACGCCTCGACGAACCCCGAATCGGCGGTATCGACGCTGCCGAGGTACGCAGCCCTACGGAAGCCCGATCGGGACAGCGGATCGAACCAGATCCGGATCTCGAGGCGAAGAGTCATGCCCGACTGGAATTCCGTTCTGCCCGAATCCCGTCCAGATCGATCGATTCCGGGAATCGCGACCCGCCTTCTCGACGAGTTGCGTCATCAGCTCGAGACCGGGCTCCGAAGGCTCAGCCACGTCGCCTTTTCATCCACCCTTCCCTGAATCGATCGACGATCGGTGGACTCAGTGGATTCCCGCGAGTTTCATGCCGTCCCGTTCCTGAGTGATGAACACTTCTCGGAACACGAACTGCGACCCGATCTGAGGCGCAAACCGGAGCCGGACCGACAGGTCGGGGAGTCGCTCGATGATGACTTCCGATCCGCCGTAGTAGCCGAAGCTCATGCGGTTCAGGGTCATCATGAGTTCAGATCGATTCTGCACGCAGAAACGGACGAAGTCATCGACGTCCATCCCCTGCGCCTGAAACTCCCGCTTGGTCGACGCCGCGACCATCTGATCCCAGAGCTCCAGATACTGCTGATTTCGGAGCGAGGACATGGTGTTCGCGAGCACGTGATCAGGCAGAAGGGCCTGCATGATGACCGTTCCGTCATCGAGCACCTCCCGAGCCTGGAATTTCTTCGGCGCCTCGGGCTCCATGGCCTCGGGCGGAATCGGTTTTCCAGCGCGGATCGCCTCTGATCTGAGTCGGGCCCGCTCCGCCTTCTTGGCTTCGGCTCTCGCACGCGACTGCTCGTCCCGCTTCGCCTGTTCACTCGGAAGCGGGCCGTCCTCGATGAACACCACTCGACGACCGTTCGCATCGACGTACTCGTCGACGAGTTCCACGTCACTGGCCATTCGATAGAAGCTCGACCGTCGGTGATACTCCGTGACCACCGGCTCGCAACCCGCCGCGGCGGCCAGAGCAACCAGGAGCAACAGCGTTCGAATTGGTCGACCCGCACGCATCATTCGATGATCGCCTCCGTGGTACGACCCCCGGATCCCGACGGAAGATCGTCGGACATCGTCCTGCAGACGGGAAGCACCTCGGGATCGGCCTGGCCTCGACGCCAGGCGAATCGAACCTTGAAGCGATCCGCGGCCTCGGGATGATCACCTCGTCGATGTGTTCCGCGGCTCTCTTCCCGAACCAGTGCTCCGCGAACCACCAGCCGCGCCGCCGCAAGCATTCCCTGAATGCGCCAGCCGTCAGGGTCATCAAAGGTCTTGTCGAGGCAGTACCGCCCCCAGAAATCGATCATCTCAAGCGCATCCCGGAGCTTGCCGCCGTCCCGTTCGATTCCGACGTTCCGCCACATCGAACTTCGCAGACTCGCCCGGACGTCGATCAGGTCGAGTTCTCCCGCTCGCCCCTCCGGCGCCTCGGCGACGAGCCTCGGGCGGTGCCCGGCATCCTCCATGGAGATCGCCGCAGCGCCGGCTCGGCCACCGAAGACCAGACCCTCCAGCAGAGAATTGCTGGCAAGCCGATTGGCGCCGTGAATACCGGTTGCCGCGACTTCACCGCAGGCGAAGAGGCCGGGCAGCGAAGTCATGCCGTTCTCGTCGGTCACCACTCCGCCGATGGTGTAATGCGCAGCTGGATGCACCGGAACCGGCGTGATCTCCGGATCGATGTCGAACTCCGCCAGTGATCTGGCGAGATTCGGGAATCTTGTCGTGAATCCGCCCTCGACGTTCGTGGCGTCCAGATAGACGCAAGGATCGCCCGTCTCAGCGAGGACCTGAGAAATCCTCGCAGTCACGACATCACGCGGCGCAAGATCACCGAGTTCGTGAATACCGGCCATCACCGGACGGCCGCGCCGATCGATGAGCCGCCCACCCTCACCGCGAACCGCTTCGCTCATCAGCGCCCGCACCGAACCCGCGACGTAGAGCGTCGTCGGATGAAACTGGACGAATTCCGTGTCACCGATCAGGGCTCCGGCCCGAAACGCCATCGCCAGGGACTCCCCGGTCGCCGTCGTGGGGTTGGTCGTCTCTCGGAAGAGTCGGCCCGCTCCGCCGCCCGCCAGAACCACGGCGCCGGCCCAGATGACCTGAAGGCCGTACTGCGGATGGTGCGTCAGCGCGCCGGTCACCGGTGCGCCCGGAGCGTTTTCCGCAGTGAGAAGGTCGATCGCCGTACACCGTTCGAAGATCCGAAGGGTCTCCCGATTCGCGGCCTGCGCGAGCAGGCAGGAAGACAAGGCGGCCCCGGTGGCGGCGCCGTCAGTATGGAGAATTCGATTCGCCCGATGTCCCCCCTCGCGGCCGAGGCTCAGGGAACCATTGCTCGCCCGATCGAATCGCATCCCCCATCTGAGCAGCTGCTCCATCTCCGTCGGTGCCGAACGACAGAGCATCTCAACCATCCCGGGATCACAGAGCCCCGCCCCCGCCTCAAGCGTGTCGGACACGTGCGCATCCGGATGATCCGCGGCGTCCATCGCCGCGGCGATTCCGCCTTGCGCCCAGGTCGTTGAAGACAGTGAGGCCTCTCGCTTGGACAGGACGATGACGTCCTTTCCCGCGTCGGCTGCGACCATCGCGGCCCTGAGCCCTGCGACTCCGCTGCCGATCACCAGCACATCCGCGAAGATCTGCGGGAGCAGCGCCGAGCGAAAAGGAACCAGGTATCTGCGATCGTCGATGGCCGAAGTCACTTCTCACCAGCCTCGCGCTCGGAGGACGAGCGACCATAGGCTCCCGCCGGCATCGCGCTCGGTGAAGCGAGGTCGGCGACGAACTTCGCGACCCACAGCTGACTGGTTTCGCTTGCGCCGCGCTTGCAGGTCCAGATCATCTCGGATCCATCGACATTGAAGGCGGGAAGCACGTCCGCCGCCGGCCCGAATGTGATTCGCCGCATGCCGGTCCCGTACTTCATGCTCGGAGGTGTCGCCTCGTCATCCTGAGCGGCGTCCACGAGAAAGATCTCGTAGTTGCGATGACTCACCGCACTCGTGGCAAAGACCAATCGAGCTCCATCAGGATGCCAGAAGGGACACCAGTTGACGTTGGCATCATCGGTGACCTGAATCTCCCGATCGACTCCGGTGATGGCACCACTCTCATCGAAGGCCAGATCCGCCACGAACACCTGCAGAAGGTTGTTGGCGTGCCGGTCGCTCCGATAGGCGATGCGTCGTCCATCCGGTGAGAAGAACGGCCCGCCGTCATAGCCCGGCTTGCTGATGAGCGTGATGATCTCGTCGGTGGCGAGGTCCTTGATGAAGATGTCGCCCTGCCCGCTGTCGAGCGAGGTGTAGAGAAGGAACCGGCCATCCGGTGAGAAACTTCCCTCGGCGGTGTATGACGTTCCATCCCCGACCAGCGGATCGAGCGAGCCGACGGTTCCGTCGGCGGTGGAAAGATCCGTGGCGACGATTCTCATCTCGGGAGGAAACATCCATCGATATCGACCACTTCCCCGCTGGTATCCCGGTGCCGTGTCGTCGGTCGGCGGCGTCATCGTGGTCCCGAAGATCACGATGTTGGGATCGATCGGGTGGAACCAGCCACAGGTGTTGGCCGAGCCTTCGGGGGAGATCTTTCGAATGTTCTCGAGCGACCGAGTCCTTCCGGACTCGTCCCGAACGGTGTCCGCCACGAACATCGCATAGAAGTCGTCGGGCGGCGTCCCGGAGGTCTGCTCCACCGCCTGAAAGATGATCTTCTTCCCATCAGGAGAGAAGTAGGACTCCCCCGCCTTGACGAATTGATCATTGAAGGTGAGCTGGACCGGATCAGCGAGAAAGGCCGCTTCCTCGGTCTGCCAATCGGCCGAACCCGCGCGGTTCGAGGACTGCGCAGCCAACGACGAGGTCGACACCGTGGCGAGAAGAAGAATGCTGGCAGGAACCAATGAAGACGAAGGCATGACGCTGATGACTCCACAACGGGCGTGGTCGATCAATCCCGGACTGATGACCCTGGTGTGAGATTCGTCCCGGTCCGGGCGGAAGTCCCTAGTCTATCGGTCCCCTCGACTCGTTTCCCGATTTCGAGGACCTCCCTTCCCTTGATCCGGCGTTTTCCAGTGCTTCCACCCGTTCTCCACCTCGATGACCGGCTCATCGTCCTCGACAAACCGACCGGCCTGCTCTCGGTTCCCGGCATCGGCCCCGAGAAGGCGGATTGTCTGGCGAGCAGGGTGAATGAGACCTACCCGGACGCCCGCATCGTGCATCGCCTCGATCGGGACACCAGCGGAGTGATCGTCATGGGTCGTGATCGGGAGTCACACCGAGAGTTGAGCCGTCAGTTTCAGGACCGGGAAACGGAAAAGACCTATCACGCGCTGGTCGGCGGTCACCCGGATGAAGATACGGGCGAAATCGATCTTCCGATCCGAAAAGACCTCGATGATGCACCACGGCAGATGGTCGACTTCGAACATGGGAAAGCGAGCCTCACTCGCTGGATGGTGACGAGCCGCGGAGAGATCGGCGATCTGGACGATGCACTCGCCGCGGCGGCCGCCGACCCGCGAATGCCGATCGCCCGGATCGAGCTCACGCCACTGACCGGACGAAGCCATCAACTCAGGCTGCACCTGAAGTCGATCGGACATCCGATCCTGGGGGACGACCTCTACGCCCCCGATCCGCTCCGCTCCTCCGTGACCCGCCTCTGCCTTCACGCATCAAGACTCGACTTCACGCATCCCGGGGACGCATCACCGATGTCTTTCCGTTCAGCGCCCCCGTTCTGAATTCGGGTACCGGGACATCGAACCGCCGAGAGTTCTCCGAGAACGCCGAATTCCCCTCTTCGGCTTGTCTCCGGCGTCGAATTCGATCATTCTCTCCTCATGAACTCCATCAGACATTCGCTGTTTCTCCGCCCGGTCGTTCATCGAATCTTGCTCGGCATGCTCGCCATCGGCCACCTCGCATCCCCGGCCTCGGCTCAGGCGGACAAGGTGGAACGAGATCTGGTCCCCGACATCGACGTCACGACTCCAGGCGAAGGACGACCCATCCTGCTGAGGTGGCTCGACACCCAGGACGCCGCAAGCAAGATTCAGGTGACGACGCTCACCGTTCCCACCTTGCTGGAGAACGGACTCGCGCTCAAGGAGGACGCCGAAGCCGCGTTGGCGAACACTCCCCGCCCTCCCCTCGAACGATTCTGGACTTTGCAGGGACGAATGAGGCCGACCGGGGACTCCTCGAAGATGCTGGCTCAATGGCGCGTCCTGGACGGCGCAGCCCGGCTCTATCTCATCGATCGCCCCGGAATTCCGGAAGCCCGCGTCGAAGATGCCGATCAGCCGGCTCCGGTGAAGTCCGAGCCGGAGACCGAGCCGACGAAGCCCGACCCCACTGATGCCACGGGATCGGGAATCAAGTCCGCCACCGCACCAAGCAGCTCCGCGTTGGAACGGGCCAGAGCCTTCGCCCGAGTTCAAGATGATGCGATCTCCCGTTGCGCCGGCGCCGCGATCTCCCAGCAGTTCTCGGGACCTGGCCTGGTACCGACCAGCATCCAGATCCGGCTCGAAACCGCCAGTCGTCGCAACATGTACGAGACCGAACGGCTCACTTCGATTCTTCGGCTTGCAGAGCCTCTGATTCCGAATCAACCGGTTGGAGTCGGCGCCACCTGGACGAGCCGCTGGACGAATCTCGAGCAAGGAACACCGGTCGAGACGGTCATGACCTGGAAGTTGAAGGGCGTGGACGAAGCGGCCATGGAAGCGACGGGGATCGCCGAGACCGCGGTACTCTCCGTCGAGTACACGCGCCGGGTCGCCGAGGGCCGGGAAGAACCGGTCACCCCTCGCATGGCGGCGCTTCTGGAGTCCAACGGACGCGGCGAGATCCGAATCATCATGCGGAATCCCCTGCATCTGGATGCACGACTGATCCAGGCACCCGTCCCCCGAGAGCCCGACCGACCGGGAGCCACCGACGTCACGAGAATGCGAGTGATCACGACGGAGTGATCCCACGACCTCCCGCCCGTCGAATTCAACCTGCGCGGATCTTCGAGTATGAACCAGAGCCGAAAAACCTGCCGTTGGGGAGTGCTGGGCGCCGCGTCGATCGCCAGAAAGAACGTCCGCGCCATGCATCTGGCGGAGAATGCCCAGCCGCTCGCGATCGCGAGCCGAACCCTCGAAAAAGCCTCCGCGTTCGCGGCGGAACACCAGGTCGAGCGTTCCTACGGAAGTTACGAGGCGCTTCTGGAGGACCCCGACGTCGATGCGGTCTACATCCCGCTCCCCACCACGCTGCATCGAGAATGGACCATTCGAGCGGCCGCAGCCGGGAAACACGTCCTCTGCGAAAAGCCGGTCGCACCGAATGCATCCGACGCCGAGGCGATGATCGAATCATGCCGGGATGCCGACGTGCAGTTCATGGATGGCGTGATGTTCATGCACCATGCGCGGATGCAGACCCTGAAATCGAGGCTGGTGGACATCGGCGAAGCGCCGAATCTGATCACGAGTGGATTCAGCTTCCGTGGCGACGATTCCTTCTTTGAAGAGAACATCCGCGGCGACGCTTCGATGGAGCCGCTCGGCGCCGTCGGCGATCTCGGCTGGTACTCGGTCAGAATCATGCTTGAACTGATGCTGGTTCTCCCGAGCCAGGTCCGCGCCACGCACCATCGTCTCCACCACGGCATCCCGATCCACACCACCGCGGAACTGGACTTTCCCGGCACGGACGGCGGCCGGCATGCATTCCTTCACTGCTCGTTCGTTCATCCTCTCCGCCAGTGGGTCGAAATCTGCGGATCGGCCGGGACGATGCGGATGGACGATTTCGTCATCGGCAGCCCGACGGAAGCCTGCCTTCAGCTCGAGACGGAATCGAGACTCACCGAGAAGGACCTCGTGCACGAACGACGGACGGAGCGAATCGTCACCAGGGATTGCATTCAGGAAGTCGAGATGATTCGGAACTTCTCCGAGATCGCCCGGGGCGCGACCCCCCTGCAACCGGGCTGGAGCGACATGTCCCACGCGACGCAGAAGGTGATCGATGCGATCATGAGTTCCGCCTCCGCGGACGGCGCGAGCGTCCCGATCCCGGACTGAACCCGGACCGATGCCCGTATCAGGGAATCTCGACATCGATCTCCGGAGAAGCGGAAAGAGTGGTTTTCCGCCGCTGATACACTCCGCAGCCCTCTCCATTTCCCGGAACACTCGATGAACACCGGAACCATGCGTACCGAAGGACTCTGCGAAATCGACGGGGTTGCGTGCTATCGCGTCCCCGACATCGATCGCATGCCACCTTTTCTCGTCACGGTCGTGAGCCCCTCCGATCACTGGCTCTACGTCTCTTCCAACGGCGGATTGACCGCCGGGCGGGTGAACAACGGGAACTGCCTCTTTCCATATCGAACGGATGATCTGATTCATCAGGCGCAGGCGTTCTCCGGACCCTGGACCGGCATCCGTATCGGAGATCAGCTCTGGGAGCCGTTCTCCGCTCGACCGACGCACGGCATCACGCGGGATCTCGCCCGATCGGTGTCCGGTGATCGAATCGTCTTCGAGGAGACCAACCCGGTCATGGGGCTTCGCATCCGAGCGTGGTGGGCGTTCAGCGAGCGATCGGGATTCGTACGCACCGTCACCCTCGAACGCGATGGCTCCGGCCCGGCGACGATCGAACTCGAAGTGGTCGACGGACTCCGGGACCTCGTGGCGGGCGGTGCCGATCTTGGCGCCTTGCAGACCATGAGTTGCCTGATCAACGCCTACACCCGAGCCGAACAGACACTCGACACGAGACTCGCGGCGATCACCATGGAATCGGCCTTGAGCGATCGAGCCGAACCCGCCGAGTCGCTCGAAGCCACGACGGTATGGTCGACTGGTCTTCCACACGCCACCGTCTCCATGTCCTCTCGGACCATCGAGTCGTTCGCTCGAGAAGGACTCTTCACGCCCACTTCGATTCTGAAGGGGCATTCCGCGGCGTATCTGCTCCACTCACCACTCACCCTGGGGCCCGATGAGGCCGTGACGTGGTCAATCGTCAGCGACGTGAGTCGAAGCCAGGCACAGGTGGCCGATCTGCATCGTCGCCTGGATTCGGAATCGGATCTCGCCGCCGCGTTGGCCGACGAGATCGACGAGACGACCCGCGCGATCGATGCCATCCTGGTCGATACCGACGGCATGCAATGCAGCGGCGATCCGATCCTCGACGCCCACCATCGGACCAACACGCTCTTCAACGACATGCGTGGCGGGGTGTTCGTCGACGGCGTCGATCTGCCGTGGCGAGACTGGGTCGATTTCTGTCGCCAGCGCAATTCGGACACATCCCTCCTGCATCGATCGTGGCTCGAGTCCCGTGATGACACGGCATGGATCGATCGTGCCACGCTGGTCGAAGAAGCCGCATCCTTCGGCGATCCGAATCTGGAACGCATCGCCTGGGAGTACCTGCCGGTCTGGTTCGGACGCCGTCACGGTGATCCAAGCCGACCCTGGAACGCCTTCAACATCCGAGTCAAGAAGAGTGACGGCGAACGAAGACTCACCTACGAAGGGAATTGGCGGGACATCTTCCAGAACTGGGAGGCGCTCGCGTTCTCGAATCCGGGTTGGATCGACCACGTCATCGCCAAGTTTCTCAACGCCTCGACTCCGGACGGGTTCAATCCCTATCGAATCACGCGTGAAGGAATCGACTGGGAGGCCCCCGAGCCGGACAACCCGTGGAGCAACATCGGCTATTGGGGTGATCATCAGATCGGGTACCTCACCAGACTTCTCGAACTCTCTCTCCAGATCCAGCCCGGGCGTCTCGATGCCTGGCTCGACCGCCGTATCTTCTCCCTTGCCGACGTGCCCTATCGACTGGCGGACCATTCGGATCTGATCGCCGATCCGAGAAACACCATCTCGTTCGACGATCGCGCCCACAAGAAATCGCTCGACCGGGCCGACCGAATCGGAGCCGACGGGCGACTCGTTCATGATGCGGAGGGACACGTCGTTCACGTCTCCCTCGCGGAAAAACTCGTGATCCCGGTCCTTTCGAAACTTTCGGCGTTCGTTCCCGACGGTGGCATCTGGATGAACACGCAGCGTCCCGAATGGAATGACGCGAACAACGCCCTCGCGGGCTACGGGCTCTCCATGGTGACGGCCTCATATCTCCGACGGCACCTCGTCGTCCTGAAGTCCATCTTCTCGGGGCACGCCGGAGAACTTCAGATCACCGACCGAGTCGCCGACTGGATGCATGAACTGACCGGCATCCTCGATCGCCATCGAACGGCGCTCGACGATTCCTCGATCAGCGATCGGCGACGCCGCGGCATTCTCGACGAGCTCGGAAAGGCGTTTGAAACCTATCGTCATCGGCTCTCGTCGACTTCATCCATCGATACGTGCAAGGGATCCGACGTCGTCTCACTCTGCGACATCGCCATCGACTGGCTGGATCACGCGATCCGGAGGAATCGGCGGGAAGACGGTCTCTACCACGGGTACAACCTCGTCTCATTCGAAGACGAAACCGCGACCGTCCACCACCTGCCCGAGATGCTCGAAGGCCAGGTCGCCGTGCTCTCTTCGGGAACGCTTGACTCGAGCGAGTCCGCGGAACTGCTCGAAAGGCTCTTTCAGTCGGCACTCCATCGGAACGACCACGACACCTTCCTGCTCTATCCGATCCGCGACATCCCCGCGATCTGTGAGAAGGGCGTCGTGGACCCCGAGGATCTCCAGGACAATCCTCTTCTTTCCGGCCTCGCTCGAACCGGAGACACCCGACTCATCGAGACCGACGGTGCCGGCGTGGTGCGCTTCGCGACCCCCCTGCGGAACAAGCGTGACGTCGCCGCCGTGCTCGATGCCCTCGAAGCCGATCCCATGATCGCCGGGCCGAGCGAAGCCCACCGAAACGAGACCATCGAACTCTACGAGCGAATCTTCGACCATCATCGTTTCACCGGTCGCTCGGGCGGCATGTACGGCTACGAGGGAATCGGTTGCACCTACTGGCACATGGTCTCCAAGCTTCTGGTCGCCACGGGTGAGTGCGTGCAGCATGCCGAAGACGCCGATGAAGCGACGGCATTGCTTGATCGCCTTCGCCATTCGTATCACCGGATCCGGGACGGCCTGGGATTCCGTCGCTCCGCAGCCGCCTTCGGCGCTCTTCCGATCGATGCCTACTCGCACACCCCCGGGGATCGAGGGGCCCAGCAACCGGGAATGACCGGGCAGGTCAAGGAAGAACTCATCACGCGGCGAATGGAACTCGGCCTCCGATTCGAATCCGGCGAGATCCGTTTCACCCCGAGTCTGATCCTCGAGGACGAATGGCGAGATGATGAGAAAGAGTGGTCGATCCCCGCTGGAGACCGAGCGCCGTCCCGCAGCATCCCGGTTCCTTCCGCCGGGATCGGGTTCCAGATGTGTGGAGTTCCGGTCGTGTATCGACGAGGCGACGGCCCCCGCCGCATTCATGTGACCGATCGGGATGGAAACACGAGCGTCGTCGAGGGTCACACCATCGATGCCTCCACCGCACGCGGCATCTTCGAACGGGATGGCCAGGTATCGATGCTGATGGTCGATGTCTCCGGTCGCTGAAGCGACCGAAGAGACAGTCCCGAGCGACCACCGTGGGAGGAGACACGAAGGCCTGCGTGATGACCGGAGGTCTTCACCGGTGGTCCCCCGGGACTGAATTCAATCCCTCGGGTCCGGATCGTCAGGAGTCGTTCCGGACGCGAGTTCTTCTTCATCCGTAACGCCGCGAACATCGCGCAAGTTCGAAGAATCGCGGCGTCGGCCTTGATTCCCCGGGCCTCGAACCTCGCCTGGAATCCCGAGAGGCTCTCCTCGACGAACCTCAGTCCAAAAAAAGATGACGCCCGATCCTGCCGCGGACCAGGCGCCACCGACGATCGAGGCTGCACGATGCGAGCGGAGGGGCCGGAAACCTCTGGAGAACCGGGCTCGCTCGAAAGACCCGCGGAAAACCGCCACCGGTACCTCGATCGGAGAGAGTTTTCTTGGTCTGGGGAAGAGATCGCGGAGGCGTGCCTTCAGCTCGCCTGAGAGATGAGCGGTGATGTACCACGCCCTCGAATCAATCGAGATGGCTCGTGGAATTCACCCATTCTTCTCTTCGCGGATCTTCCGGGAAGACGTCTCCATTGCCCCTGGAAAAACGTCCGGCCTTCTTCGGGAGTCCTACCCCCCGTCAATCACCCGATACGACGCCTCCGCAGCTCAGGTTCCTGCATTTCCGTTTTTCTTGGTGTCGATCAGTTGAGCATGATCAGCACAGCGATCAGGCACTGGCCGCCACCGAAGATCGTTCCGAGAACCAGTGCCGTGATCGCGTGCCCCCCACCGACACCGGTGGGACCAGCCGCCCGGAGACCAAAAACCCCGCAGGTGATCGCGGCGATGCCCAGCGGAATCCCAAGCACTGGAAGGAGGCTGAACACCCCGAAGTAATAACCGAGCAGCGCCGGGATGTTCTTCATCGGAATGACATGATCCATCGCCGTCGGTTTCCCGGCTGCTGGTGTTCGAATCTCATCCGCCGAAGTCGGTGGTGATGACATCTGAACGTGAGCCGACGACTCTGGTTCATGGCCTACAGACGGCGGTGGTCTTGAGACTGGCTCTCGCATCACTCTCCCTCGCGACGTGCGGTGCTGGCAAGGGTTGCGGCAAGTGCGATACCGATCATGCTGGCGATGAAGAGAACCACGACCGTGCCGACCGTGCGAATGAGGATCTCGTCATGATCCACGTGCAGCCAGATGGCGATCCCGCCGATCACCGATCCTCCGATGATGCACAACCAGGAGGCGATCCAGCAGAGTCTGGCGAGGAAGACGTCGAACGATCGACCGACGATCGCATTCACCAGCAGTCCGAGCAGACTCCCGGTGAGCGTGAGTCCGATCGTCGCAATCATGCGGCCGACGAATTCCGTGCTTTCTTCGCTCCAGATCATGACGATCAACATGATGGTCACGGCGACGAGCGACATCACACAGATGGTCACGAGCACCAGGTTCAAGGAACGAAGAATCGGGTTCCGGTCCGGGGACACTCGGGGGGCGATTTCAGACATCGACTTCCTTTCGATCGAATGACGAAGAAACGACGTCACGGCTCGCCGCATGAACAGGCGTCCACCGCCGAAGGTTAATCGATCCGGGCGACATGTTCCATCATCCGGCTCAAGTCCATTTCAGCGAATCGTCAGTCTCTTGTTTCCGGGGCGGACGAAGGAAGCAACCAGCGATCGAACCAACGCCTGGCCAGATCCGAGGAACGCGCCGCATCCTCTCCGTCGAATCCGTGGCCCGCGTCCTCGTAGATTTCGAGTTCGGCGGGGACGCCGGCCTTCTCCAGTGCATTGAGCATCATTCTGCTTCCAAGAAGTGGAACCAGCTGATCAGTCGTTCCGTGCTGAATCAACACCGGCGCATCGCCTGCATCGACATGCCGGAGCGGGGAGACCTCGTCGGCGAGCTCCGGGTCGAAATCAAGGGCCGGGAAGGCGTCGCTGGGACCCACGATCCGAACCATGTCCACCGGCGGATACCAGACCACCACTGCGGCGACCGGTGCCGCGATCTCATTCGTCTCATCCGAATCCTGCCGGGAGGCGCGGAGTTCCGGGGTCGCTTCCTCGCCTCCGAGCATCGCGAGATACAAGGAGAGGTGCCCGCCGGCACTGAATCCGAAGGCGCCGATCCGTTCCGGATCGAGCCCCCGTTCCGGCGCCGTCTCACGAATATGCCACAACGCCTTCCGCACGTGTTCAGCTGCATCCGGAACTTTGTATCGCGGAGCGCTGCCGTGCCGAACGATCGCGATGTGATACCCGTCGGTGAGCAGATCGTGCAGCAGCGACATCCCTCTCCACTGCGGAACCATCGCCATTCGAGGCGGGAACCAGACCGAATTCCATCCTCCGCTCACCACGAAGATCACGGTCGCACCGTTCGGTTTCGCCACGGGCACGAGCAGGTCATAAGTGAGCGCGAGTGCATCCACCCGTCCGCAGATGACGTCCGGCACCACGGTTCCGACGGGAGGGAGTTCCGTTTCGGGGCTCGATTCCGCGAAGGCGGAGAGTTGCCCGGACACCACGAACAACCAGAGAAGGGACGTGCACGGCCAAGTCCATCGCTTCATCATCGCTTCAATTCTCCCGAGTTTCGATCAAGGCGGCGTCGATGATTCGTCCATCGACGAGAATACACAGTGCGACATCATCGCCGGTTCCCGCTTCTTCATCCTGACCACTGGAACCAATCGTGGCGAGAACTGCGTCGAGGCCCTGATCACTTTCCTCGACGGCGGAGAACTCCAAGGTCAATGGATGTCCCCACGGATCGACCAGCAGATTCGGGTCGAGGCTTTCCAGCAGACTTCCAGATGCAAGCAAGGGGCTGACCCGATCATCAGGCTCCAGTCCGTCCCAGATCGGAACCAGGCGGACCGCGATCTGACGAGCGATCTCCTCGATCGACCTCCGTCCTTTCTGGCTCTCGTCCGCCTGCATCGGATTGCCGCGACTCCCGCGCGTGACGAGTCCGAAGCGACCCGCGATGACCTCGGGCGGGTAGATGTTGTTGGTTCGATCGGCGTCCGCCAGTTCTCGGTAGGGATCGAGCCGGACGCGAACGATCGGCTGCGGGCCGGTGAACATCTTCGTCGCCAACGATGGGTCCTGCTTCCAGATCTCCACCGGAAGCATCACTTCCTCCCTCGTACCATCGGCGAACGTGATCTCGAGCGGGAGCGGCATCACGAGGCCGCCGTGGTTCCGGAACCGCACGATCGAGAAGTGGAGCGGCTCTGACGCCACCGCTTCGAAGATCTCGCGGTCATCATCCTCCAACTGCTTCATGAATCGCTCGAACGATCGACGGTCACCCTCGGTGACCTCGAGTTCGTCGAAGCGACTGTAAAAGTCCAGAAGCTCCGGATAACGCTCGGATCGGCGAGGCAGATCGGCGTTTCGCGACGTGCTTCGACTCGGGAGTTCGGCATCACGCTCCGCTTGGAGCAAGGGCTTTCGAACCGATGGATCGCGAGGCTCGACGGTGTAATCGAAGATCCGTTCGACTTCGACGTCGACATGCCCCGTCGAATAGAACCAACCTCGCCAGAACCAATCAAGGTCGACTCCGCTCGCGTCGTCCATGGTGCGGAAGAAGTCACCCGGTTCAGGCGCACGGAACGCCCATCGACGGCAGTACTCCTTGAACGCATGGTCGAAGAGCTCCCGCCCCATGACCGTCTCCCGGAGGACGTTCAATGCGACCGACGGCTTGGCGTAGGCGTTGTTGCCCTTCTGGATGATCGACTCGCCGTGGGACATGATCGGCCGTTGCCGTTCACTGATCATGTACGAGACGATGTCCTGGGCCTCGCCGCGGCGACCCGAATGGTCGGGCTCCCATTCCTCGGTGGCGAGGAACTGAACGAAGGTGTTCATGCCCTCATCCATCCAGGTCCACTGTCGTTCGTCGCTGTTGATGATCATCGGGAACCAGTTGTGCCCGACCTCGTGGATGATCACTCCGATCAAGCCCCACTTGGTGCGTTCCGAATACGTCCCGTCCTTCTCCGGACGAGGGCCGTTGAAGCAGATCATCGGATACTCCATGCCTCCGACCGGCCCGTTGACACTGATCGCAACGGGATAGGGATACGGCACCGTGTGTTTCGAATACACCTCGATGGTCTGGGCGACCGCCTGCGTCGAATATCGACTCCAGAGCGGCTCGCCTTCATTCGGAAAGAAACTCATCGCCATGCTGATCTCGCCATCGGTATCGGGTACCTCGACACCCCACGCATCCCAGGCGAACTTCGGACTCGCCGCCCAGGCGACGTCGCGAACCCGACCGGCGTGAAATCGCCAGGTCCGTTCGCCGCGGTCGCCCGCCGACTGGACTTCGTGATCCCGATCCTCATTCGCCTGCGCCTCCTCGGGCGTGATGACGAACATCGGCCGATCCGCGGTGCGGGCCTCTTCGAGGCGGGCCCGTTGAACGTCGGTCAGAACCTCGTCCTGATTGAGCAACTCACCACTCGCCGCGACGACGAAGGTCTCCGGAACGGTGATCGCGAGATCGTAGTCCCCGAATTCCAGCGCGAATTCACTCTCCCCCTGAAACTGCTTGTTCTGCCATCCATCGCCGTCGGTGTACGGCGCCATGCGGGGAAACCACTGCGCGATCTCGTAGATCGCGTTGTCATCTTCATCAAACCACTCGTATCCGGAGCGAGCCCGCATCGTGGTACTCGGGACGATGGCGCTGTTCCAGTCGATCTCGAATTGAATCGAAGCACCCGCCTCCAGTACCGCCGGAAGATCGATCCGCATCATGGTTCCGTTGATGACATGGTCGAGCGGCGTTCCGTCGGAGAGCGCCACCTTCGTGATGTTCACCCCCCCGTCGAAATCCTTCCGTTCCAACTGCTGCCGCATCCAACGAGTGGATTGATCGCGACGGAGATCCGGCGCCGTGTCTCCACGACGACCGATCGAGTCCTTCCGGAACCGATTCTGGTCGAGTTGCACCCAGAGATACGTGAGATCGTGAGGACTCTGGTTGAAATATGTGACCGTCTGCTCACCTTCGAGCCGGTGCTTCTCGGTATCCAGCCGGACCGCGATGTCGTAGTCGACCTTCTGCTGCCAGTAGTCGGGACCGGGTGCCCCGGATGCCAGTCGGACCTCGTTGGGAGTCGGAAGAAGATCGTCGATCTGCCGGAAGGGGTCCGTTTCGTCCTCCCAGTTCGGCGCCTCGAGCCACGGATCATCGTGAAGCTCCCAATCCTCATATTGCGAGGGGAAGAGCGATGGCGGATGGGCCGACGCGACGGCGGAGATCGCGATCCCCACCGGGAGGACGACGAGAATGCGGGCCAGGGTTCGAATCTGGTGAATGTTCATACGTCGAGTGTAGATCCAACCTCGATTCAGGATCCAATCGTCGACAATCCGTGGCCGAAGATCACGCTGCCGGTCGAATTCGGCGAGAATTCAGACTCATGAACCCCTCCTCGACTCAACCCCCTTCCCTGACGCAAGGACGCCATGTCCGAGTGCTGGGGGTCCCGATGGACATCGGTGGCGCGGGCCCGGGAGCCTCCGGAGGCCCCGTCGCCATCCGGAAGGCAGGATTGTTCGGGGCGCTCGGATCGACCTGTGTTGATCTTGGTGACATCGATGTCGAATCGCTCGACGCGTCTCTCAAGATCGTCCGTGGACCTGATCCGGAGAGCAGGCGGCCGGAGTGGCCGTTGATTCGAGCGGCCTGCTCGACGCTCCGTGACAAAGTCGAAGCGATCGTTACCGAAGGTCATCTTCCGGTGGTCGTGGGCGGCGACCATGGACTGGCGGCCGGCTCGATGGCGGGCGTCGCTCGGGCCTTCCACAAGGCCGGACGATCGGTTCCCGGCCTGATCTGGTTCGACGCGCACGGTGATCTCAACACGCCGGAGACTTCGCCGAGCGGAAACCCTCATGGCATGCCGGCGGCCGCCCTGCTCGGTTTCGGCGTTCCTCCGTTCGATGACGTGATCGGCCCGGACGGTTTCTTCGATCCCACCCGCAGCGCCTTCGTCGGCTGCCGCGATCTCGACCACGGGGAGGCACTCCGATTCAACGAGTCGGGTCCGCATCTCTTCGGCGATNAACGATTCCGGACCGAGAAGCCAGAGGACATCGCCGATCGGATTCTTGATCGCGTGGCGCCCGACGGGGCGCCCTTCGCCCTGTCCTTCGATCTCGACGTCATCGATCCGAGAGAAGCGCCCGGGGTCAACCTCTCGGTCCCCGGCGGGCTCCGAGTCGAACAGGTGATGCGGGTCCTCGAGCGCTTTGCCGACCACGGAGGCTGCGTCGCGATGGACATCGTGGAGCTTGACCCCTCTGCGGACATCGATGACCAGACCGCCCGCATCGGGGTCGAGGCGGCCCGAACGATGCTCCGGACGAACTAGACGGACCATCCCGACGGACCGGAACCACTCGCGCACCACAAGACCCGACCGACGACAACCCAATCAACATGACCCCCAAAGACTCCAACCGAACATCAGGCACGCGCCCACACCGGCGACGACTCGCNATCNTCTCNTTTCTGCTCGGATTCCTGTGCTTCGCAGGCCTGCTCACCGTCGCCTACCTGNTCGCTCCGGTCATNCAGGGGAGCNGCATCGCCCCCCCGCGGACCCCGGTCCCGATCGCCGAACTCGCCAAGCGGCAGCAGNACACCATCCGCGCGCGAGCCGCCGGGAAGACCACCCANACCAGGGACTTCGTGGCGCGGATGCACGCCCGGCAGCAGCAGGACCCCGACGCGACCATGGACTTCCTGGTCCTCTCCGGCGGCGGCGCCAACGGCGCCTTCGGCGCGGGCTTCCTGATCGGCTGGGCGACCGTGCCGGCGGGCCCCGCCGCCCTGCCGACCTTCGATGGCGTGACCGGGGTCAGCACCGGATCCTTCATCGCCCCCTTCGCCTACCTCGGCACCGACGAGGCGAGAAAGAAGGTCGATGACTTCTTCCGAAATCCCAAGCCCGACTGGGTGACCTCGCGGGAACCGATCTCCTTCTATCCCGAGAACATGAGCCTCATGAAGGTCTCCGGCATCAAACGGGATCTCGAAGCGATCGTCGACGTCGACTTCGCGAAGCGGATCGACGCCGCCACGACCGACGGCCGACTCCTCCTGATCCAGGCCAGCAACATCGACGAGCAGATCCCCGGCGTCTTCGACTTCGTTGACGCCGCCCGGAAGTCGATCCAGGCGGGCGATGCGGAACGCCTGCAGGAGATCATCCTCGCGTCGTGCGCCATCCCCGCGGTCTTTCCACCGCGGGAGATCGACGGGACCCTCTACGTCGACGGCGGGGCGGTCGGTAATTTCTATGCGGGCGGCCGAGCGTCGGCGGCAAAAGACACCTTCGGCGGTCTCTGGAAGCAGACGTATCCCGACGACCCGATTCCCAGGACCCGGTACTGGGTCATCCTCAACGGCAATCTTCGAATTCCCCCGGCGATCTCGCAGCCGACCTGGCCCGCGGTCGCGGACCGCGCCTTCCAGTTGCTCTACACCTCCGCCGAGATCACCGCCCTTCGACATCTGTTCGCCCTCGCCGAACTGACCCGGCTCCGCGGCGACGGCGACGTTGAAGTCCGCTGGATCTCGGTCGAGAAGGAACTCGCGAGCCCGGACCCGATGAACATGTTCGATGCGAAGACGATGCAGGCGCTTTCGGACGAGGGCCGAAAGCTCGGCGCGGATCCTTCGGCGTGGAAGACGGCATCCCCGTGATCGGATGAACCGCTCGCTCCGCTCAGGGGCAGTCGCCCCACTCGACGAAGAGCAGGCCGAGATCGTTTCCGCCCACAAGGCCGTCGCCGTCGAGGTCGGCGGGGCAGTCGCCGCAGCGTCCCCAGTCCACGAACAACAGCCCCAGATCGCTGCCGCCGACCAGGCCGTCGCCGTCGAGATCGGCGG
>NHBO02000052.1 GCA_002167845.2 Phycisphaera sp. TMED9 | reverse complement strand
CGAGCCCGTCCTCCGGTGATCCCCCACCGCTCCCCGATGATGCATGGTCCGCCTTCATCGTGGCGGCAAGCACCGGGTTGCAGGGCGGCTCGAGCAAGGCGGGCAAGGGCTCCAGATCGCGGGAACGTGGTTCCACGAATGGCACCAACTCCACGGGAAGCCGTTTCAGACCTCGCCGAGCCGCTTTCGCCACGGCATAGTGCAAGGCCTCATCCCGACGCCGCCGGACCGCCTCAGTGAGGTTGAAGTCCAGTTCGAGCATCTTCTCGAAGGACCAACGCCAGGCGTGGTACTCCTCCCGGCATCGCGGGCGGTAGGTCTTGAATCCGATGGCATGGTGCCCGACCTCGTGCAGGAACACGGCGCAACTCATCGGGCCACGAGGGTACGGCGATTCGATCAGCCGGGCGACGGAGCCGTCCTTGTAGAACACCTGCCACGCACAGCCACTGGTACTGGATCGCCATCGAACCACCCGCAACCCGAACTCGGCCTTCATCGACTTCACCAGTTGGTCATACCGGTCTTGTTGCCGCGATCCCCGGCCCCGCGCGGGCGGAGTCGGTGCCGCCGGAGGGATGGATCCCCGAGATCTCCGAGGCTTCCGCGCCGATCCCGCCTTCGACCTGATCTTCGACGATCCCGACGGTCCCCGAGGTGGCGACTCCAGCGAACCCTGAAGGAGATCCCAGAGGTTGGAGGCGAATTCCGCCACGATGCTTCGGGATCCGCGGGTCGGCTTCATGTCGGTGTTCCCGCCGATCGCGGCCGCAGGATCGTCCCAGCGGGGAACGGGCGGCCACGCTGGAGATCCTCCCACGCCATCGCCCGACCTCCCGGAATCTGCACCTCGAGCAGTCTGATCGAACCGGATCCGCATCCAACCAGCCCCGCATCACCGATCGTTCCCGGAGGACCATCCATTCGCTCTGAGACCTCTTGCACGCGATGGATGCGGAGGAGCCGCGACTCACCATCCGGTGACACCGCCTCGACCTGGCAACCAGGCCAGGGGATCAGGCCGTGAATCCGTCCTCGAACCAGCGAGGATGATTCCGAAAAATCGACGGTCGCCTCGGCCTTCGAGAGTTTCGCCGCCGGCGTCGCAGCCGACTCGTCCTGCGCCACGGCCTCGATTTCGCCGGCCCGCCACCGGTCGAGCACTTCCAGCACGGGATCGATTCCCAGCCGGGCAAGCCGATCGTGGAGTTCGCCGGCGGTCTCCGCCGGGTCGATCACCGTCGATCGCGTGGCATGCACCGCACCCGCATCCATGCGATCAGCCAGGGATATCACGCTCACCCCGGTCTCGCGGTCTCCGGCCATCATCGCCCGATTGATCGGCGCTGCGCCGCGCCATCGCGGAAGCAATGACGCATGGAGATTGACCGCGAACCGATCGTCGAGCAGCGCGGCACCCAGTTTCTGGCCGAATGCGATCACCACCATCGCCTCGGTCTGGAGCTCGGCGAGGCGAGCCAGCACCTCGGGCGCATTCACGTCGTCGGTCCGAAGGAGTTCGGTGCGCGCGAAGCGCCCTTCAGATCGCTCGTGGTCTTCGAGCACGCGAGCCGAGATCGGCGTGCCCGTCGATTGCCTTCCTCGCCCGGCCGGACGATCCGGCTGGGAGATGACCAACACCACATCGTGAACCTCGGCGATCGCTTCGAGGGTGGGAAGTCCGAACGCGCCGGAACCGAGAAACGCCACTCGCAGCCGGGCGGTCGCACTCATCGCTCGGAATCCTCTTCGAAGTCCAGACGCATTTCCTTGAGCGTCTTCCGATTCGCCAGACGGTCGCGCGGGTTCATTCGATCGGTGATCAGGACCCCCTCGAGGTGGTCGAACTCATGCTGCCAGACGCGAGCCAGGAAGCCCGCATCCTCCAACTCGAAGGCTTGGCCCTGAAGATCGAAGGCCTTGATCCGGACCGCCTCCGGTCGACGGACGGTGATGCGGACGTCCGGAATGCTCAGACATCCCTCCTCGAATGGAACCAGGTCTCCACCGAGTTCCAACTCCGGATTGATGAAGACCGACGGGATGGGAGGGCCTTCCGCCTCGGAGTCGTCCTCGACGATGAAGAGACGCCGCGAGACGCCCACCTGCGGCGCTGCGAGGCCCGCTCCCTGAGCATCCCGCATCAGCTCGATCATCCGCTCGACGAGGGCCTGGAGCCCCTCATCGAAGACCTCGACCGGCTCGGCGGGGCGGGCGAGAACGGGGTCCGGATACAGAACGATCTTCTCTGGTTGTTCGGGAATGCTGTTCACTGTCCGGAATGGTAATGAACCGCGATGAATCCGGGATCTCAGGATCCATCTGCATCGGGTCCCCGGATCGATCCGAAGAACAAGAAACCCCTCCGGACGAACCAAGATCGACTCGGCGGTGCATTGACCTCCTCGGCCGATGGCGGGTACCTTGAGACGTTCGAGCGAGGAGATCGTCCTCGATTCCACCATGTGGCACGACCAGCCGCAAGATCGCGAAGGAGCCCAGAGTGGCGTTGTTCGGCAAGAAAAAGAGCACCGAGGAGGTTCCGAGCGGAATCACCGATGGCGGATGGAGACCTCAGCCCGACAAGGCTGCGAAGTTCTTCGAACACGCTCGGACCGTGGCCCAGACCGGCAACTACTCCTACGCCATCGACATGTATGCCCGGGGACTTCGTTTCGAGCCCGACAACATGGAATCGCACATCGCGTTGTACGAGACCGCGGTCCGCTACTTCAACTCGAACGGCAAGCCGGCATCGGGCAAGGAGATCCGGGCGATCGACGGCCCGAATCCCGCCGACAAGATGGCCGTCGCCGAATTCGCGTGGGCCAAGGACATCAACAACCTGGCTCTGGCGATGAAGCTCATGGCCGCGATCGGCAAGGCCGACGAGAAGGAGTTCGGCCAGTGGCTTGCGCCGCGAATGTTCGCGATGATGCTCAAGGCCAAGAAGCAGACCAAGCAACTCTACGCCCAGGGGAAGGACCTCTTCGGCGAAGTCGACGCGTGGAAGGAAGCGTTCGCCGCGGCGGAACGAGCGATCCAGATCGATCCCACGGATTCAAGTCTGATCTCCGAATTGAACGAGCTCTCCGCGCAGCGGACGATCTCCGAGGGCGGATTCAATCAAGGCCAGACCGAAGAGTCCGGAGACTTCCGACGCCACATCAAGGACGCCGACAAGCAGGCCGCGCTTCAGGACGAGGAATCACTCTCCGGTGGTGCGGGCTCCGAACGGGCGATCGACCGGGCGAAGCAGGAGTTCGAAGAGGCTCCCGAGAGCGCTGAAGCCGTCAACAAGTATGCCCAGTTGCTCCGCCGCCTGGACACCCCCGAAGACGATGAGACCGCGATCGCCACGTATCTCAAGGGTTTCGAGGCGACCAAGCAGTATCGGTTCAAGATGGCGGCCGGCGATGTGAAGATGAATCGCCTGAACAAGCGGATTCGCAAGCTCGACGAGGCGGAAGCAGGCACGGAAGAGGCCTCCACCCTCCGAGCCGAACTCCTCGAGCTCAGGTCCGCGGAATTCAACGAGCGAGTCGCGAAGTATCCGACCGACCGTGGCATCAAGTTCGAGCTCGGCGCCATCGAGTACGACCGCGGCAACTTCGAAGACGCGATGGCGATGTTCCAGCAGTGCAAGGACGAGGCCAAGTACCGGACCCGTGCCACTCACATGCTCGGGAAGTGCTTCGCTCAGGAAGGCTGGCATCAGGAAGCCGTCGGCGAATTCCGCGAAGCGATCGAAAAACTCGACGGAACCGAGAAGGACCGCGAGCTCACGATCCGCTACGACCTCATGCTCTCCCTGATCGATCTCGCGCGACACGAGAAGTCCGCCGAGGACGCTCGGGAAGCCGCGGAGATCTGCTCGGCGATCGTCCGCAAGGACATCAGCTACCGCGACATCCGCAAGAAACGCAAGGAAGTCGACACTCTGATCAAGGAACTCGAAGGCTGAGCGCTTCCTCCTCAGTCCCGCCGTCGGTCACCGCCGTGATCCCCACTCGGCTGGATTCGACGAGATTCCCCGGGAAGGCCCTCGCCGCCGAAACCGGGCGACCCATGATCCTTCACGTCGTTGATCGCGCTCGCGCCGCCTCGAGCGTGGACCGGGTCATCGTCACCGCGCCGGATCCCGAGATCATCCGGGTCGCCGAAGAGGCCGGGGTCGAGGCGATCAAGACGTCCTTTGACCATCCGAACGGGACCAGCCGCCTCGCCGAAGTCGCCGAACGGCTTTCCGGCGAAATGCCGGCCGAGGCGATCCTTGTCAACGTCCAGGGTGACGAACCGGAACTGGACCCCACCGCCATCGATGCGGTGGTGCTGGCCCTGAGCGATGATTCCGAGGCCGACATGGCCACCATCGCCGTCCCATTCGGGCCCGATGGCGATCCCACCGACCCGAATCAGGTGAAAGTGGTGACCGGCCTGGATGGTCGCGCCATCTACTTCAGCCGGAGTCCGATCCCCTTCGATCGCGACGACGCTGGGATCACCCCGTTGCGACACGTCGGGCTTTATGCCTACCGGCGGGAGTTTCTCCCGAAGTTCGCCGGGTGGCCCGAGTCGCCTCTGGAACGATCGGAACGGCTCGAACAGCTGCGAGTCCTCGAACACGGCGGCCGAATCGCCGTGGCGATCCATCAATCGGACGGCGGCGGGATCGACACCCCTGAGCAATACGCCGCCTTCGTCGC
This sequence comes from Phycisphaera sp. TMED9, assembly GCA_002167845.2. Classification (GTDB taxonomy): domain Bacteria; phylum Planctomycetota; class Phycisphaerae; order Phycisphaerales; family SM1A02; genus UBA12014. The sequence goes on along the minus strand of NHBO02000052.1, from coordinate 62,405 downwards.
TCGCTGGCAGGCGAGCCACCGCGGTTGACGGCGCTTCATCCACGAACCCGGATCTCCGACCACGCCCCTTGAGTCCGAGCCCCGTCGCGCGGTACACTCGTCTATGCCCCAAAAGCCGCGCCACTTCGATTCCGCCGCCTCCGACAAGGGCGGCGGCTCCTCCAATTCGAGCTCCAAGCCCTCTGGTTCCGGCGATTCAGCCGACCCGGTGGAGGCGGACTTCCTTGCCAGTTTCGGCAAATCCGGCGAGTCCACGGAGTGGTACAGCCCGGAGCCGACCGGGTACGTCCGAGGTCGAACTCGATATGTCGCGGTCATCGGAACCGTGATGAGCGGGCTGGGCAAGGGAATCTTCTCAAGCTCTCTCGCAAAGCTCCTCCAGGACAAGGGACTCTCGGTGGCCCCCATCAAGATGGAGGGCTATCTGAACATCGACAGCGGCACCCTGAACCCATACCGGCATGGTGAAGTGTTCGTCCTCGACGACGGGCTCGAGACCGACATGGACCTCGGCACGTACGAGCGGATGCTTCATCAGAATCTCACCCGGCGCAACTACGTCACCGCCGGACAGGTCTACACCGAGGTGCTCGATCGGGAACGCCGTGGCGGGTATCTCGGCCGCGACGTCCAGATGATTCCCCATGTCACCGGCGCCGTGAAATACAAGCTCCGGGAGCTTGCGATGCGTGGCGGCAAGGACGGCGGACCGGCCGACGTCGTCTTCGTCGAAGTCGGCGGCACGGCCGGCGACTACGAGAACGGCTTCTACATCGAGGCCCTCCGTGAACTCGCCTTCGAGGAGGGGCCGGGATCAGCATGCTTCGTCGCCCTCGCCTACATCCTCGAACCACAGATCCTCGGCGAACAGAAGTCCAAGGCGGCCCAGCTCGGAATCAAGCGGCTCATGGAAGCGGGCATTCAGCCCAACATCGTCGCGTGCCGGGCCAAGAATCCGGTCACTGAAACGGTCATGGAGAAGATCGGAATGTTCTCCAACGTCCCGATGAGCCGCATCTTCTCGATGCACGATCGGGATTCGGTCTATTCGATCCCCGAGGAGATGCGGAAGGCCAGCCTCGATCGCGAGATCCTCTCGATGCTCTCCCTGCACGACCGAGTGGATCCGGTTCATGAGGATGCCGCTCGCGTGAAGTGGACCGACTTCTCGACCAATCTGTCGGCCCCCCGCTCCCGTTCGATCAAGCTTGGAATCGCCGGAAAGTACGCGGCACTTCGAGATGCCTACGCCTCGATCGACAAGGCGGTCGAGCACGCCGGAATCCACCTCAACTGTCGAATCGAGACCGAATGGATCGATACCACTGAAATCGCGACGGCGGACGATGCGGCCGCGACGCTCGGCGACATGGATGCGATCATCGTTCCGGGAGGATTCGGCGTCCGCGGTGTCGAAGGCAAGATCCGTTGCGTTGAATACGCCCGGACCCAGGGCGTCCCGTTTCTGGGCATCTGCCTCGGATTCCAGGTCGCGGTGATCGAATTCGCCCGCAATGCGCTCGGCCTGACCGACGCCGATTCCACCGAATTCAATCCGAACTGCAAGCATCCGATGATCTCCGAGCTCCCGGATCAGAAGAAGCTCGAAGGCATCATGGGTGGCACCATGCGACTCGGCGCCCAGGACGTGATCCTCGAACCCAAATCCCTCGTGAGCTTCCTTCATGGGCAGCGAACCCTGGTTCGAGAGCGCTTCCGCCATCGGTTCGAAGTCGAGCCCGAATACATCGATCAACTCGATTCGGGCGGCCTCCGGTTCACCGGCCGGCACCCTGAATTCCCGATCATGCAGGTCCTCGAGCTTCCATTGGAGACGCATCCGTACTTCATCGGAGCCCAGTACCACCCCGAATTGACCGGACGCCCGCTGGAGCCCCAGCCGATGTTCATGGGCCTCATCGCCGCGGCGATCGCTCGGGTGGATCCGGCCTTCGCCGCGACCGAAATCGGCACTCGCTGGGTCAGACAGCGGAATGGGTGCACCGCGACCGCCTGAAGCACGACGCGGCCTTGACGCGCCGTCCGTCGCGGCTACCATCACCGATCCGAAATCCAGACGCCGATGTAGCTCAGGTGGTTAGAGCGAGGGATTCATAAACCCTAGGTCGGAGGTTCGACTCCTCCCATCGGCATTCCACGCACGACGGTCCGTCAGGATTCCGTCGTGCGTTCTTCTTGCATGAGCGGCCCGGGGACCTCGAACTCGAATATCCGCGGCAAGGGCCACCGAAAAGGCCTTCTCAACTCAAAGCCCCTCAGCAACCTAGACTGAGAACGACCATGCCAAGACTCCGCAAGTTCCTCATCCGATTCCTCATCGTCATCGCCATCCTGGCGGTGACGTCCCCGGCCTGGATCAGCCTCGTGGCACGCCTCGCCGAGCCGACGATCCGGGCTCAGCTTCTCGCGCTTGCCGCCGAGTACGTCAAGCCGACACTCACCATCGAGAAACTCGAATACTCCTTCCCCCTCCACGTCAAGATGGTCAATCCCAAGTTGACCTCCACCGGCGCGGACGGAAAACCCGTCGACATCCTGACCGCCGAGGAGGTCGGCATCACCCTCGATCGATTGCCGATCTTCGACGGACCACTCGTCTTCCGCGATCTCGATTTCGTGAATCCGGTCGGCAAGATCCTCGTGACCAAGGAAGGCGACGTCGTCGGCTGGGGAGATTTTCTCAAGGACTCCGACTCGAACTCGGACTCTGGCTCCAAACCCGATTCCAAACCCGATTCCAAACCCGACTCGACCAGTACCGGCGATGACAGTTCGGCCGACCGCTCGATCAGTGATGTGTTCGCCATCGATCAGATCAACGTCGAGGGACTCGATTTCGAGTATCTGATCGAGGGCAACGACAAACCCATGCTGTTGAAGGATCTCAAGTTCTCCCTCAACAACCGGGGGAAGGACGGCGCGAAGAAGGTCGACCTTGGCAAAGGGCCCGGCTGGTATGAAGTCGACACCCAGTTGACCCAGGGAAAACTCCTTGACTTCAAGGTGGATGGCGGCGTCAACATCGACACCCTCGACGTCGAACTGATTCTCGTCAAACTGGACCTGACGCTCGACGACGACTCGCGAAAGATGCTTCCGCCCCAGGTCCAGACCTTCATTGAAGCGCACAAGATCGAAGGCCGGCTCGATGCCGGACTGAAGGGGACGTTCAACATCGACGACTTCCTCTCCAGCAAGACCAAGATCGACATGAAGCTCGGGCCGACCCACTTCGCCGTCGACTCCATGTTGATCTCGATCGACGAAGCTTCCGCGAGCGGGCGGACCGAGAAGGAGACGCTCCTGCTGGAACCGATCGTCGTCAAAGCCCTGGACGGAACCATGACCGGGACTCTGCGGCTCTCGGATGCCGTCACCCGCGGGGAACCCGGCGTCACCGTGGATGTCACGACGAACGCGACGACCGCGAAGACCACGACCTCGGCCGACTCCCCGCAAGCGTTGCCGAGAGCCACCCCGGAGTCGTTGAAGAAGTTGGAGGACAACCTCGGCGGAAATTTGATCAATGCCGCCTCCCTCCAGAAAGTCGAGGCATTGGCGAAGACCGTCGACGCCTTCGCGTCCATCCGGATCGAGGACATGAAGATCCAGGATCTCCAGCGAGTCGGTGGCGGCCCCCCCGATCGGTATGCCGGGGAAGTCGACGCATCGATCGAAGTCGATCTCAATCTCGCTTCACCAGCCGAGAGCCTCGAGGGCGGTGGAACCCTCCAGATCACCAAGGGCGTGCTGAGCGGTACGGACGCCTGGAAGCATCTGGCGACTCTGATGCGAATCGTCGTGCTCAATCCCACCCAGAAGGACCGGGCGGATCTGGTCTTCAACATCGACGATGAAAAAGTCGATTTCAGCCGGATGAACATGCTCGCTGGAGCCATTGGCGTCCGAGCGAAGGGGACCATCGGATTCGACGGAAGCGTGCATCTTGATGCCAATGCGGGCCCGCTCGAGGCCCTTCAGGATTCCACGGGCGAGGTCGGTTCCATCCTCGGCCTGCTCACGGACCGACTCGTGAAGTACATCATTCGCGGCAAGGTGGGAGATACCACCGTCAGGGTGGCTCCCTTTGGAATCCACTTCCTGGATTGAACCAACGATGCGATCGAGCATGACCTCGTGTCGGGAAGGCCCTAGACTTCCCTCATGACCAAGGGCATCTCAAGGATCTGGACGGTGGTGGTCGGGCTGACTCTCGTGGGACTCACCAGTTGCGGCGAGCCCGCCCCCCCGGTGGGCGCGACGGAGGATCTCGACGGTCCCCACCGCAAGGCCGCCGGGCTGCTGGCCCGCTACGACTACGACGATGCGGTTCAAATCCTCGAATCAGTGGTCGAAAGAGACCCACAGCGACTCGACGCCCGCATCGATCTCGCGATCGCCACCATGAATCGGCAGAAGGAGAACGACGAGCCGTCGGCGCTCGCGATGCTCGATGACCTCCATGCTCGCCACCCCGAAGATCTGCGGGCCGGATTCGTCTCCGCCGTGCTGCATCTCCGAGCCGGAAACGACGCCATCGCCCGGGATCGGCTTGCCATGGTGCTCGAGGGCGACGAATCGGATCCTTTCGCCTGGTACCACTACGGCCTCTCGCTCGAACGAGACGACCCGGAGGCCGCGGCCGAGGCATACCAGACCGCCGTCGAACTCGATCCCTACCAACGAAGTGGCTGGTACCGGCTTGGATCAGTCGCCGCCCGGCTCGGAGACGAGGCCACCGCCGATGCCGCCCTGGCGACATTCGAACGCCTCGAGAACAACCCGCGAGCCACGACCGTCCGCCCGATCTACGGCCGTCTCGGTCCCAAGTCGATGGCCCGGCCTGGCGGGTCACCGCCGAAGGATGATGCCCGCCCCTTTGGCGGCGCCTGGTCACTTCCCGAACCACTCGCCATCGTCGACGGATCTCCGAACTGGAGCAGTGGCGGACGTGGCGCCACGCCGGCGGTCGCCGACCTCGATGGCGATGGCCGATTGGACATCTTCATCGCGTCAGCACTCGAAGACTCCAGCCCCAATGCCGTCCTGCTTCGGGTCGAAGACGGCTACCAACTGGCGACCGAGCACCCCCTCGCCGTCGTTCCAGACATTGAATTCGCCTCCTTCGCGGACATCGATCAGGACGGCCGCGCGGATGCCTACCTCGCGGGACGCGGCCCCAATCGGCTGTTCTTTCAGACCGGCCCGGGAGACTGGACCGACGTCACGACCGCGACCAACACGTCCGGCGGCGATTTCGACACCCGAGACGTCGCGATCGTGGACACCGACCATGACGGCGATCTCGACATCGTGCTCGCCAACGCCGACGGCCCCGATGCGATTCTGAACAACGATCGAGACGGACGCTTCACCGACGTCACGGAGACCACGGGTATCGGCGGCGACGCCGGATCTCGGCGGGTTCTGGCCGCCGACCTCGACGGAACCCGCGATCTCGATCTTCTGATCATTCGAGATGCCCCACCACACCTCGTACACCTCAACGACCGCCTCTGGAACTACCGCCACGACGACCTTGAATTCGAACGGATCCGAAACGCCGACCTGATGCTGGCGACGAGCGGGGATCTGGATGGCGACGGAACCATGGACCTCATCACCGCCGATCGCGATGGCGACGTTCAGAGGTGGGTCCGTGATGAATTCGGCGTCTTCGAGCCGAGGCTCCTGCACTCTTTCGAGGCACCGCCCGACAATCTCGCCGTCATGGATGTGAATGGTGACGGCCGAATGGAGATCGTGACCGATTCAGCCGTGGGCCTGTCCTCGCCCGTGGCGTGGACCCCGATGCTTGCGGACCCCGAGAATGGCTACGGCGTCATCGCGGTGACCGACTCCGGCGTGCCGCAGATGATCGCCCCGGGCCCGGGACGATTCGCCTTCACGGCGATCGAGTTGGCCGGCGCGGAAGACACCACGCAGGCGATGCGAAGCAACGCTGACGGCATCGGCGCCATCCTGGCCGCCCGCCTCGACGATCGCTGGACGATCAAATCCAATCTCCGCCCCGATGCCGGACCGGGCCAGTCACGGCAACCGATCCCCTTCGGACTCGGAGGCGCCGAGTCACTCTCCTACCTGCTCATCGACTGGCCCGACGGGCTCTTCCAGGGTGAGGTCCCCGGCGTGGGCGATGCCGGCGGTGACGGCGCCTCGCTCGCCGCGGGCTCGGTCGATCGCATCAGCGAGATTCAACGTCAGGTCTCCTCCTGTCCGGTCCTCTTCGCCCACGACGGTGATGAATTCCGGTTTGTGAGCGACGTGCTCGGGGTGGGCGGCGTGGGCTACCTGCTGGAACCGGGGGTCTACAGCGAACCGCGACCATTCGAACGCTTCCCCATGCCCGCCGGATCACTCGCCCCCGACCAGAATGGCCGGCTCCGACTCGTCCTCTGCGAGCCGATGGAGGAGGTCTGCTATCTCGACGCGGTGAAACTCGTCGGATGGTCGTTGCCGGAAGATTGGTCCCTCGCCGTCGACGAACGGCTGGCGATCGAAGGGCCGCCCGCGACCGGCGAACCGATCTTCTTCCGAACCACCCTCGACCCCGTCACGGCGATCAACGATCGCGGCGATTCGATCCTCCCGGCGGTCACGAATGCCGATCGGACGGCCGCCCCGCTTCCGCGGCTCGACCATCGCTTCATCGGCCGACTCGACCACGAACACGTGGTGACCATCGAATTCGATCGACCGATTCCCACCGCCGACGGACCACGCACTCCGTGGCTGCTCATGGACGGCTGGGTCGAATACCCCTACGCCCAAACGATGTTCGCGGCCTGGCAGGCGAAGGCGTCTTACGACGCCCCCACCCTCGAAGCACGCGGCGCGGACGGTGCGTGGTTCGTGGTGCAACGAACTTTCGGCTATCCCGCCGGGATGCCGCGAACGTCGGCCTTCCCGCTGAGCGAACTCCCGGAGGGATGTGACGCCCTGCGGCTTCGAACAAATCAAGAGGTCTACTGGGACCGGCTTCGGGTGGTGATCGGCGAATCGGCGCCGCCGGACGCTCGACGAGTCACCCTCCCACCAAGCGGCGCGGAGTTCTCCGCGATCGGATTCCCGAAACGGATCGATGGTCCGCAACGCTGCCCGGACTACGACTGGTCGACACGGTCCCCGCTCTGGGACGTCCGTCACCAGCGAGGCCGCTACACGGGCTTCGGCGACGTGCTTGATCTCGTCTCGGCCGCGGACGGCGCGGTGGTCACCATCGGTCCCGGCGAAGGCGTCGAGATCACCTTCGAGGCCCCGCCTGGTGCCGACTCGATGCATTGGATTCTGGACAACCACGGCTGGTGCAAGGACCGCGATCGCTTCACCCGCGATGGCGAGACGATCGACCCGATTCCCGGCGAAGACGTGCGAGACGACGAGGCGAGGATCCTTCTGCAGTCGACCCGCTCCCGCATCGAAGCCGGCCGCTGAACCGACTCACGCCGGATCACACGCTCCATGGACGGTCGCCGCTCAGATCGCGATCCGTTCCCCGACTTCCGCCACCGGGAATCCGCGCCCCCGGATCTCGTCCTGCAGGTCCAGATCGTTGAGCGCGGGGTTCGTGTGGTTCAGATGAATGAAACGCACCCGGCCGGGCGTCTCGCGCCCCACTGCTTCCAAAAGTTCCATGGTCCGGATCATCGGCGGATGTGGAACCTCGAGAATGTTCCGCCCCGGAAGCTCCCGTCCGTCGTAGAAGGTGGCATCGACGTACGCGACATCGACGCCGTCCAGCAGCGTGTCGAGCAGCCCTTCATGCGCATCCCAACGGTCGACGTCGGGGCAGAACAGCACCGTCTTGGACGGACCGTGCAACTTGTAGGCCACGGTGTCGCTGAACTCGTCCCGATGCGGAACCCGGAACGCTTCAACCCGGAGTCCGGGCAGTGGTTCGAAGGCGACCGGCTTCTTCACCCCATCGGTGGTACCCGGAGTGATCTCGTTGAGATCGATCTGGTCGAGTTCGACCAGTTGTGACCACGGCCCGTTGGTCCGAAGGAAGCCGCAGAACCGCGGCGTCGCCCAGACCGGCGTCGACTTCGTCGACGCGACTTCGCGGCCGAGTTGGATCAGACCGGCGTAGTGTCCGATGTGGGCGTGGGTCAGCAGGATGCCGTCGACCGGCGCTCGAGGCCGACCCGACGCGCCGGTGAGTTCATGGAGGAGGGCGACCTGAGTCTCGATTCTCGGCGTCGCCTCGAGCAGGAGCATCCGACCGGTCTCGAGATTTCGCACCCCGAGGCACGCGGGCGTCTCCAGGCGACCAGACTTTCGGGCGTTGATGCAACACGACCGCTCGCAGCCCAGATGGGGAAGCCCACCATCCTGAGCGCGGCCCAGGACGATCACCTCGAATTCCGGCGTCACTGCGACCGAACCGGTGGCTCCGCCGTCGGCCTGCTCGGACTGGCTCGGGAGGAAGACGGCCGTGAGCACGATGGCGAAAAGAAGATTCATGCGTTGAGCGTACCCGAGAAGGCCCCCGAACCGACCGTCCCGAGGGCGTCGGAATACCTGTTCCCACGATCGAAACACCACCGCGATCCCGATTATCATGCGACGCATCAGCCCCCGTAGCTCAGCTGGATAGAGCACCGCTTTCCTAAAGCGAAGGTCAGAGGTTCGAGTCCTCTCGGGGGTGTTTTCACTCGAAGACGCCGCCGCCGCCGTCATCCGGAATCGGCCCTGAGCGATGGAGAGGCCGAAAGATCTCCAAATCCCCATGAAATTCGTTCGGATTCCGACTTCTTGCTGATCCGCAACCGCTGCTCCTGCGTACCCAATACCGAGCCCTTCCGGGACCAGGTGACGGCTCGAACATCCAGTGATCTCTCTCTCGCCCACCCGGTACCTCTCTTTTTTTCAACGGAGAGACCGGGTGGGCTGTTTTCCGGCACCACCGTCACCGCACGCCGCTCTTCGTCGACGCCGCATTCCCAAATGAAACATCCCCCGAACCAGGGGTTCGAGGGATGCAATGATTCACTGGGATTCACCGGGATGCGACGGGCGCCCCCTGCATGATCAACCCGAGGTCACGACGCCGCTTGAGAACGTGCCGCGTCTCCGGAAGAAGCGAACTCGAAATCAATCCTCTTCAAGGTAGCCGGTGCCGTTCTTTCGATCTCTACCTGCCTGCCAGAAGAGGAGCCCGGCGTAGGTCAGACAGATGGCGAGCCAGATTGCATTCGAAATGAGAACGGGAATCATGTCGAACTCCAAGAGGTCCGTGGTTTCACAAGCCCCCCACGGGGATTTCAAAGACCTGAAAGAGATTCCAGATCGCCGTCGGGCCCGAGAGTATAGTCGGCTCGATGAGCATCGTCTCCCCCGTCATAACCCTCGAAATCGATCACGATCTCCGGCTGGAGCCTCTCGGACCGGCACACGCTGAAGAGATCTTCCCGCTCATGGACCGCGATCGAACCCGGCTGGGAGCCCGACTTCCCTGGGTACCGCTCACCAGGACCGTCACGGACACCCTGGGGTTCATCGAAGGCTCGATCCAACGCCGGGATGTCGCTTCCGGAGGGGACGGCAGCGGCGACTGGGCGATCGCGGACATCAGCGGCGGTTCCCGCCGAATCGTCGGGGTCATCGGACTTCACGGGACGAACCTCCCGCACCGCCGGACGGCCATCGGCTACTGGGTCGCCGGCGAGTTCGAAGGACGCGGTTTCGTGACCCGGGCCGTGGAGGCCGTGACCGCGCACTGTTTCGCCACCGGGCTGCATCGCGTCGAAGTTCATGCCGCCAGCGACAACCATCGCAGCCGGGCGATTCCGGAACGCCTGGGCTTTCGAATGGAAGGTGAACTTCGGGCGGTCGAGTGGATTCACGATCGGCCCGTCGACCACGCGATCTACGCGCGACTCGCCACCGATTGATCCTGGGGCGGCTCAACGCCGGCGCGCGTAGTCCTTCGTCCGATCGATCCCGGGGACGGGGTCGTCCCGATCCGTCAACCACCAGAGTGGGAATCGGTCCGGGACCCCGGCCGGTCGTGACCAGGATGCGGCCCAGATCCGGTACCGGGGTTCGGCGGAATCCTCACTCGCGATCCCGCGAACCTTCTCGACCCACCAACCCTCGTCGTATTCCCCGCCACCGAACGCCTCGATCCAATGCCACTGCTGATCGATCGGATCGTACACCTCCACCCAGGTGTGATTGTCTCCCGTCGGCCATTCCGGAATGCCTGCAATGCGGGCCGGAATGCCCGCGGCCCGACACGCGTTCGCGAGGAGGATCGAAAGCCCGGTGCAACTGGCGCAGTTCTGATCGATGGTCTGATACGGGCTCTGTTCGTTCTTCAGCCGCTTGTTGGAATCAAAGACGACGTCGAAGGTCTCGTACACCATTTGATTCAACAACCGCACCGCCGCCGCCTGAGATTCCTCCTCGTGCGCGATGTCACGGAATCGACGGGTGAAGTCGCCACGCCAGTCATCCCGACGTTCGTTGATGTGGGCGTAGGGAAGCACCGCTTCGCGGAATACATCGCGTGGAACACCAGCCGACCACGGCGAGGCCGCGAATGAGGCGTGCGCGGCCGCCACGTTCTCCAAGAGAACTGTTGCGGGCATCGTCCGAAGGTCACCGGCCGGCATGTTCGAGATCAGGAATGCCATGTCCTGGCGATGTTCCGCCGGAACGCCCCGAATCGCAGCGACGATCTCGCCCGCATTCGCCTTCGATGTCTCGATCGCCACTCGAAGCTTCGGATGATCCGACTCGAGATGTCCGGAAAGCGCCGCGTTCACAGCTTCCGGCGCCGGTGGCACGATCTCCTCCTTCAAGTTCGCGACCGGGGCGATCAATTCGATCTGATGTCTCGTTCCAGCCGCGGAGCCTCGCAATCCGGGGAGGAAGACGAGATCAGGCGTGACCACCGGATCGAGTTCCTTCCCGCGGAGCACCTCACTCCCCGCAATGCGATCTTCAAGAATCACCACGGGGGTCGCACGCTCGCTCAAGTCGAGGTTCACCACGAGATCGATCACGAGACGATCACCGCTCCGCCGGACCTCGCTGCTCCAGGGAAGCGGGCCGTCCGGCATCCGAACCGACCATTCCGGATCGCCGAGAAGAACGATGGCATCGCGATCCCAGAGATATCCGGCGAGATCCTTGAATCGCGGGTCGGTCCTGGGCATCCCGGTGGCCTCGGAAATCGCGAATTGGAACTCCGGCACCTCCCGTTCGCCGAACCCTTCGGTGCTGAACTCCTCGACTCCCGGGAACTCATCGCGGAATCGTCTGATCAACTCCTGCTGGGCGATCCAGGTCGACTCCGCCAACGTCCATCGGCCTGGTTCCTCGAGAAAACGGCGGAAGACATCCCATCCTCCCGCGCCGTGCCAGGTCGTGGATGCGTATCCGACGATCTGTCTCGCGCCGGCGTCGTGGATGAAGGCGAGCGGAAGCACGCCGTCATTCGGCACGAATCCGAGCAGGCAGCTTCCCGCACCGAGCATCGCCATCGGACCCGGATTTCGAAGGGGGATCTCCGTCCCATCGAGTCGGCGGGCTCGAAGATCACCCTCCGCGCCCACGACCACCCGACCGCCGTCGAAGAGATACCCGAGCATCCAGCGTTCTTCATTGGTGCGCCCACTGGTCACCAGAAGATCGGGCGGCGCATCGTTGAACGCCGCCGCGAAGTCGTCGGCGATCTCCCGATCACCCAGAATCTCGCGAGGATCGCCTCCCCCCGAACGTTCCATCCTGCGACCCGCGACGCCCTCGTCGAACCAGACTCCGTCGGCGACGTCTTGAAACGGTACGGGCGTGTTCGAGAGCAGTCTCGAGATGACCAGCGGTGAGGCGGTTCGAACGACTTCCATCGCATCCGCCCACTCGGCTCCGGTCACCAGACCCCAGCGAACATCCAGCCATGGATCATCGTTGATTCGGCGAAAGAGCCTGTTCAACGAACCGACTCGATCTCGACCGGCCTCGTCCGGCATCGCCACCACCCCGATGATCCGAGGTGATCGTCGTCGGAGTTCCGGGAGGATCTCGAGCGGAGACTCCGCGAAGAAGATCATCTCCGCATCATGTTTCGCCGCCAACGCCCCGACGACCTGCCGCCAACCATCCGTGGCTCGACATCGCTCGCTCGCGACGACCAGATACTCCGAGTTCGGGCGAACGGGCCCCTGCCCCGTCGCGACCTCCGCTCGGAGGCCCGCCACGAGGACCAACGCCAGAAGCTGGACCAACGGGGAGCGATTCATGCCTCGAGCGTAGCGATTCGAGAGACCGATCGGAAACACCCATCGCCGTCCGGGTTCGAAATCCGCCCGGTTTGGCCCAAACCGCCTCCAACTTCGGTCATTCCGCGTCATGCCGGGCTCGAGCACCCGGGGGCCGGTTGGATGATCGCGTGGCAAGAGAGATCCAGCCGATGGAAGAACCAAGTTCGATGACTCCAGATCAAGCCTCAGACACCACCGAAGTCGGCGCCCATCATGGCTCAAGCACCCACCAGATCTCCAAACTTTGAAATCGTCCTTCTTCAGCCGGAGATTCCGAACAACACTGGAAACATCGGCCGAACCGCAGCCGCCACCGGTTGCCGACTGCACGTGGTCCATCCCATCGGGTTCGAGATGGACGAGAAGGCACTTCGGAGAGCGGGATTGGACTATTGGAAGCACGTCGACTGCCAGGAGCATGCGTCCTGGTCCGAGTGCGAGGAGGTCGTCTCCACGCCGCCGTGGTTGTTGACCGCTCGCCGCGGGAAGCCCGTCTGGGATGCCGAATTCCAGGCCGGCGACCGACTGATCTTCGGCCGGGAGAGCTGCGGCGTCGGCCCCGAGTTCACCGCCGCGTTCGAAGCCGAGCATGGGGCAGACCGGATTCTCCGTCTTCCGATGGTCGAAGCACCGGGAATCAGAAGCCTCAATCTCGCCACCACCGTCGCCGTGGTGGTGTACGAAGGGCTCCGCCAGCTCGAGAAACAGAGACCGTGATCCCCCGGAAGGGCGTTTCAGACGCCCTTGGAGGAGGGAATCCGCGGAATCCGCGAGGATCGGGCAACTCCAGCCCCCATGGACCTCGTATGCTCTTCCCGGACGAGCGTGGCGAGGATCGTGATCCCGCCTCCTTGGGGATCGCTGCGCGGGCCACCGAGCTGGCCGGTCACCCTGCCACTCGAAACGAGTTGAATCCGATCCGGCCTCAGTTGCCGGAAGACTTCGATCGACGGTCGATCGAAGGCCGCCCGTCCGTTCCCGACCGGTACCCGTCGAGGATTCGCATGACCTGCATGATCCGCACCAACTCCACTCCCCGTCGCCTTCGAGCGTTCACCATCACCGAACTGCTCGTGGTGATCGGCATCATCACACTTCTGATCGGGATCCTCCTTCCGGCCCTCGGCAAGGTCCGCGAAAAGGCGAGAGTCACCGAGACCACGTCCGTGATGGAGGAGTTCGCCAAGGCCTGCGACGCGTTCGCACAGCAGTTCGGGTACTACCCGGGCATCGTGCCCGAGGAAGTGCTCGCGAACGACCCGCTGATCTCACCGATGGAGAACGCGGTTCTTCATCTCTCCGGTGGCGCCGTCCGCGAAGACGAACTTCCGATCTACATCAACGGCCAGATCTTCCAGAGTCTGGGAGACATCGACTTCGATCCCGAAGAACCCGGCCAACAGGGCGAAGTGATCACCTTCGCAGGACCCGACGGCCCCTTCGACATCGCGGTCTACGCCGGCGCGGTGGGCGACGGCCCATTCATTCAAGGCAAGCGCTACGCCCCGTTCTTCAGCCCGAAGGGCTCGCAGTTCGCGCCGGCGAAGTACGACCTGGATGACTCCGGCGTGCTGGAAGAGATCCGCTACATCCCGACGGTTCTCGACGCCTGGGGCAATCCGCTCATGTACGTCCGCCGACTTCGATCCAACGGACCGATGGTCGGAACCGACATCTATTCGACGCAGTTCTCGCTGGCGTCGCAGGCTCGCACGCTGAACGCCACCGCTCTGGGTGATCTGGCTCAGGATCAGACGGATGACTTCCGCGGAAGCATCATCAATCTGACCGACACCAGCAGTCCGACGCCCCGCGAGGACACCTTCGCACAGATTCTCCGCACCCCGGCGATCGGTGCCGCAAGACAGCCGCAGTCCGGAGCACCTCGCGGCGAGTACATCGTCTTCTCCGCAGGAAACGACGGGGTCTTCTTCAGCATCGCAGACGGTCCCGGCGGCCCCGGCAGCCTCGTCACCGACATCGTCAACAGCAGCCAGAACGGCACCCCGACGGTGATTCGCGAATATGACGACATCATCGTGGCGGGCGGAGGCTGATCACGCTCGACCGCGAAGCCGACGACGACTCGTCGCAGAACATCATTCGTCCGATCGAATCAACGACGCCCTGGAACTCGCTTCCAGGGCGTCGGTCGTTCTCTGCATGATGGCCCGCTCAACTGCGTGCGGAACGCCCCGAGGGGCCACTCCGTTCACTCGATGAAACTCCAGGGGAGCTCCTTCTTCGCGTCGGAGTTCTCAGAGGGCTTCCCGGCATCATCCTTGTCGGAACCCTCGGCCGAGGGGCTGGTCTCCTGCTTCTGCGGCGCACTCCGAGGATCTCCCTCGGATTCGGACGTCCCCTTGGGTGATTTCGCCTTCGCGGCACGTTCCGCTCGAAGTCGCGCACGCGCCGCCTGCTTCAGCTGCTCGATCGTCTCAAACAGCGAATTCATTTGATTCGGGGTCATCCGCGCCGAAACGACGTCCTGAACCACGAGAAGTCGGGGAAGACTGGATCGGAGAGCTCTGACCTTGGCCATCACCTCCGGCGAGACCGTTCCGCCTTCGTCTCGGATCCGCTTGATCTCCTGAGTGATCGCTTTCAACTCGACCCCTTTCGTCTCCCGCCACGCCTTCGACTTGGCGAGGTAGTCCCGGACGATCGGCGTGATGGCGGCCCGCTGCTCGGCGGTGACTTGAACCCGACTCAATGCATCAAACCACATCGATTCACTGCTTCCAGGCCGCGTGGTCCGTTCACGACTCTCCGCCGTCTTCGGCTGTCCTTCGACCGGCGACTGCGACTTCCCACCCGATCCGTCCTTTGGTGGCGTGCTGGTGGCGATGGCCGAACCGGTCATCACCCCGATGGCGGAGATGCCGACCGTGGCGACGAGGGCGGTGAGGACCGAGGTCTGGCGATGCTTCATGTGCGTGGAGTCCTGAAGGTTCTTGAGAACGATGAATTGCCCGGATCGGCGGCGGCGGACACCCGAAGAGCCCCCGAAACCAAGGATGGGTGCCGATCTGCAGCCCCGAAAGGAAGAACGGCCTGCCTTCGGGCAGGTTGCACCGAACAGAAGATCCCCTCGAAACCATGGGAATACCGCCTTCGGGGAAGTATCATGATCGGCCGACCTCCCCAGCGAGGCCAGTTTCCCGATCAGACCGGGGCGGATCCGAGGTTCCCGGACCTCCCTGTCCGCCATGGACCTCAAGGCTCCGTCCTCGCGAGCGTCGTCCTCCCCTTTTTCCGCTCCTACTCTCCAGGCGAATCAATGCCCCTCACTTCAGAACGCGTCCTTGAAGCTCTTCGAACCGTCCGCGACCCGGATCTCGGGAAGGATCTGGTGACGCTCGGCATGGTCAAGCGGCACGATGTCGAAGGCCCGAAGGTCCTCATCACCGTTGAACTCACGACCCCCGCGTGCCCGATGAAGGATCGCATTCGAAATGACATCGAGCAGGCGGTTCAGGATGCGGCGACGGCGACGGATCATGCGGTCGACACCATCGAAGTCGAATTCACCGCGGACGTCCGGCGACCGAACGAGAAGACTCAGGAAGGCGAGAGCCCTCTTCCCGGTGTCCGACAGATCATCGCGGTGGGCGCGGGCAAAGGCGGCGTGGGCAAGAGCACCATCTCCACGAACCTCGCGATCGGACTTGCCCGTCACGGAGCCCGAGTCGGTTTGCTCGATGGAGACATCTACGGACCCTCGCTTCCCACGATGCTCGGCCTCGAGGACGTCCAGGTCGTCGCACGCGGATCCATGCTGCTTCCATTTGAAGTGCACGGAATCAAAGCGATGTCGATCGGAAAGCTCGTCGAACCCGACAAGGCGCTGATCTGGCGTGGCCCCATGGCGCACGGCGCCTTCAAGCAGCTTGCGGTCCAGACCGAGTGGGATGAACTCGATTATCTCATCGTCGACCTGCCGCCCGGCACCGGCGACGTCCCGCTGACCCTCGCCCAGCTTCTTCCGCTGACCGGAGCGGTCGTCGTCTGCACACCGCAGCGAGTGGCCCAGGACGATGCCCGCCGCGCGGTGCGGATGTTCGAAAGCCTCGGCGTCGAGATCCTCGGCATCGTCGAGAACATGAGCTTCTTCGTCAGCGATGACGGCAAGGAGTACGACCTCTTCGGACGCGGTGGCGCCGAGCTCCTCGCCCAGTCGATGGATCTCCCCTTCCTCGGCGGAATCCCCATCACCCAGAATCTTCGAATCAACTCGGATCGCGGGACGCCGATCGCCAACTGGGACGATCCGGAACTCGCGGTCGCCTTCGATGCGATGGTCACTCAGACCGCCGCCAGAATCTCCGTGGCATCCATGCAGGGCAAGTTCCAGATGCCGACGATCAGCGTCTCCTGAAACTCAGAAAGGTGCTCGGAGGCCGAATCCGGCCCTCGACGGCAACCTGAAAGACCGATGACCGTGGTCCCAAGAAATCGATGGCGGCTCCCACCACAAGGGCCCCTCGACCAGCACGTCCCCAACGTCAAGAACTGGAGTTCCAACCATGCATCCCCGATTTTCCACCATTCGCCCGTTCATCATCAGCACCGGAGTCCTCGGGACGATCTTCGCCGGATCCATCACGCAGGCCGCCTGCGTCACCGCTGGAACCGAAAAGGCCCCCTCGGAGACCGCCGTTCAGGATTCGAACACCCGCATCGAGCGGACGATCGAGGTGACGGTCGACGGCGAAGATATCCAGGTGATGATGAACGGCCGGCCTCTTCCCGCCGAACAACTCCGCGAGATCGACGGTGCCATTCTGATCGTGGATGAAGACGGAACCGAACTGGAACGGATCCATTTCGGCGAAGTTCATGGTGACCCCACGGAGATGCCTGGCAGCATGCTCGGCGTCATGATGGCGGAGAACGACCGCGGCGTCCTCGTCCAGGGAGTGATCCCCGGAACACCTGCCGCGGAGGCGGGACTTCGAGAGGGCGACCTCATCGTCGAGGCCAACGGCCGACCCGTCGACACCGAGACTCTCTCGATGCTCGTCGCCGGCACCCGGCCAGGCCAACCGATCGATCTCACCGGGTTCCGTGATGGCCAGAACTTCAGAGGAGAGATCGTGCTCGGCCGCTGGGATCCGGATCTGATGAACGACGCCCGGAATCAGAACGGCGATCACCACGACGAACGCGACATCCATCGAGAATGGAACGACGACGACGATCCGGGCATGGCGGGGATCGAGGCCATGATCGAACGCCTCATGATGATGGTGAACGACGTCCGGAATCAGAACGGCGATCACCACGACGAACGCGACGTCCACGATGAACGCGACATCCACGACGAACGCGACATCCATCGGGAATGGAACGACGACGACGAGTCGGGCATGGCGATGATCGAGGCCATGGTCGAACGCGTCATGATGATGGCGAACGGCGATCACCACGACGAACGCGAAAACGTCTTCCACTTCCGAGACGAAGACGACCGGGGTGACGAACATGCGATGGAAGAGATGATGCGGGAGGGGCGACACCAGGTCGAAGCCTGGATGCACGAGATGTCCGAAGAGGCGAGCCACTGGGCGCGGGACGCCGAGCACCAGATGCACGACTTCGCCGAGATGTTCGATGCTCGCATGGGCGAGATGGCGGCAGGGTTCGAGCAGGAACTCCATCGCATCATGGAACGGCAGGACCACGGCCATCGAGAAACCGAAATGAGGTTTCGCGAACGAGACCTGCAGTTCAAGGAACGCGGCATGATCCTCCAGCAGAAGCTCGGGGAGTCGGGCCAGAAACTGCAGGAGACCCTGAAGAAATTCGCGGAGGGACACCAGCGACTGGCCGCTCAGAACAGGATGCTCACCGAGCGTGTCGAACGGCTCGAACAGGCCCTTCGCCGCATGATGGGAGACGACCGGAATTCCGATGCGACGCCTCGCGACCAGGAGCGGATGAACGAGGGGCAACGCCGAGCCGAACGCAGACGCCAGACGGAGGAGCGGTCGCAACGAGCGCGAGAGGCCGAAGAAGACCGCCGCGAGGCCCCGGAACGCCCTCGCCGCCAAGGCGGTGACCGTGACTGAACATCCCGGATGAACTGAATGAAATCGCGGCCCCGATCAGATGGATCGGGGCCGCGATTTCATTCCGGGTGGAGCTGCGGTTCAGAACTCGGCCTTGAGCACCTTCAGTTGCTGGAGGAACTTGTCGAGGTGCGTCTTCTCGTGGGCCGCGGAGATCTGGCAACGCAGTCTCGCCTCCCCCTCGGGCACCACCGGATATCCGAACCCGATCACGAAGACGCCAAGCTCCAGGAGTCGTTTGCTCATCGCAATGGCCTTCGCGGTGTCATGCACGATGATCGGAAGGATGGCGGTGGGACTGTCGAGCACCTCGAATCCAGCGTCGCGGATTCCATCACGGGCGTATGCGACGTTGTCGCGGAGTTTCGCGACTCGATCCGGCTCGTTCATCAAGGTCTCGATCGCCTTGTCCGCGCTGCAGGCCACGGTGGCGGGAAGCGCATTTGAAAAGAGGGTCGGGCGGCCTCGCTGGATCATGAGGTCGATCATCTCCTTCGAGCCCGCCATGTACCCGCCTGCCCCACCTCCGAGCGCCTTGCCCAGGGTGCTGGTGAAGAGATCGATTCGATCACCCGGCATGCCCCAGTGTTCGTGGGTCCCACGACCGGTCGGGCCCATGACTCCGGTCCCATGACTGTCATCCACCACGAGTTTGGCCCCGAATTCGTCGCAGAGGCTCCGAAGGCCGGGAAGATCGCCGATATCCCCCTCCATGCTGAAGACGCCGTCGGTGACCACCCACGCCTGGCCGGTCACATCGGGATTCGCCTGAGCGTCCTCCAGTCGTTCCCGAAGCGAATCAAGATCACTGTGACGAAAGACCTTCTTGTGCACGCCCTTCTTGATCACCGACGCCAGTCGGATGCCGTCGATGATCGACGCATGGTTCAATTCGTCGGAGATGATGATGTCTCCGGGTTCGCAGAGCGTCGCGAAAATCGCTTCGTTCGCGTTCCAGCAGCTGCTGAAGGTGTACGACGCCTCGACTCCATGCAGATCCGCGATCCGACGTTCGATCTTCTCGTGACAGTCGAAGGTTCCACAGATGAACCGGACGCTGGCCGTGCCGGCGCCATATCGTCGCAAGCCCTCGATCCCCGACTCGACGACGTCGGGATGATTGGCAAGCCCGAGGTAGTTGTTCGAGCAGAGGCAGACGACCTCACCGTGATCCCGCAGACGCACCGTCGCCCCCATCGGTCCTTCGATGGTCTGAAACTGCTTGAGTTGCCCGCCCGCTTCCAATTCCGAGAGGACGGCTCGGGTGCGGGTGGCGAACGGGTCGTTGGTGTCGATGCTGCTCATGTTGGTCTCGATCATGAAAGGTGGATTCCCGATTCGAACGCTGCGCCTTCAATCGGCGTAACGCGTTCGTATGCGAGGAACAAGATAGTCGCTGAAGGCCGTGGACAGATCGTAGGTCGGCGCCCATCCCCAGTCTTCCCTCGCCGCGCCATCCGCACATGCGGCGGGCCAGCTGTCGATGATCGACTGCCTCGCGAGATCGGGCTCGAAGTCGGTCTCCGCATCCGCGAAGTGCTTCCGGACCTCGTCAAGGAACTCCGACGCCGAGGGATTGAAGGACTGGACGTTGTAGACGGTTCGGGAAAGCGCACTCTTCGGCGCCGCCATCAGAAGACGGATCGCCTCGATCGCCTCCGGCATGGTCATGAAGGGAATCCGAGCGTCGGTCCGAACGAAGCACGAGTAGGCGTCACCTCGAGCGGCGGCATGCAGCATCTCCGGCCCGTAATCGCTCGTTCCCCCACTCGGAACCGTATCGGCCGAAATGATTCCCGGGAAACGGATCGATCGAAAATCGACCGGGAACTCCATCCGATCGGATGCCAGCTTTCGATAATGGTGGGCGTAGTAGTTTCCAAGGTTCTCACCGGTGACCTTGTTGCAACCGTACATCGTGTGCGGCTGAAGGTACTGGTCCTCTTCGACTTCACCGGCCGCGGTCTTGACCGCCAGATCCGGCAGGCCGTACGACGCGATCGAACTTGGAAAGAAGAACTGCACCGGCCGTCCGTTGTTCACCGCCTCCTCCGCCGCGATGCGAAGCAGATTCAGCGTTCCTCCGACGTTCACACCATGCGCGATCTCCGGCACGAACTCGCTGCGGGTCGAAAGCAACGCAGCCAGGTGATAGATCGATCCGATCTGATACGAGGCCAGCAACCGCTCGAGCATCTTCTCATCGCAGACATCGCCCGTGAACGATTCATCACAGAGCGCACGATGCTCGGCGGGCAGTTCGCGGAGGTCGATGGCGATCACGGCTGGAAAGGGACTGCCCGAGCCTGCGCGTTCTCGGCGTTCCGCGTCGAGTGACTTCAGCAGGCCATGTCCCATCTCACCGCCGGCGCCGGTGATGAGGATCGCCGCGTCGCGGCGGGCGCCACCCAGGGTCGAACCCGGCCCACCACCGTGCGACGGGTCGGGACCACGACGTATCGAGCTCAAAGAGGGGAAGGAGGTCATTTCCGGATTCTAGCGGGAACCCGGTGTTTCTCGTCGGCCTGAAGCGGTCTCCGGCGAGCCGATCCCCCGAGAGAGCCCTCGGATCATCCCGGCGTCGACGGCGCGGACGACCGGCGTCGCATCGACCACGAGCGTGACGACCCGAGGATCTCAGATCTCGGGGCGGGGCGATCATGCCGTGAGGACGGACGGCCCTCCCGTCGCTCGTCGCGTACCGTGTACGCCATGACGTCACCCGATCCGACTGAATCCACATCCGCGGAGGCGCTGATCGAACGGCTCGGCCTTGCTCCGCATCCTGAAGGCGGCTTCTACAAGGAGACCTGGCGACACGACCCCACCACGGGAGAACGTGGCCACGGAACCGCGATCTACTTCCTCCTCCCGGGCGGGGTGACGAGCCGATGGCATCGAGTCGATGCGGCGGAGATCTGGCACCACTACGGGGGCGCCTCGCTGGAACTGAGCCTCTCCGCGTCGCCACCCACCGTGGAAAGAGCAATCCGACTGGGGCCGGACATTCTCCAGGGCGAACGACCTCAGGCGATCGTGCAACCGAAGGAATGGCAGTCCGCACGAAGCCTGGGCGAGTGGACGCTGGTCGGTTGCACGGTGTCCCCCGCGTTCGAGTTCGAAGGCTTCGAACTGCTCGAAGACTGACCTGGAGCGCTCCGAATCATCCGGAGAGTTCGTGCGCGTCGCCGGCACCTGCGGGAATTCGAATCGAGTCCACCAGTTCCTGCACTTCCCGGGACGGTGGCCGGGTCGCCAATGCGACCGGAATGGCGACGGCGAAGTTCAACAACATGCCGATCGTCCCGATGCCCTCGGGAGAGATCTCGAACCACCAGTTCTGCGGCGAGTTCAATTCGACATGCATGAACTTGAACCAGACGATGTAGGCGGTGGTGAAGGAGATTCCCACCAGCATGCCCGACACCGCCCCCGCGGCGTTCATCCGCTTCCAGAAGATGCCGAGAAGAATGGCGGGGAAGAAACTGCTCGCCGCCAGACCGAACGCGAACGCGACCACCGCGGCGACGTAGTCCGGTGGATTGACTCCGAGGTAGCCGGCGAAGACCACGGCGATCGCCGCGGCGATTCTGGCCAGGCGAAGCTCGCCCTTCTCCGTGATTCCGGGGCTGATCATCCGCTTGAAGAGATCGTGGCTCACCGCCGATGAAATGACCATGAGCAGGCCTGCCGCGGTGGACAAGGCGGCGGCGAGACCGCCGGCCGCCACCAGCGCCACCACCCAGTCGGGGAGACCCGAGATCTCCGGATTCGCCAGCACCATGATGTCCCGATCGACGTGCAGTTCGTTGGTGCTCGAGAGGTTGGGGACGTTCCTGACCGATCGCTCGCCGTGCGGTCCTCGGACACTCTCGCCGGCATCGTCGAGCAGGAAGACGGGCTTCTTGGAATAGACCGCACCGGTCGGCACTGGATCGTCACTCGGGGGCGACGACGCGAACACACCGCCTGGTGCGTGCTGGATCACTCCGTCACCGTTCTTGTCGTACCACGCGACCAGACCGGTGTCTTCCCAGGTTCCGAGCCAACTCGGGGATTCCGCATATGGCACGTTGGGGACGGTGGCCAGGAGATTGGTTCGTGCGAACACCGCGATGGCCGGCGCCGTGGTGTAGAGGATCGCGATGAAGAGCAACGCCCATCCCGCCGAGGATCGCGCGCCCCGGACGGTCTTCACGGTGTAGAAGCGAATGATGACGTGCGGAAGCCCCGCCGTCCCCAGCATCAGTGCGGCCGTGATGCAGACCACATCGAGCGGATTCTTGGTGTACTCGGTGTATTGGTCGAATCCCAGATCGACCAGCATTCCATTGAGCTTGGCCAGAAGTCCCAGGCCCTCGGAGTCCGTTCCGCCCAGCGCCGTCTGGGGGACGGGGTTCCCCGTGACCATGAAGGCCAGAAACACCGCAGGCACGGTGTAGGCGAAGATCAGAATGCAGTACTGGGCGACCTGGGTGTAGGTGATCCCCTTCATCCCGCCGAGCACCGCGTAGAAGAACACGAGCCCCATTCCGATGATCACCCCGAGCGTGATGTCGACCTCGAGGAAACGGCTGAACACCACGCCCACCCCTCGCATCTGTCCTGCGACGTAGGTGAAAGAGATGAAGATCGCGCAGATGATCGCGACCAGCCGCGCAAACTGCGATGCGTATCGATCGCCCATGAAGTCGGGGACCGTGAACTTGCCGAATTTTCGCAGGTACGGCGCGAGCAGCAGCGCCAGCAGGACGTATCCACCGGTCCAACCCATCAGATACACGGAACCGTCCATCCCCGCGAAGGCGATGATTCCCGCCATCGAGATGAAGGAGGCCGCGCTCATCCAGTCGGCGGCGGTCGCCATTCCATTGGCGAGGGGGGAGACCCCCTTGCCCGCGACGTAGAACTCGCCGGTCGATCCCGCTCGCGATCGGATGGCGATCCCGATGTAGAGCGCGAACGTCAATCCCACGATGACGAAGGTCCAGGCCTGGACGTCCATGTCAATCACTCCCCTCGTCGACGCCGAATCGGCGATCGAGTCGATTCATGGCCACGACATAGACCAGGATGATCAGTACGAAGATGTAGATCGATCCCTGCTGCGCAAACCAGAACCCGAGGGGATACTCGGTGAACGGGAGATTGCAACCGTTGAGCCAGGGCGCGAGGAGGATTCCACAACCGAACGAGACGAAGGCCCAGATCGCGAGCAATCCCCCGATGAGCCGGAGATTCGCCCGGAAGTAGTCGCGTCGATTGCCGGCGCGAGAGGCCGAATCGCGTTTGGAAGATTTCTCAATCATCCGACTTCCTGATGGTCTTCTTCACGTCGAAGGGGCCATCGCCGGTTCGAGCGGCGACGCAATCGCATCCTTCGAGCATTCGCTTGGTGAGCATGATGCCCTCGCTCTCGGAGGGCGAACCGCCCTCCCACTCGATGCCGACCCAGCCTCCGTATCCGGCGGCCCGCACGATCTTCATCATGCGGACGAAGTCCGTCTCGGATTCCGTCCCCGCCTCGTCGAACTTCCGACTCTTGGCGCTCACCGCCTTCGCGAACGGCATCAACTGCGTCACGCCCTTGTACCGGTCGTACCACTTGCCACCACCGAGACTGAAGTTGCCGAAATCGGGGAGCGTGCCGCAGTTCGTCATGGCGACCTTCGTCATGACGCTCGCCAGCCACTCGCCGTTCGAGGAAAGCCCCCCGTGATTCTCGACGATGACGTTGAGTCCGAACGGGGCTGCCTTCTCGGAAAGCTGGCGGAGACCATCGGCCGCTCGGTCGAGTTGCTCCTCCCAGGTACCACTGGATTGGGCATTCACTCGGATGGAATGACAGCCGAGGAACTTCGCCGCCTCCAACCACCGCTGATGATTGTCGACCGCTTGCAGCCGCTTCTTCTCGTCGGGATCACCGAGGGCGCCTTCACCATCACACATGATCAGGACCGAGGTCACACCGTGGTCGCCCGCGACCTTCTTCATGCTCGCCAGGTAACCCGGCGTTCCGACCTTGTCCTTGTAGAAACTGTTGACGTACTCGCAACCCGCCAGCCCGTACCGGGTCATGGTGACCTCGGCGAAACGAAGCGGGTCGAGTTTGCCACCGTAGATCTCTCGATGAAGCGACCACTGGGCCAGCGAGATGGGGTTCGGAGAAAGCGGCGAGTCGGCGGTCGGCATCGCGAATGAGGTCCGAGAAAGCGTCGACGCCGCGGCGAGGCCGGCGAGACCTCCGAAGAAGGTGCGGCGACGGGGATCAGCGGGTTGGGACATGTCTGAAGTTCTCCGAGAGGCCGGCGACCGGCCGGTTGGTCACCACCGTACCGAGGCGGTCGCCCCCGCACAATTCCCCCCGATCGCCGAGCAGAGGCCTCGGGGGGCGATTGGTGGCCGCCGGAGACCGATCACCGCAGGCGGGTCCCAGCATCATGGGCGGGGCGCTCCCATCGGACCACTCGAAGGGAATCTGGTCGACGTTGGGGGTAAACGGTGGATCGAAGCATCATTGCCGTCTAGATTTGAATTTCACTCCTGCCTCGCGACTCCTCTTGGACGGCGACCCACCATGCCCCGGTATTTCTCCCTTCTCATCGTATTCGTCGCCTGCCTGATCCCGACCACCCAGGCCCACGGACAGCAGCAGTTCAACCGGACCATCGTCGTCGACGGCGTGAACCGCCGGTACCTCGTCTACCTCCCGACCGGATTCGACCCGGCGGAGAGCCTGCCGGTGATGTTCCACTACCACGGCGGCGATTCATCTCCCGAGGAGGAGATTCAATACGTGGACTATCGGCCACTTGCGAATCAGCATGGCTTCATCGCCGTGTATCCCGCCGCATCGGTGGATCCCGACGGATGCAGATGCTGGAATGGCGAAGGCCCGTACAGCAATGGGATCGACGAGCTTGGTTTCACCTCGGCGATGCTCGACGCGGTGATCGCGGAGTTCAACGCCGATCCGAACCGGCTGTACGCCAGCGGATTCTCCCTCGGGGGAAGCATGGTCTATGACCTGTTCTGCTATCTCGGCGATCGGTTCGCCGCGCTCGGAGCGGTCGCCGCGAACATGTGGCAGTGGACCTATGACGCGTGCGATCCGGCCGCACCGACCGGCTTCATCCACATCCTCGGGACCAACGACTTCTATGCGCCGTACAACGGAAACAAGTACTCGATCTCGGTCAGCGAACAAAACGCCTATCTGGTCTCCGCGAACGGCTCCGAGACCAGCTCGATCGATACACCGATCGGCGGCGGCGTCACCGAGATCCTCTTTCCGCAAGGTGACGGCTGTCACTCGGTCGTCCACTATCGGCGACAGGGCGGCGGACACGACGTGCCCGCCTTCGCGACGTCGACGATCTGGGACTACGCCTCGCAGTTCGATGCCGACGGTCTGATCGATTGCGGCGACGATCCCATCCTCGGCGACCTCAACCTGGACGGCGTCGTCAATGCGGCCGATCTGGGATTGCTCTTCGTGGCCTGGTCGACCCCCGACGCCGACCTTGACGGCGACGGCACCACGTCTTCCTCGGATGTCGGCGTGCTCCTCACCAACTGGTCCTGATTCGGGGGATGTCGGGCCAGCCACCCGGACCGACGCAGGATCCCATTCCGTCGATCCGCTCTTCGCGCGACGCGCCATCTGATCCTTCCGCCCCTTCAACGACGGTGCTCACCACCGGTTGGCCGTATCCTGCCCGGATCGGAACCCAGGAGCACCACTTGAAGACCTTCGCGCAGGCCCTCGACCTCATCGACGATCCCGATCGCATCGCGGAATACGACCGCTATCACGTCGAGGCCTGGCCGGAAGTGGTCCGCGGCCTGAGATCACTCGGCATCCAGCGAATGCTCCTCTGGAGAACCGGGCGGCGGTTGTTCATGACCTTCGACGCTCCGGAAGACTTCGATCCCGTTTCCGATTACCAGACATATGCCGAAGACCCACGATGTCGGGAATGGGACGAGCTCATGAAGTCCTATCAGCAGCGAATTCCCAACGCCTCCGGCCCGGACGGCGCCTGGTGGACGCCCATGGATCTGGTCTTCGATCTGGAGGCACAGCCCTCATGAGCGATCCGACGTCGAAACAAGCGGGCCCCGAAGTTCTCATCTCCGCCCGCGCCGTCGCACGCCGGCGCAAGCCCTTCCTGGGCAAGGCCCTCCTGCTTCTGGCCGCACTCCTGGCGCTCTCCACGATCATCATGGCGACGCAGGTCTCCTGGTCGGAACTGAGCGAGGCGCGCACCGCGATGCGACAACGAATGGAAACCGAAACGCCCCATCGTTTCCTGGTTCCTGGAAAGGCCGCCTTCGAGTTCCCCGCCGGGCGGGTCTTCGTCTCCTACCTCACCGACACGGAGTTCGAGGAGACGAGATACCTCGCGCCGACGGAGCTGGTCTTCGAACTCGTCATCACCGACGCCGACGGAACCCTCGTGGACGTTGAAGTGGAACCGACACAGCGGGCGAACCTGCAGTCCTCCCGGCCGGGCAAGCCCTCATCCGCGGTCCTGGTCGGTTCGGCGGTGCTCCCGTCGGACGGCACGTACACCTTCGAGCTCATTCTCGGCCCTCGCGAGTCGAGCCGGGCGGTCGCGGACGTGTTCGTGATCAATGACGCCGAAGTGGCCGCACTGGAGTCGGCGTTCGCACCGCTGCTGGGTTTCCTTTGCAGCGGCGGAGGCGCCTTGTTCCTCGGACTGCTGGGAGGAATCAGCGTCTGGATGGAACGTCGAACCGCCGCGGCCCTCGCGGCGATGCAGGCCGGCGTGAGCGTCGCCGCCCCGAGTTCCTGAACCGCCCGTCGGCGATCACAATCCTCGGGCGATCAACGTGGCGGGGTGCAACGCCGCGAGGTTCGCCAGATCGTCACATTGATGTCGGCAACTGGTGCCGGAAGCGACGAGTGGCCCCCCATCCGCATCATCCACCGTCGCCCCGAGGGATTGTTCGAAGATTCGCTTCGACAGGTCTGCGTGCTCGGCGACGTATCCGAACGACCCCGCGAGCCCGCAGCACCCGGAATCCAGCACCTTCGCATCGACCGCCCCGACGTGGTCAAGAAGTTTTCGGAAGTGATCCCGATCCACCTTGGCGTGGCAGTGCGGGTGCACCGTGATCGAATCCGGAAGCGACACGCGAGGGCGACGAGGATGCACATCCCATCGTTCTTCAAGGAAGGACTCGATCGAGACGGACGCTCTGGCGAGCCGATCCGTCGTCGTGGCAGGAACGTCGCTCTCCAGTTCCCGCCATTCCTCTCGCAGCGCCGAGAGGCAGGAAGGTTCGAGCGCGATCATCGCCACCGCACCACTGGAGTCGAGCTCGGCGGCGAGCGGACCAGCGGATCGTTCGACGAGCGATCGCGCCTCGTCCAGCAGCCCGGCCGAGATCTGCGGCCGGCCGCAACATCCGACCAACGACACCCGTCGCACTCGATAGCCGAATGCGTCGAGCACTCGTTCCGCGTCGTCTTGAAGACCTGGCTCGATCGAGGTCGAGAAGCAATCGCCCAGCAGAACCACCACCGGCGCGTCGGCTCCGACCGTCGCGGCGAAGGTCCCGGCGACCGGAGCGGATGGACGGGGCAGCCGTCGCATGGGGTCGAGACCGAGCACCCGGGCGATGATCGCATCGATGCCGGGAATCGATGTCAGTGCTCTGGAGAGTCGTGGCACCCGGGCGGCTCGCTTCAAGAGCAGGCCGGCTCGTCCCAGCACTCTGGTTCGCACCGATTTACGACGTCCGCCGGCGTAGGACTGAGCCAGATACTCCGCTTTCAACTTCGCCAGATCGACGTTGCTGGGGCACTCGTGCCGACACGCCTTGCAGGAGAGGCAGAGCGACAAGGTCTCCTCGACGTCCGGTCGACTCCAGGGATTCCCTCCCGGTTCCTCGCCCGTCTCGTCTGCGAGCCGGCCGTCCAGGGCCAGACGGAGCGCATTGGCACGGCCGCGCGTGGAATGCCGTTCATCGCGGAGGGCCCGGTAGCTCGGACACATCGCACCCCCCTCGATCCGACGACACAACGCATTCCCGTTGCACGCTCGGGCCTCCGCCAATGGCCCCCCCTCCGCCCACCGAAAGAAGAAGGGACCGGACGCGATTCCGGGGCGATCACGATCCACTCGAAGATCCGACAGAGGATCACGAGGAACGACCTTGCTCCCGGGATTCAGGAGCCCTCGAGGATCGAAGATCGCCTTGACGTCCTTGAATCCCTCGACGATCCGCGATCCGTACATGCGATGGACCAGATCCGTTCGAATTCGCCCGTCTCCGTGCTCCCCGGAAATCGACCCGCCATGAGCCCTGACGAGTTCCAGCGTCTCATCACGCAGCGCCCGGAAGGACGCCCGGTCGGCATCGCTCGACAAGTCGATTCGAGGACGAACATGCAGAAGCCCCACGGATGCGTGAGCGTAGAAGACACCCGACCATCCGCGATCCCGAATCAGCGACTCGAAGGCCGGCTGGAATTCGGCCAGACGATCGATGGGAACGCCGCAATCCTCGAGCCCGGCCATCGGTTGCACCGATCCGACGACCTTGGAAATCAAACCGAGACCGGTGGTTCGAATCGCCCAGAGCCGGCGCTGCTCCTTCGGATCGAGGAAGATCCGTGTCGACTCGTCGTCGAGACCCGCCTGTGCCTGCGCTGCGTGGGCCGCTGCCTCGGCGACCGAATGATCCTCTGCATGAAACTCCACGAACAGGATCGCCCCCGCCCGCATTCCTCCAACCGTCGGAAGCAGCGCGACATCGGATGCATAGACCGCTTGTTTCGAAGCTGCGTCGATGATGAATGCATCCATCAATTCAACCGCGGCCGGCCCGGCCCCCACCAACGCCTCGACTCGCCGGCAGGCGTCGGTCACGGTGGCGAATGCGGCGACCATCAACGCTCGCCCCCGCGATGGCTCGACGAGTCGGACCGTCGCCTCGGACGTGATCGCCAGCGAACCCTCGGATCCCGACAGGAACCGACCGAGATTCACCTGATCGAAGTTCCCGGGCCCGCTTCGGTCGAACATCTCGAGCAGATCATCGAAGCGATATCCCCCGACGTTGCGACGAACCTTCGGGAATCGGGCGTCGATCTCCTCCCGGAGCGGCTCCACCACCGATCGGAGTTCCTGAAGGATCCGTCCGATCACCGGATCGTCGCCGGAACATCCGGTTCCGAAGTGATGACCCGTTCCGTCCGCCAGGACGCCATCGATGGAAAGAACGTGCTCGTCGGTCATTCCGTGAATGAGGGAGAACGCCCCCGCCGATGCATTGCCGATCATCCCACCGAGCGTGGCGTGAGTGGACGTCGAGACATCGGGACCGAAACCGAGCCCGAGCGGCTTCAGCGTCCGGTTGAAATCGTCCAGAACCAGCCCGGGTTGGACCCTGGCCGTCCGCCCATCCGCATCGATGGAGACCACGCGGTTCATGAACGGCGAGAAGTCCATCACGACCGCGGCATTGACCGTCTGGCCACCGAGGCTGGTCCCTGCACCTCGAGGCAGGACCGGCAGGGCATGCGAAGAACAGATCTCCATCGCGGTCGTCACGTCCGACGTATCACGCGGCGCGACCACCGCGATCGGCATCACGTCATACGGCGAGGCATCGGTCGCATACAGCCCGCGTTCCAGAACATCTCCGCGGACCGTGCCTCGGAGATTCGATTGAAGTTCGGCGATCACCCGGGTGACCCGGACGGAGTCTTCACGGTCCGGTCCAAGCGATGATTCAATCACGGGCAACCGCATGTCGCGATGGTAGTGATTCACCGAAGACCGGGCCCCCGGATGACCCCACCTGGCCCCATGCCGGCCGGCCCGGCGAATCAGAACGGCCCCGGAAAGCACGACGCACGCCCGCGATCGGATCGCGGGCGTGCGTCTGAAGCCACCAGCCGGACTCGAACCGGCGACCTAAGCTTTACGAAAGCTTCGCTCTACCAACTGAGCTATGGCGGCATGTTCCGAACTCGAACCAGCCCATCCGCGGGTCTTCACTCGGGGTCGAGAATGGTAGCAGACGTCGCCGGGAATGAAAACGCCGAAATGAAGCACGCCCCGGAGCATCCAAGATGCTCCGGGGCGTGCGGTCGATCGAACCTGATTTCGAGCATTCTCAGACCCTGATGGACCAGGGCGGCGAGGCTCGGTGACTCATTCCGAGATGAGCCGCACTGCTTCGTCGGAGGAGAGGTCAAGGGACCCGTAGAGACGTCCTGCGGCATCCGCCGTCGAACTGTTCCCCTCGCCCGTGCTCGACGCGATGAGTCGGCGAAGCGAGTCGACCTGCCGGGAGGCCGACTTGTTTCCGAAGGACCGGGCACTCGAAGCGGCATAGTCCAGCAACGAGACCTGCTCGTTCCCGGATGCGGCCAGAGCGGCGTCGATCAACGCCTGCTGGCTGGCATCGGAATCGATGAGGGACACGACTTCCGCGACCAGCATCCGCATGCCGCCGGAGATGCTGGTCATCGCCGCGAGGAGAGAAGGCTCTGCAGACTTGATGTCATACGGACCCTTTCCGTGACGCGCGATGTTCGACAGCGTCTGAAGGGCGTTCCGCGTGTAGGTCATCGAATCGGTCGCCGTCAGACGACCTCCCGAAGCGACGTTCATCAGCGAATCGACCGCCGACTGGAACTGGGCTTCAGTGCCACCGTTGATGAAGGCTCCCGTGGCACGATCATCGGCGAATTCCCGATCCATCGCGATCTTGTCGGTACCACTGCTCATCAACATGACCGGCGTGGCGCCGGTTCCGACGAAGTTCCGGACCTGACCGACCGCGGTGACCGCATCGGCGGCTCCTGCCTGAATCACGACCAGATCGATCCCGTTGGCCCGGTTGATCTCGGCCTCGAGGTCGTAGAAGCCGGGACCGCTCGCCACCACGGAGAATCCGGCCTTGCCGAGCATGGAGGAAAGACGATTTCGATCTTCGTCGGTGGATGCCACCACCACGGCGTAACTGTCATTGTTGGATCGGATGGCGTTGGCCAGCAGCGGCACCACCTGGCTGTCGCCGGCGAACGCCTTCTCAGGCATCGCCGCACCGAGAACCAGTGCCGTGTCGTACTGGACTCGACGATCGGGATACCGAAGGCATTCGAGCAAGGGCTGTCGACCACCGGAACCGACCATGCGGCCGCGTTCGACGGTCATGCCGAGGGCGGCGATCGCATCGCGAACCAACGCGGTGTCCTTGCCGTCGATGGCCATCGCGAGAACGTCGCGGGCGATGGAGCTTCCCGCCGCGGTCGCGAAGAACTGGGGTGAGTACTTCGAGTCAGCCGCGAAGGGATCCGTCTCACCCTCACCGATCTGATTCTCGCGACGGAGGTCGGCGGCGACGAAGACGGCGAGCGCCATTCGGTTCGAAGGATCCGCAGCCAATGCGGTCCGGGCATTTCGCATCGCCATCACCTGACAGAAGATCGAGGTGGGAACCGGCGTCTGCACCAGACCGGAATGCGGCCCGTAGCTCCAGACCATGTTGGCCGGATCCGAGGGGTAGGCGACCAACGACTGCTCCTGGGAGAAGAACTTGCGACCCAGTGCGGTGAATGCCGCGGAGACGTCCGTGGAGGTTCCTCCGAGACGACGGAACGCGGTCATCGCCGCATCCCGGACCTCCGGGGTGCTCTGTCGGGAGGTTGCGACCTCAAGGAGATACGGGATGGCGGTGGGCCAGCCGATCGTGGAGAGGATTCGGCAGACCTTGGTCTGGACCGTCGCGGAGAGCTCGGGAAGTGCGGCACAGAGCGGAAGAACCGCCTGCCGCTTGATCTTCTCGATGACTTCGGTGACGCGAAGTTCGACTTCGGCGTTCTTCGCGGAGACCAACACGTCAAGCAGCTGCGGAACCGCGTACTCGCCCGCCTCGATGAGACGACGCTTTCCGATCATCTGGGCTCGCAGCGAGCCGTCGAGCATTCCGATCGCTTCCTTGATCCGATCCTGATCGCGAGCGAGCCCGAGCCGGCCTTCTTCAAGCCGCTTCTCGAACTCCATGACCATGGGGCCGACGCCGGCCATGCCGCGGCCACGGCTCAGTGAGCGTTCGACCTTGTCGCCGAGATCATTCTCGGAGACGAGTTCCGCCAACTGCGCATCGGTGATGCCGCTGTCGAAGAGCTTCCGACCCGCCGCTTCGGCGAGGTCCGGCTTCGCGATGAGAACGTAGTGGAGGAAGTCGCCGACCAGACGCGATTGATCCGCATCGGTCCCGTCCTGCAACACGGGGGAGGAGGCGAACGCGGGTCCGACTCGGTTGGCGGCGTCGAGCCCGGAGATCAACAGGCTGCCAATCGCGAAAGCGCGGATGAAGCCGGTGGTCGAGGTACGGAACGTGCGGTCCATCGAATCGATCCTCCATCGTCCGCCGAAGTCGGCGGGCGGGGTCTGCCGTTTCACGGATCAAGAGATCCGATCGCGGCGGCGTGTGGTCCATCTATGGACCGTGCATGAATACGGTCGTGAAAAGACGACCGAAGAACGGGACGGAAGGCCGGACCATCCCCGAACGGGGAAAGCCGAACCCTCGAGTCTGTCCCGATGAAGGGACTGGAGCAGCGGACGCCCGTTTCGGACGACCGATCCTGAGCCGACGCGGAAGCATCGGGTGGTCTTCCCGGCCGAGCCGGGAACCGTTCCACCTCCGCCGGAGCGAATGTAGAGAGGGCAGGGTACCGGGCCGCAGGAAAGGGTGTCAACGCGACCCCGGCTTCCGGGGTGGGACGGAACCCGGAGGCGATTGCCCGATATACTCCTCGTGCACTTCGGGCCCCGCGGCGTTTCGCGGGCGAGGAAGCAGGCCGGATACCACTGGCCACAAGGCTTCTTCGAAGGGAAGGCGGTTCAAAGCCGCCGCGGACGCGCCGCCGTAACGGGCTTGATTCGGGCAAGAAGCCGAATCTCGCGAGTCGAGAGCCACTGCAGGCCCCCTGAGGGCGTTGTGGGAAGGCAGACTCGTGATACGCCCGGAGCCGGAAGACCTGCCTGATCGAACTGGTGCCCGACGCGATCGGGCCCTCTTCCGTCTGGCCGGCGCGAATCCGGCCTCCGGAGTCTCCGTGATGCCGTCCCGTTCCGTCCAGCCCCCTCGCCGCACGATCCTCCTCCGGGGTGCCGTCGCCTCGCTCATCCTGCTGACGCCGTCCACCGTCGCGGATTCCCCCTTTGCCGTCGAAGTCATCCACTTCGATCCCGGCATCGGCGGTGTTCCCGGCTATGACTCCCCCGAGTCCGCGCTGGGTGAGCCCACCCGGACCACGGGCGGCAGCCTCTTCCCCGCCGCCGTGACCCCGTTCCAACCGGCCTGGTTGGCATCGGAAGTCGTGTCGCTGGGCATCGGTGGTTCCATCGAACTGGCCTTTGATCATCTCGTGCTCGACGACCCCGCCAATCCGTTCGGAATCGATCTCCTGATCTTCGGCAACTCGTTCTGCGTCGATACCAACGCTCCCTGGGGCAGGGTCGGCGGCATCTACGAAGAAGGCGGCCAGATCGAAGTGAGTCTGAACGGACGCGACTGGGTCGTGATTCCAGACGTGATGGCGGACGGCGGCTTCCCGACCTTCGGGTGGCAGGACACCGGACCCTACGCCGAGGAACCCGGCCGACTCCCCACCGACTTCACGAAACCGGTGAATCCTTCCCGCCACCCCAACGGCCTCATCGGGCTCGACTACGACGGACTCCTCCAGACGTACGACGGCTCGGGTGGTGGCGTCGGCGTCGATCTCGCCAGCGTCGGCCTCAGCGCGATCCGACACGTCCGAATCACCAACACCGGCAGCGACTACACGCCCGAAATCGATGCGATCGCCGACGTCGCAGCGGCAGACGACACGTCGCTCCCCGGAGATCTCAACGGTGACGGATTGGTGAACGGGATCGACCTCGGACTCCTGCTCGCCGCATGGGGCACGACCGACGCCACCGCGGATCTCGACGGCGACCTCATCGTCAACGGGCCCGATCTCGGCCTGCTTCTGGCGGACTGGACGGGGTGATCATCGAACCGAATTCCATTCCCACCGCACGAAGCCGAGCGGCTCGATCGCGTGGATCGCGTGGATCGCGTGGATTCACGCTGACCGAAGCGATCGTGGTCGTCGGCATCACGGCCGCCCTGCTCGCCATGGTCTCGCGCGGTCTGGTGTCGGCTTCGATGCTGTCCAGAAGCACCGCCTGCCGAGCGAATCTTCGCCAACTGCATCTTGCCGCCGAGGCATACCTCGCGACTCAAGGCGGCTATCCCGCGGCGGTGCTCTACCGGATGGAAGATGGTGACGTCCGCACCACCTCCTGGGATTTCGATCATCGCGCGGATGGCACGATCGACAAGGGCCCGATCTGGACCTATCTCGACGATCAGGACCGGGTCTTCCAGTGCCCGGACTTCCGAGGGGCCAGCAACTTCGGCGACGACCCCGCGACGGGGTACAACTACAACACGACCTACGTGGGCGCCGAAGGAAGATTCCCCACGCTGGATTCCGAAGGCCGTCTTCTCGAAGGATGGGATCACTGTCGTCGCGGCGTGCCGGCGGCCGCCCATCGACGACCATCCACCACGGCACTGTTCGGCGATGGCGGATGGATCGCGGGTGCGAACAAGTTCATGCGGGCGCCATCCAACGCGGTCGAAGTCGATCTCGGCCTCGTGCACGGAGGAACCCAGGCCTTCCGCCACGGCTCCTGCACCAATCTCGTCTGCCTCGACGGACACGTCGAGTGCTGTGATACCGCCTGCGAGGGCGTGAACGAGGCCCAGGGATTGCTCGAGACGATCACGGACTTCCCGAGGAACGGCTTCCTCAGCGACGACGACTCGAGCTACGACCCCCGCTGAACCGGACGAGCAGACGCCACCGAGGTCGTTCCGTCGCCATCCGCACGGCTCTATCATGGACGCATGGGCTCCGCCGTCACACCTCGGGTCGAACAGATCGAGTATCCAGCCTTCGGTTCGCTCCGATCGGCCAAGATCCGAACGCCGTCCCGACTCGATGGACAGGTGGTGGTGATTCTGGCTGGCGATGCCGTCTTCGGAATCGAAGTCGAACTTCCCGCCGCTCGCCAACTCCTTGATTTCGGTGATGAACTGGGCGATGCGCTGGTGGAGTCCGGTCGACCGGTGGTCAGACCCGAACGATTCGATGCCGCGCGAGATGCGAATGGCTGCATCGACGCGACCCGCGAACTGCTGGCCAGAACGAACGAGCATTTTCCGGGCATGCCGCTGGTGGTGATCGGCCTCTCCGCCACCGCGCCACTGCTGGCGGTGGCCGGCTCCGGAATCGGCGCCGCGGCCTTCGTGCTCGTGTCGCCTCCGATCCTCGAGACCTACGGCAATCGACCGGAACGTCTCGAACTGACGCTCGCCGATTCGCTCGGGGTTTCGCCGATGATCGCCGCGGAGCTCGGGACGAAGAATCCCATGCAACTCGGCGCCGCGGTCGCCGATCGAGCATTGGTGGTCAACGGCGCAGCCGACACCGTGGTTCCGCCCGCCGACGCCATCGGTTGGAGGGCTTCGCTCGCGGCCGGTGGCCTGCGGACGGCTCGACTCGAAGTCGCGTTCGCCGGGCACGATCTCGATCCCTGCCGCGAGACCGCCATCGACGGAATCCTCTCCTTCCTCGAGGATGAACGCCGGTGACCGTCGACCCATCCTCGCAACCGCCCCTCGAAGTCGAGGCCGCACTCGACCGACTCATCGCCACCGCTGATGTGGTGGCCGACCGTCCACCAGTGAAGGCGGACATTCGAGACGATTCGATCCTTGGTGCGATTCTGGCGACGCCGGTCCTCGCGGATCGCGACCATCCCCCGTTCGATCGGGCGACGATGGACGGATACGCGATCCGCGCCCGGGAGTCGAAACTCACGCTGCCGGTGGTCGGCTCCGTTCCCGCCGGAAGCCCCCCGCCGGCCATGGTCCCCGAGGCGTCTTGTGTCGCGATCGCGACCGGCGCCGCGGTTCCGCACGACCTCGACGCCGTGGTCGAACACGAAACGACCGACCGAAGCGACCCGTTGACCATCCGCCTGGACGAGGTGCGCCCCGGTCGGAACATTCACCCGAAGTCCGCGGACGCCCGGGCCGGCGACGTTCTTCTCCCCGCCGGCACCCGCATCGACCACATCGCCCGAGGCATCGCGGTCGCGGCGGGCGCCGCCATCGGCGAGGGCTCGGTCATGGTCCGCTCGCGTCCCCGGATCTCCCTCGTCACCACGGGCGACGAGGTCCGGCCGATCGATGACCCGCTCGACGGTCCGGAAGACGCGGTTCGAATTCGAAACTCGAACGGTTCGCTCCTCGCGTCGCTCCTGACCGACCGATCGACCTTCGGCGCCATCCTCTCCCCTCCGATGCACGCCGACGACGATCCGCACGTCACCGCGGCGGCGCTCGATGCGGCCGCCGCGTCGAGCGACCTCGTGGTCACGGTCGGAGGCGTGAGCGCGGGCGTGCTCGACCTCGTCCCCGCCCATTGGCAGCACCGAGGTTGGTCGGCGTTGATCCGAGGCGTTCGAATGCAGCCCGGCCGCCCCTTCTCGCTCTGGCAATCACCCGATCGGACGACGATCGCCGTGGGACTACCGGGAAACCCGGTCTCCGCCTTCGCCTGCACCCACATCTTCATTCGAGCGTGGATTCGCGGGGCACTCGGTCTTGATCCCAGGCGCGGGCGCTGGCGGCTCCCCCTCATCGATCCGGTTCGCCCCAATCCGAAGAGACCCGCCTTCCGGCCGGCGGCGATCGCCATGGATCAAGCCGGACGCCCGGGGGTCCGCATCCCGACCTGGCAGGGTTCGGGAGACCTGCCTCACCTCGCGGGAACCGACGGACTCGCCAGACTCGACCCGGGCGACCAGGAACTTCCCGCCGGGACGTTGATCGACTTTCTTCCTCATCATGACATGGGCGATCCCGGGAACGAGACCGTCCGATGAGTGATCCCCGTGCCGTGACGCCCGACATCGAAGTCACCTTGCGTCTTCATGCGCAACTCCGCGAGATCGTCGGTGACGACTCGATGCCCCTTCGCGTTCCTGCGGATTCGACGGTCGCGGAAGTCTTCGATCATGCGAGCACGATCCACCCCGGACTCGCGAGTTTCCGCGATGTCATCGCCTTTGCCTGCAACGATCGCCTCGTGACCGCCAGCGTCACGCTCACCTCCGGTGACCAGCTTGATCTGCTTCCCCCGGTCTCCGGCGGCTGAGGCTCGCGAATCATCCGGGCGAACGGCCGAACCGACGCTCCAACTCCGCGATCGGAATCCGCAGATGGGTGGGTCGCCCATGGGGACAACTCCCCTCCCGATCGATGCGATCCCGCATGGCCAGCAACTCCGCGATCTCTCGTTCACCGAGTCGATCCCCGGCCTTCACCGCCGCCTTGCAACTCATCACGTCCAGGACGTCCGCCAGCGCCGCTTCATGATCGTCTCGATCGATCTCGCCTTGTGCGGCGCGTTCCAGAAGTTCCGAGAGGAACGGCCCCGGATCCACGCGGCGTGAAACCAGCAACGTGGGGAATCCGTGGATCGCGACGCCCCGGGGCCCTGCGGCGGTCGCTTCGATTCCCAACCGTTCCAACAAGGGCGCCAGCGATTCGAGGGCCGCGATCGAGGCGGGATCCGCGTCGAACACGATCGGAACGAGTTGCCGCTGCGATTCGAGCGGTCCCGCCGCATATCGATCGTGCAATTTCTCGAACATCACGCGTTCGTGAAGCGCATGCTGATCGATGATGACCAGCCCTTCCGAATCCTGCGTCACCAGAAACGACTGATGAACCTGGAGCACGGCATCGGCGCCCACCAGAGTCGGAAGAACCTCCACCGCCGGCGTGGCCGGCGAGGCGGGCGTTGCGGTGGGCATCGGAACGTCGCCCACGGCCTCGCGAGCGCGGGCCAGATCCACGCCTGAAGACGTTCGTGATCTTCCCGCCGAAGACCGGTCCGAGCCCGCTCGAGGGGAAGACGGGTGCGATGTCGATCGGGACGGACCTCCGGCCCCGGAGCCAGGCCCGGACCAGGACGAACGGGTCACGATCGTGGGACGCTCCGGCGCCGTTCCTTCCCTTGCGGAAGGTTCACCCGCGGGAGCTTCGGCCGACGTTTCAATCGCCAGATTTCTGACCAGGTCCGCCTCCTGCAAGGCTTCCTGAATCGCTCGACGAACCAGTCCGTGCAGCGGTCGGGCTTCTCGAAATCGAACTTCGGTCTTGGCGGGATGGACGTTCACATCCACCCGCGCCGGATTCATCTCGAGATAGCAGACGCCGACCGGATGACGCCCCGGTTCGACCAGTCCGCGGAAGCCCTCCTTCAACGCATGCGAGAGCGACCGATCGACGATGGCCCGGCCGTTGAGGATGAACCGTTGATTCTTCGCCGTCGG
This sequence comes from Phycisphaera sp. TMED9, assembly GCA_002167845.2. Classification (GTDB taxonomy): domain Bacteria; phylum Planctomycetota; class Phycisphaerae; order Phycisphaerales; family SM1A02; genus UBA12014. The sequence continues at coordinate 23,570 of NHBO02000052.1, read as the reverse complement.
CCGGGCGGTCTCCGGAAGACCGACGAGCCCCCAGACGCTCGTGAGCGTACCGTCGGCCGGTGACCCGATTTCTCCACGGACTTCGATCAAGCGGCCGTCGAGTTCTTCGCCCAGCACGCCGACGATCCGACGCCGGGGATCATCGGTCGCGGGGAGATCGAGCAGACATCTTCCGTTCGAGACGAGCCGGAACCCGATCGTGGGACGAGCCAGCGCCAGGAGACGGACGACTTCGGCGATTCGCGCCGACTCGGCGGTCTCACTCTTGAGAAAACGCCGACGCGCCGGAACCGTATGAAACAGATTGCGGACTTCGACTCGCGTTCCCGGTGGTCCGGCGGTCGGTGCGGGTGATCCGATCACCCCGTCGTTGACTTCGATCCGCCATGCCTCGTCATCCCCCTTCGTCCGACTCTCCAGCATGAATCGAGACACGGAGGCGATTGACGCGAGGGCCTCACCGCGGAAACCCATCGTGGACACGCCCTCGAGATCGGTGGCCGACTCGATCTTGCTGGTGGCGTGAGCCTCGACGGCCAGGGCCAGCTGGTCCGCGGGAATGCCCTCGCCATCATCCGCGATGCGAATGAGATCACGCCCACCTCCGGCGATCTCGATGTCGACCCGCCGGGCACCCGCATCGAAGGCGTTCTCAAGAACTTCCTTGACGACACTCGCCGGTCGCTCGACGACTTCGCCGGCGGCGATCTGATTCACGACTGCGGGTGCAAGGCGTCGAATGGGCATGGATGGAATCCTAGGAGAGAACGGCCCGGGCACGTGTTTCGGGGCGTCTTCCGACATGATTCGCACCATTTCATCGAACCGCCAAGGAGGTTCGAACCGAAGAACCTTCTGTGAAACACCTTCCGGACATCGAACATGCGGTCATCGGGGACGTCCACGGATGTTCCGAGGAACTCCGCGAACTGGTCGAGGTGCTGCTCGAGACCCGGCCCGGGCTCCGCGTGATTCTGACCGGGGATCTCCTCACCAAAGGCCCGGATCCCTGCGGCGTGATTCGGTCGATCGGCGACTTCCGACGACAAGGCGTCGATCTTGTCTCGGTCTGCGGAAACCAGGACCTTCGAACCTTCGCGATGCTGGTCCGCCGCTCCCTCGGCTTCGAAACGCTCCGCCTGTCGAAGTCCGATCGCACCCTGATCGAAAGGTTGGAAGACCAGGATCTGATCCCCGCCGCCCTCGATCTGCTCGGCGAGACCGTCGATCGCGTCCAGACCTCAGCCGGAGCCGCCACCGTGCTCCACGCAGGGATTCGACTCGACGCGGGCCTCGCCGGCACCACCACGCACGACAAGATCCACCTCAAGCCCGCGGACGGAGAATGCCCGTGGTGGACGAATTACGATGGACGCGACGGCCTGATCATCTGTGGCCACCGACCGGTCGCCGCCCCCGTTCGAACCGGCCGGGACGATCAGCCCTTCGCGGTCAACGTGGACACGGGTTGCGCGGGCGGCGGACACCTCACCGCCTACCTGCTCGAAGCGGATGATTTTCTCTCGGTCGAATCACGCCAGATCCGCTCGCGGCGCCGCGGCGACCGTCGGATTCTTCCGAATCTGGTCGACGTCCGGAGCCGGACGGCCGATCTCGCGAGTTGATTCCACACCGCGGGACGCCGTCGAGCGTCAACCTTGGCGCCCCGTCCCGTCGTTCCATCTCGCGGCCACCGGCATCTCACGCCCCCGCCCGAAGGTCCGCGGAGAGAGCTTGGGAATGATGGACGCCTGATATCTCTTGAACTCGCTGACCGCGAGGAGTCGTTCGATGCGGGCGACGAGTTCCGGTTCGAGGCCCAGCACGGATCCGATGTGCGCGGGCGACCGCAGTCCGTCGAGTCTCGAACGGAGGTACGCGTCGAGCGTCTCGTACGGCGGAAGCGAATCGTCGTCCCGCTGATCCGGGCGCAGTTCGGCCGAAGGAGGCTTCTCGATGCTCGACACCGGTATCGGCGGACGTGCGAAGCCGATCGACGCATGTTCCCGATTCATCCAGCGGGCCAACTCGAAAGCCTCGGTCTTGTACAGGTCACCGATCGGCGCGTAGCCCCCGCACATGTCGCCGTAGAGCGTCGAATAGCCGACGGCCAGTTCGCTCTTGTTGCTGGTGGAGAGAAGCATGTGACCGCGACCGTTGGAAATCGCCATCAGCAAGAGTCCTCTGGAACGAGCCTGCACGTTCTCGTCGGCGAGGCCTTCGAGCCCGACTCCATCCTTCCGAAGCACCGGATCGAGGAGATCCGAAACCGTGGCATGCATCGACTCGATGGCGATCTCCTCGGTCCGGATCCCCAGTCTTTCACCGAGTTCAAGGGCATCCACCCGTGACCCTTCCGAGGAGTACCGGCTCGGCAGAAGCACGCCCAGAACGGCCTCGGGCCCCAGGGCCGCGACCGCGAGGGCCGCCACCAATGCGGAGTCGATCCCTCCGGACAGACCCAGCAGGACCGACTGATGACCGGTCCGCCGACAGTAGCCCGAGATCGCAAGTCGAATCGCTTCGAATCGTTCCGCTTCCGGAGACAGATCGTCGACGTCATCGGGACCATCGCGCCGAAGTGAGTCCGCGTCGACATCCACCGTGGAGACGCCCGGGTCGAAGCGATCCCGACCGCCCACCATCCGTCCCGTCGAAGAGATGACCGACGAACCGCCGTCGAAGATCAGATCATCATTGGCACCGAACTGATTGACCATCGCCACCGCGGATCCGCACTGCCGCGCGACGTCCGAGAGAATCGTGCGATGCCGAACGCTCTTGCCGGCGACGAACGGACTGGCACTCGGGCTGACGATGAGATCACACTCGGCATCGGCGAGCATCTTCACCGGGTCGAGGTCGTAGGGGCGATGGTGTCGGACATCCTCCGCTCTCCAGAGATCCTCGCAGATCAAGACCCCGACTCTCTGCGTGCGGCCGTCGGCCTCCAGTTCGAAGACCAGCGGTCGATCACCGGGTTGGAACCACCGGGCCTCATCGAAGACGTCGTAGGTGGGAAGCAGCATCTTGTCGTGCCAGGCCTCGATCCGGCCGCCTCGACAGAGCGCCATGCTGTTGTAGAGCCGTCGTGACTCCACATCGATCCGCCGCGGCGTGCCGATCAGGGTTGGAATCGTCAGATCGCCCGCAAGCTCCGCGACCAGTCTCTCGCACGCAGGAACGACCTCCTCTCGAAGGAGAAGATCCCGCGGCGGGTAGCCCAGCAGACAGAGTTCGGGAAGCACGAGGAGATCGGCACCCCGGTCCGAGGCTTCTGCGGCCGAGGACCGGATGGCGGCGGCATTCCCCTCGAGGTCGCCGACCACCGCGTCGAACTGTGCGAGTGCGATGCGCATGAGTCATCAGCGTAGCAGCCTCGGCGAGGGACCTCTCCCTGAAATGGAACACGCCCCGTCAGAGCCCAAGGGCTCCGACGGGGCGTACTCGCGTCCATGCGAGGCGCTCCCGGCGGGCGGGAGCGCGGTTCCGTCATGACTCAATAGACGACGGCATGGGCCGTCTCGACGGCCTCGATGACCTGCCGGACCGTGAACGGCTTCCGGAGGACGCCGTCGAAACCACACTGCATCAGCTGCGTGGTCTGACCGTCGGTGATGCGACTGCTCATCGCGATGATCCGAGTGACTTGAAGCTCCTCGTTGCCGCGAATCATGCTGCAGAGCTGACGACCGTCGTCCTCGGAGACGCCCAGCTCGTAGAGCATGACGTGAGGTCGGAATCGTTCGCACTCCATGCCGGCGGCGAAGAGGCTGTCACAGGTGTGAATGTCGAAATTGGTCTGCTCGGCAAGCACGGAGGTGAGCGTGTCGATGACCCCTTCGTCCTGATCGCAGATCAGAACTCGCGGCCGACCACTCATCAGACCGTCCATCGGGATGTCATGCTCTCGCATGAACGTCAGCAGATTGCCGACCGGAATCCGACGGTCCTTCGAGCCCGGGATGCGATATCCCTTGAGCTGTCCGGAGTCGAACCACTTGCTCACCGTGCGGCTGGCGACGTTGCAGATCTTCGCCACCTCGCCGGTGGTGAGGACATCCTTGTCGAGAAGATTGAACTGTTCGTTGCTCATGGTGTTGCGTCCCAAGTTCCCTGACTCGCGATCGTTCCCGCTTCCTGCGAGGCGTCGCTGTTCAAGACATCGGCCGGACCATCGCGCGAATTCAGCCCCGAGGGCAAGGTTCACGCGCAAATGTCGGAGGCGATGGACCGGATTTCTCGCCCCCTCACGGAATCGCCGATAAAGAGCGGTTCGATCGGCCAAGGGCGTCGATTACTCGGCGAGAGGCCCGAGAACGTCGTTTGCGGCATCGCGCAGTCAATGCCGGATTTTGTTGGAGACCAGATGGAGCTGGAGCGGCTCAACCCCTCTTCAGGGGTCTTCATCCCGATCGAGCGGCGATGAAAACGCCCCTGAAAAAGAACAGGCCGGCACCTCTCGAAAGAGGGCCGGCCCGCGGGCTCGTCTGGTTGATGGACGGACTCAGCCGGTGGGTCCGGCCTGGCGAACGGCGTCCGAGATCGTGAACTTGGCGTCGTTCTCCCGGAAACTCCCGGCGAGCTTCCGAGCCATTGTGTCGTAGGCGTCCTGGTCGGCCCAGGTGTTTCGGGGATCAAGCACCTCGCTCGGCACCCCTTCGACCGCGGTCGGCATGTGGAGCCCGAAGATCGGATGCGTGGCGGTCTCGGCGCCGGACAGACTACCGTCGAGGATGCGATCCACGAAGGTCCGGGTCCATTTGAGGCTGAATCGCTGTCCGGTCCCGTACGGACCGCCGGTCCAACCGGTGTTCAGGAGCCAGACATTGGCGTTCTGCTCCGCGATCCTCTTCTGGAGCCACTCGGCATAGACCATGGGCGGCCGGGGGAGGAACGGCCCACCGAAGCACGGACTGAATCCGGGCTGCGGCTCGGTGACACCGGCTTCGGTGCCCGCCAGTTTCGAGGTGTACCCGTTGATGAAGTAGTACATCGCCTGCTCCGGGGTCAGCCGGGAGACGGGCGGCAGCACGCCGAACGCGTCGGCGGTCAGGAAGACCACGTTCTTCGGATGACCCGCCATGGACGGACGGCGGGCATGGTCGATGAAGTCCACCGGATAGGTCACCCGGGTGTTCTCGGTCTTCGAACCGTCGTCGTAGTCCGGGACCCGATCGCCGTCGAGCACCACGTTTTCCAGCACGCTTCCGAATCGGATCGCGTTCCAGATCTCCGGCTCCCCCTCCTTCGAGAGGTTGATGCACTTCGCGTAGCAGCCCCCTTCGATGTTGAAGACGCCGTCGTTGCTCCAACCGTGCTCGTCGTCTCCGACCAGATCTCTGGCGGGATCCGCGGAAAGGGTGGTCTTTCCCGTTCCGGAGAGACCGAAGAACACCGCGACGTTCTCGGGGTCTTCACGATCGACGTTCGCCGAACAGTGCATCGGGAAGACGTTCATGTCCGGAAGATCGTGATTCATCGCATAGAAGATCGACTTCTTCATCTCACCGGCGTACCGGGTTCCGATGATGATGACCTTTCGCTGCTCGAGGCTCTGAATGACCGCGAGGCCGTTCTTGACTCCGTACTTCTCGGGATCATCGATCTTCAGGTTGCACGCGTTGTAGATGACCCAGTCCGGTTCGAATCCGGCACGATCGCTCTCGGCGGCGTTGATGAAGAGCGTGGCGGCGAACAGAGAGTGCCAGGCTTCCTCGGTGACGACCGAGACCTTCAACTGATAGTTGGCATCGGCACCGGCGAATCCGTCGAATCGATAGAGGTCGTCGCATCCGCGAAGATGCTCGATGGCCAGCTGCTCGAGGGCGGCGAAATTCTCGGGACTGATCGGCTGGTTGACCTTTCCCCAGTCGATCGAATCATGGATTCCCGGCGTGTCCTCGAGGAACTTGTCCCCCGGACTGCGGCCGGTACGTTCGCCCGTGTCGCACATCAACGCGCCGTTGGCGGCGAGGACACCCTCTCCGCGTCTGATCGCATGTTCGACCAGGCGGGCGGAAGGAAGATTTCGATGCAATGTGGCCTCGCCGAGGTTGGCGATGCGGTCGACGGATACGGTCGTGCTCATGGTCGAAACAGCCCTATTTTGGTTCCCCGGAACGAATTCCGGATGATAACACAACCCACATCGGCCAATCACGCGCGAAAGCATCGAACGGGCTGAAAAAACCATGGGATGGCTCGCCGCCCCCCCCGGTTTTCCGGTCCCGTTTCGAGTGTCGGGCTTGAGCCCAAGCCGGGACCGCGATACGCTCTGCGATTCGATGGCGGCTGTAGCTCAGGGGTAGAGCACCTGGTTGTGATCCAGGACGTCGCGGGTTCAAATCCCGTCAGTCGCCCTTCAAGGCCAAAACGCCGCCGAACCCTCCCGGGTCCGGCGGCGTTCTCCATCATGGACCCCGCGTCGGTCCCCGGCGAGACCATGATCGAAGCGGCACTCGCGAGCCCCGGCTCCACTCCCAAGACGCCGATTCATGGCATGATCCTGCGACCAGCATCCCTGCCGGCTCGTGCCGCGGGATGCTTCAGCACGGGCAGGGAGCCTCTTCCTTGAAGGTATTCGGTTTCCAATTCGCGCCGACCCGCCACCGGAAGCCGGAGAACCAGGCGACCATCGAGGCGATGCTCGCGAAGGCGGAACCACCTCCCGGTTCCTTCGTGGTCCTTCCCGAGATGTTCGACTCGAGCTGGACGTTCGATGTCGACGCCGCCACCGAAGGCGACTCGCCGGGTTGGGCCGCCCGGATCGCCGCGAAGTTTCAGATCCACCTGCAGATCGGATTCGGTCGCCGGGTCGCTCGCGCACCGGGGGCCACCAACGCCACGGTGATCGCCCATCCCGACGGTCGCCTCGGACCCGTGTACGAAAAGATGCACCCCTTCGGCTTCACCGAGGAGCCTCGACACTACGCGGCGGGCGAGCGACTCGTGCTCGATCGCGTCGGCTCGTTCAAAACCGCTCCATCGATCTGCTACGACCTCCGATTTCCGGAGTTGTATCGTCATGCCGCGCTGGCCGGCGCGGATCTGCTCACGGTCATCGCCAGCTGGCCCGCACCCCGAATCGCCCACTGGCGGGCGATGTTGATCGCCCGCGCCATCGAGAACCAGGCGTTCGTCATCGGAGTGAACCGGGTCGGATGCGATCCCGAGCACGAATACGGCGGCGAATCGATGGTCATCTCTCCCCAGGGCGAGATCCTTGCGGGGGCGGGGGCGGACACCGCGGTGGTCTCCGCCGAGATCGAGCCTTCGTCCGCATCGATCTGGCGGACGACGTTCCCGGCACTCGCCGATCATCGGTGTGATCTGCTGGCCCCGATCCCGGAAACGGAGTTCAGCGTTGAGCGCGAACTTTCAGAAGAGTTTTCGGACGAGCGCGAGTCGAAAAAAGGGAAGGCGTCGACCGAGGACGATTGACGCGCCCGATCTGCTTCGTAGGATGGATCCGCAGGTGATCGGGCGTCCGTTCGAGCCGGATCGACCGTCGTGAGTCAAGATCTCCCAGAGAATCGTGAAAGAGTTCGTTCAGAGCGAAGTGAGTTCGCACCGTTCGACGGATTCGAGAGAGATCCCCCACACGCTCGACCTAGCCGCTGGAGGCGGACCGAATGACATCCTCGAAAACAATCGAATCCCGACGAGCACGACGAGCCGTCGTCGAACTGAAGACCGCTCAAGGATTCGAACTCGAGGCCTCCAGACTCCGGCTCGACGAAATCTCCATCAACGAACTTCGCCGGGCGTTCTTCCGTGAAGCCGGCCAGTCGGCGCTCCGATTCAATGTGTCGCTTGACGACATTCTGGATCATCTTCGATTCGCATTCGACCTCAGCCTGCTTCGCACCGACGCGCTTCGGAGGGTCGCGATCGAGCGAATCGCCCAGAACATCGAAGAACTGGTGATCGCGATCGCATGCATTCGAGGCGATGAGAACGCCTGGGCCGAGGGCATCGAGCCGCTTCGACCGGTGCTCATCCGGATGTGCGAGCTCCGCGTGGACGAAGCCGACGCCATCCTCCACGCCTCTCGCTTCATCATGGAGGTCCGAAATCGAACCTTCGGAAGAGACGGCGAATTCGACGACGGAATCCCCCGACTTCAGGAGTTTGCGGGAATCCAGCCGCTTCGCTCCTACCTCGGCGGTCCCCTCTTCGCGATCCTTCAGGATCTGATCAAGGATGGCATGGCCGTCGCGACCCGTCCCAGCACTTCCGCCCGGGCCGCCACCCGGAATCTCCGGCTCGCCGATTGATCGGACGTGCGAAGGCCGTGTCCCCGATCATCGCCGCTGCGGCAGAACGGCCCGCCCCAAAACGCCCTTGCTTGACTTCAGCCCGGTTGGCTGTAGGCTTCACGTCCTCGCGCGGTTCGGGCGAGACGCAGGCGGCTTAGCTCAGTTGGTAGAGCACGGCATTGAAAATGCCGGTGTCCCCGGTTCAAGTCCGGGAGTCGCCATTCCCTCCCGCCCCCCTCGAGGGCTGCGGAGGCACCGACCACTTGAGAACCTGGTAGACCTGTCGGGCCCCGGCAAATCCTGAGATCGTCAGGATCGTCANTCGGCGTCGTCGCCGGTTCGCCCGCCCAGACTGTTCGAGAGCATCTCGAGTTCTCCGAGCACCACCGCGGCATCCACGCCGGGCATCGGATACGAGCGGTTCAGGGCGTCCGCCATGGCATCAGCTTCGATCAGCAGAAAATAGACGGGGAACGGAATGACCTTCGTGGCGAAGCGGAGTGCTCTGGCCATCTGGTCTCTGGTCGTGGTGAGGACCAGCGATCCCTCGTCCCAGCACACCGGAACGATCCGAAACTGCCACGCCTGACGCCGAGTGACGACGTTGAGCACCGATGGATCCTGACGATCGAAATCGGGCCTCAGTCCCTCGGTCAGCACGCTGTACTGCTCGACCCAGGCGCCCTCGACCACCTCCGGGGCGATGCCGAAGAGTCGCTCGCAGATCGAGCCGAACGGCTCGGTCCGACGGGCCTGAGCCGCGAGGACCTCGGCCACCTGGGCTTCGGTCAACAGGCCCTGACGCACCATCAGTTCACCTAGTTTCATCTCAATGCTCCTCCCCACACCCCGCTCGCACCGGATCCATCCGAACGCTGAACGGGGTCTTTCTCCTTCTGATTCATCGACCCTCGGACCGGCCCAATCCCGGCTGATCCGGCGACCCGGACCCGGTGGAGTTCCGGTCACGCAGGATGCTCCGGATTGCCGTTACGCGGACCCGCCCCCAGAATGCACCAGAAGCATGGTTCCCCCAGACCCCATCCCGATGCGAGATGACGAGGCCCTCGAGGCGGCGCTCTTCGACGCGGTCGCGAACAACGCGATCTCCAGCCGCGACATGAAGGACTTCCTCCACCGGATGAACTCGGCGCCGCGGGCCCCGCGACGGGATGCGGTCCGATGTGAAATCGAAGTGGCGCTCCGATTCATCGAAGCGGGGAGTCGCGTTCGCGCCGAAGTCACCGGACCGCAGGGACGCAGCGTCGACCTGGAAGTTCATTCCGAAGACCGCGTCTTCGCCGTGCATGTCAAGAGACTCCAGATCTCACCACTCCCACTCGGCCCCCTGCCACCCGCCTTCGATGAACTCGCTTCCATCGAACGGCCGTATCTCGTCGGCGTGGAGTGGTTGGGATCGAGCCCGCCCGACGCCGACGTCCTCGACGCGGCTCGAGATTTCCTTCGGGGTGCGCGGGTCGGTGATCGACTCGTCCTTCGCGACGCCGAGGACCGGCGAATCGGGACCATGGAGATCGCAGCGCCCCGGCCCGCGGAACGATCGGACTCGACCTGCATCGAACTCGTCGCCGTGGGANACGCCAATCACGCCACCGCCCTGGTCGCCCGGACGGGACGCCTGCTTCGACGGGCCTATCGCCAGTTCGTTCCCGAGCGGGAGAACGTCATCGTCCTCGCGGGCGGCGGGCCGACCGCACGAGACGTCGTCGACCGCGCCGTGCTCGGCGGCCACGTGGAGCGATGGGACCAGTTCCCCAGGAGAGATCAGAGGATCGCCCACGGCCGAAATGAGGAAGGTCTCTGGCAGGGGCGACGCTTCGAGCGTTCCCATCTCGTGGCGTGGTGTCCGCTCGCGATTCCGCGGGGAGCGATCTGGATCCGCACCCCGGGTGTCATCCATCCGACGGTCGTCGACACGGTCCGTCGGGCGGTCGATCCGGAAGACCAGCGGACATCGACGNCCTGAATCGGCCCCGGACCCGCGACGGGCAGCCGTCGACCCGGACCTCACTCCGGGTGCAGCGCCAGATGAGGCGGAACCCGGGGCATCCGGAAGGTCTCGGCCTCCGGCCAGAGCCGCGCCAGCGCCTCGGGCCCCCGGAGACCGTCGGCGGTGAAGCGTGGCCCCCCCGCCATGAGGACTTCCAACTGACGCCGACCGATTCGTGTTCGGATCACCACCGAACCGGCCGTCGCATAATCGCGATCGATCACTTCGGTGCGCTTCTCGACCAGGTCGACCAGCTTTCCTTCGGCCAGTGGAATCTCCAGCACGACTTCCCGCATCTCTCCGCGCATTCGATCAAGCACCCGCTCGGCCAGCGTGTCGAGTCCCTGCCCGTCCCGAGCGCTGGTGACGATCGCATCCGGGTTGCTCTCCAACCAGGCATCCAACGTGTCCCCGGGGACCCGNCCCTCGTGGACGGTGGTTCGCAGCACGTCGACCTTGTTCAAGACGAGGATCCGGGGCTGGTTCACCGCACCGATCTCGTCGAGCACTCGGGTCACGGTCTCGAACTGCCGGGCGGCGGCGGGGTCCGCGACGTCGAGCACCATGAGCAGCACGTGCGCGTAGATCGTCTCTTCCAACGTGGCCTTGAAACTCGCCACCAGATGATGAGGGAGGTCGCGGATGAATCCGACGGTGTCCGAGAGAAGCACGTTGTTGCCGCCACCGAGATTCCACGACCCGATCCGCGTGCTCAGCGTGGCGAAGAGCATGTCGGCTTCGAACGCCCCCCCGTCGGTCAGGCCGTTGAACATCGTGCTCTTCCCGGCGTTGGTGTANCCGACCAGCCCGACCGTGAAATGTTCATCGCGGCGAGCCGACACTTCGCGAGTGCGCCGCGCCTGGACTTCCGCGAGATTTCGTTTGAGCTGGACCACTCGGCGTTGGACGAGCCGACGGTCGATTTCGAGTTGCTGCTCGCCGGGCCCGCGCGTGCCGACGCCGATGGGCGCCCCGCCGGTGACCTGGCCGAGATGGCCCCACATCGCACGAAGCCGCGGGGCCGTGTATTCCAACTGGGCGATCTCGACCTGGAGACGGGCCTCCTTGGTCGCGGCGCGATTCGCGAAGATGTCGAGAATGAGTTCCGATCGATCCAGCACCTTGCAGGAGAGATCCTCCTCCAGCGACTTGATCTGCATCGGCGAGAGGTCGTTGTCGAAGATCACCACCTTGGCCTTGAGCATGCCCACCATCGCCGCGAGTTCCTCGACCTTCCCCTTGCCCAGGTAGGTCCTGGCCCGCGGATGATCACGCTGCTGCAGAAGCCGACCGGAGACGTGCACCCCCGCGGCCTCGGCCAGAGCCCCCAGCTCCCGCAGGGGATCCCCTTCCTCGATGATCGTCCCGGGGAGGATCACCGCCACCAGAATGGCCGCCTCTTCGTGGATGTCGATGCCTTCGCGGCGGTCGTCCTTCATGCGTGCCGAACTTCCTCAAGGGGGTGGGGTGGGGTCGAACTCGGGNTCGACCGTGGCTTCGATGATCGTAGCAGGGTCGCGTTTCTTCCCGGTTCGCGGCGGGATGAGCGATTCAACGAACGAGAGACCCTCCCGGCTCCGTATGATTCACGGTCGACCTCCTCCCTCCGTTGCCGCCGACAGGAATCCNGATGCCAGAATCCGATCGCAAACGCCCCGTCACCCGATTTGGCAACTGGCCCGTTCCAGTCCTCTGCGGTCTCCTCGCGGTCCAGATTCTGGTGACCATCGGCGCGGGCAGACGAGACGATCTGGCCTGGTTCGATCCGATCGTCGACGTCCGGTCCATGGTGCTCGAGGACTTCGTCGGTGAACCCGACGCGGCGAAGATGCAGGAAGCGGCCATCTCGGGAATGCTCGAGACCCTCGACGACCCGTACACGGTCTGGATCCCGCCACGACTCGAGCAGGACTTCGACAAACAGATGCGTGGCTCCTACGTCGGAATCGGAGCGGAGATCGAAGTGGTCGATGATCGACTTCGGATCATCAGCCCGCTCGAGGACTCTCCTTCCCTCGACGCCGGTGTCCGCGCCGGCGACGTGGTGCTCGAGATCGACGGCACCGACACCCTCGGCCTGAGCAGCCAGGACTGCATCGACCTGCTGATCGGCGTCGAAGGCACGCCGGTCACCATGAAGGTGCGGCACGTCGACGGCACCGAGGAGTCACTGGAGGTCGTTCGACGACGCATCGAGACTCGATCGGTCAAGGGAATCCGTCGCGCCGGCGAGGGCTGGGACCACGTGCTCGATCCCGACCAGGGCATCGGATACATCCGATTGACTCAATTCACCGAACGAACGATCGAGGAGATGCGGGAGGCCCTCGACGCGCTCGACGCCGCCGGTGCCAAGGCGATCATTCTCGACCTCCGCTTCAACGGCGGCGGGACGCTTGATGGCGCGATCGACGTCGCCGATCTCTTCCTTGATCGCGGCGTGATCGTCTCGGTCCGCGATCGCGACGGCGAAGGACGGAAGTGGACCGCCACCGCCGACGCCGACGACCATCTGATCCCGATCGTGGTTCTGGTCAACGACGGCTCCGCGTCGGCGAGCGAGATCGTCGCCGGAGCATTGCAGGACAACGGCCGTGCCAAGATCCTCGGTGAGCGTTCGTTCGGCAAGGGATCCGTTCAGGAAGTTCGCCCGCTTCCCGACGACCGCGGGACGCTCAAGATGACCACCGCCCGCTATTACCTGCCCAACGGGCGGAACCTCGATCGACGCGGTGACGAGGAGATCTGGGGCGTCGATCCCGATCCGGGCTTCGTCATNGATCTCGAGAACGCCGACTACGCCAAGATCATCGAGAATCGCCGACGTTACGAACCCATCAACGACGGGACCGATCGCCTTGAGGCGAAGTTCGACGACCCCGCGTGGATCGAGCAGGAGATCGCCGACCCCCAGCTCGCCGCCGCCCTCCGAACCCTGCAATCGAAACTGAGTTCGGGGGAATGGCTCTCGGTCGGAGGTGATCCGGGGTCGGATGCGGTGCTNGCCTCGGAACTGCTCGATCAGATCGCCTATCGAACGCGTCTGCTCGACGAGCTGAAGAAGACCTCGGCCCGGATCGAAGAACTGGACGAGTCCGACGAGGTCGAATCATCGGTCGGATTCGAGATCCGCGACGAGAACGGAACGGTGATCGGACGCGTCCCGAACGGCGAAGCGGATCGGATCGGTGAACTCCTCGATCGTTCCCGAAGAACCGACTCGCCGGAAGGTGAAGTCACCGAGCCATGAGCACCAGCGCTCCGGATGATCCGACCGAAGTCCTCGTTCTCGGGATCGAGACGAGTTGCGACGAGACCGCGGTCGCGGTGGTCGACGGCCACGGACGGGTTCGTTCTTCGGTGGTTGCCACGCAGCACGAACTTCATGCCGAGTACGGCGGCGTGGTCCCGGAGATCGCCAGTCGGGCACACCTCGAACATCTGCTCCCGGTCCTCCGCCGCGCCATCGACCAGGCGGGCATCTCGCTGGCCGACCTCGACGCGATCGCGGTCGGTCATCGACCGGGCCTGATCGGCGCTCTGCTGGTCGGAACCAGCGCCGCCAAAGGGCTCGCGCTGGCGTTGGATGTTCCGTTGATCGGCGTGGACCACGTGCATGCCCACCTCGTGGCGGGCCTGCTCGATGCGCCTCCGGTCGCGTTTCCGAGTCTGGGACTGGTGGTGAGCGGCGGGCACTCGAGCCTCTATCTCGTTCCGGACCCCATCTCCCCCATCCTCCTCGGCCGAACCATCGACGATGCGATCGGCGAAGCCTTCGACAAGGTCGCCGCGATGCTCGACCTCGGCCATCCGGGCGGCCCCGAGGTCGAACGGCTGGCCGCTGACGGCGACGCGGACGCCTTCGACTTTCCCGTCGCCAACCTCGGCAAGGATCGCCTGGATTTCTCCTTCAGCGGCCTGAAGACCGCCGTGCTCTACGCCGCGAAGGGACAGCCCGGACGAACACCTCCGAAGCTCGACGAGCAGCGTCGTGCGGATCTGGCCGCATCATTCCAGGCCGCGACNATCAAGGCGGTTCGCCGAAACCTCGGGCGGGCCTTCGACCGGCACCCCGAAGCCCGCAGCCTTCTCGTCGGCGGCGGAGTCTCCGCCAATCGGGCCATCCGCCACATGCTGNAAACCGAATCNACGGCCCGATCGATCGACCTTCGCCTTCCACCCCTTGAATTCTGCGTGGACAACGGGGCGATGATCGCGAGCCTGGGCGCCCGACGACTGGCCGCCGGTGAGTCGGACGGGCTCGANCTGGCNCCCGCCGCCACCAGCCGCANCNCCGTGCAGCCGGGCTGAGCCAACGCGAACCTNCGNCGACTTCGATACCGTCAAGAGANCAAGCCCGCTGATTTCGGACATCGGTCCGGATCAATCCGACGTCGGACCCGAGTGACTCCCCCGTGACCTACCGCCCCCCTTATGTCGATCCCAAGTCGGTGATGCTGAAAGGCGCCCATCCGGCGACCCTCGATCCAGACGACCTCATGAAGCAGTGTGAGTTCCGTTTTGGGAAGTCCGGTGGTCCCGGTGGTCAACATCGCAACAAGGTCGAGACCGGCGCCTTCATCGTGCATCTTCCGAGCGAGATCCAGGCCAAGGCGACGGAGAGACGGCAACAACAGGTCAACCGAGCGGTCGCCATGTCCAGGCTTCGCCTTCGGTTGGCACTGAAGGTTCGAACCCCCGCGAGTCGTGACCGTCACCAACCGAGTGATCTCTGGATCTCGCGACGACAAGGCAATCGAATGCCGGTGAACCCCAAGCATCGGGACTACCCCGCGCTGCTCGCGGAAGCCCTCGACGTGATCGTGACGCGACGGTGGGACGTCGCGGGTGCCGCCAAGATCTTCGAAATCTCGATGAGCCAACTGTCGAGGCTCGTCTATCACCATCCTCCGGCCTTCGCGATGCTCAATGAAGGTCGGATTTCCGTCGGACTTCCCCCGCTCCGGAAGTGATGGACCAGCGATGCGGGCATGAGAGACGTGAGAGATGCGTTTGCCCGGACGGGTCCGGCTCCGACGCCGCCGGACCGTTACGCTGCAGGCATGTCACACTCCGAAACCAATTCCGACTGGCGACTGGACGAGGCCCGACTCCAGCGACTGATCGACATTCGTCACGACCTCCACGCCCACCCCGAAGTCGGCTACGAGGAACATCGAACCAGCAAGGCCATTCAAGCCGAGCTGACTGACGCGGGCGTCGAGCATGTCGCCGGCCTTGCGGGTGGAACCGGTGTCCTCGCCTGGATCCCGGGGACGTCGACGCGCCCCGCCATCGGACTTCGGGCGGACATCGACGCCCTTCCGATCGAAGAGGCGACCGGACTCCCCTGGGCGTCCACCCACCCCGGTCGCATGCACGCCTGCGGGCATGACGGGCACACCACCGTCCTGCTCGGCGCGGCTCGCGCCCTCGCCGAGGAAGCGGCGGCTGGAACCCTCGACCGATCCGTGGTCATGGTGTTTCAACCCGCGGAAGAAGGTGGTGGCGGCGGTCGACGGATGGTCGAAGACGGCTGCCTCGACGGGCGAGTCGCGCCGTTCCCCGTCGAGAAGATGTTCGGCCTGCATGGCTGGCCCGGACTCGATGCCGGCATCGTCGGAACCAAGGACGGCCCGTTGCTGGCCGCCTCGGATCGTTTCGAGATCATCATCGAAGGTGAAGGATGTCACGCCGCCTGGCCGCACACCGGNCGCGACCCCATCGCCGCCGCAGCCGCCACGGTCACCGGTCTGCAGACGATCGTCTCCCGAAACGTCGATCCGTTGGACGCGGCGGTGGTGAGCGTCACCGTGCTTGAATCCGGCTCCGCCTTCAACGTGATCCCGATGTCCGCCCGGCTCGGCGGGACGGCACGAAGTCTTCGCCCCGAGATCCAGAATCTCATTGAAGCGAAGATCACCACCATCGCCGAGTCGATCGCCACGGCCCACGACTGCACGGCCACGGTCCGCTACGACCGCGGCTACCCAGTGACCGAAAACCATCCGGACGCGACGAACCGATTCCGCGAACTCGCCCGCGCCGAGGTCGGCGTCGACCGGCTGGTGGAGATCGATCGCCCCGCCATGGGTGGCGAAGACTTCGCCTACTACGGCCAGGTCGTACCCGCCTGTTTCTTCCTGCTCGGCCAGAAGCCGGCCGGCGAGGAGGAGATGCCGGAACTGCATTCCCCGCGGTATGACTTCAACGATGCGACGCTCGAAACGGGCGTGCGGCTGTTCCGACGACTCGCCATGGAGGCCTGACTTCCGCCTCGGCCCGCCCGCCCTCACTCGAGCGACCGGATGCGGCTTCCGTTTCCGACGGTGAGGGTCTCGACATCCTGCGGCGGTCGTGCATCGTCTGATTCTCGATCACGACCAAAGGATCGTTATCGGATGAGACGGCGGTGAAGCCGGCCGCGGACGGCCGGACCCCAATTCAATGCTCGGAACCGCCACAAATCGGAACAAATACGTCGACCGAACGTCAAGAAAGGCTACTGTCCAGTTCCACGACCGGACTGCCAGTTCACCACACGAGAACCTCAGACATGATTCGATCAGACAAGCCTCGCTTCGCGGCCCGATTCCTTGCCATCGCCTCGATGATCGGCTTCGGACTGCTGACCCTGGAGGCCTCGTCGTCCGACGAACGCCGACCCGGACTCCAACGTGATCGCGTGTCGAATCCAGTCGTCCTCCCTCCTGCGGACGTGGTGCCCAGCCCGCTGCGACGTACCGCCGACGAGGACGAGACCTCGATCGCGGTCACCCTTGATCCGATTCTTCTCGAGCAGGCTCGTGATGCCGCTGAAACGACCGGCCGGGTTCGACTGGGGAACGTGGCGGTTCCGGGACGGGATTCCGTGAATCTCGAATTGACGCCGATCATTCCATTCACCAATGACGCCGTGCTCCTGGCGGTCGACGCCGACGGCGTCGAGCGACCGATTGCCCGTCCGACGATTCTGGCCCTGGGCGGAACGGTCGAAGGCGATTCGGAGAGCGACGCATTCATCAGTTTCGGACCTTCGGGCGTCGAGGGTTGGATTCGAGTCGACGACGTCGCCTTTGGAATCTCCGACGGCGTCGCCGGCGGACCGATTCTCGTCCACCGACTGGACGCGCTGCCGGCGATCGATCCTGAATTCCTCGAGGGCTTCTGTGGCGTCGACGACATCAAGCAGCCCTTCCGCCTGATGGAGGGACGACGCGACGACGCCCCGGACGCGGCGGATGGCGGAATCGCGGGCGTCGGACCGATGCCCTGCCGTCGCATCCAGCTCGCCATCGAAACGGATCAGGAACTTCTGGGCATCTTCGGTGGCGATGAGTCGGCGGCGATGAGTTACATCGCGACGCTCGTGGCCGCGACTTCGCACATCTACATCCGTGACCACAACACCCGAATGGCCGTGAACTGGTCGCGTCTCTGGACCGGTGAGGATCCGTGGGACGCCGGAGGCACCAGCGCGCAGTTGACGCAGTATCGAGACTACTGGCAGGCCAACATGGGGTCGGTTCAGCGGGATCTGGGCCACTTCCTCAGCGGTCGCGGCCTGGGAGGCGGCGTGGCCTGGCTGTCCGCCCTCTGCTCCAACTACAACTACGGCCTCAGTGCCAATCTCGGCGGCTCGTTCCCGTACCCGATTGAGAACAACAACGGCTCGAACTGGGATCTCATGGTCTTCAGCCATGAACTCGGACACAACGTCGGATGCCCCCACACCCACGACATCGGCGTGGACAACTGCGCCGGCGGCGACTGCTCGGTCTCGCCCAACGGCACGATCATGAGCTACTGCCACACGTGTCCCGGCGGACTCGCGAACGTGCGGATGGAATTCTGCCCGGAGAACATCGATCTGGCGAACGCTCACATCAACTCCGTGGCTTGCGACTTCGAAGTCACCCCGGAGAATATCGCGGTCAACGACTTCCGAATCGTCGAGGAAGCCGTGCCGACCCGGATCGACGTGCTGTTCAACGATGGTGGCGTCGAATGCGGTATCGGAAACATTCAGAACTTTGATCCGATCTCGACCGCGGGCGGGACGATCGAGCTTCTCGAAGGCGCCGGAGTCGACGACCGCGACGTCCTTCTCTACACCTCGCCCGCGGGCTACGTGGGATATGACTTCTTCGACTATGTGAACCGCGCGGACTCGACTCCGGACACCGGCTCGGTCACCATTCAGATCGAAGGCCTGCTCCCCCCCGATGATCCGACCGGAACCACGCCCGGCATCCTCGGCGCCTACTACGACCTCGCTGATCCAACCGTCCTTCCGGATTTCGAGTCGTTGAAGCCCTTCGGCGAAAGCGTGTGGGGTCGGATCGACGCCGCCTCCACCAACGGAGAATTCGCAGACACCGGCCGTTCGGACAATGTCGGCGTGCGCTGGACCGGCTGGGTCGACCTCCCGGAATCGGGTACCTGGACCTTCGGCACCGAATCGGATGACGGCAGCCGACTGTGGATCGGCTCCCAGGTCGTGGTCGACAACGACGGGCTTCACGGGATGCAGGAACGAACCGGATCGATCGGCCTCCAAGCCGGCAAACATGCCATCACCATCGGCTTCTTCGAGCGGGGTGGCGGCGCGGGATGCATCGTGCGTGCCAGTGGCCCCGGCATGTCATACGCGGTCATCCCCGACGACATGTGGTCCCACGGGAGCAGCGACGCCCCTTCGGGAGACCTCAACGGTGACGGCCTGGTCAATGGAGCCGATCTGGGCCTCCTGCTGGCCGGCTGGGGTGAACCCGGGCCGACCGACCTCAATGGCGATGGCACCACCAACGGGGCCGATCTCGGCCTGCTTCTCGCCGGCTGGACCGCAGGACCCTGATCCCAGCCCACGGCTGACCCTCTGATCGAGGCCGATTCTCCGCTCCAGCGGCGATTTCGCTGTTGGCAACAGGGCCCGGGTTCGCTACACTGCTCGGCTCAACTCAGACCGCAAGCACTACTGGGCTGCGGCGACCACTTGTCCGGTCGCTGCCTCCGGAGCCTCCGAAGAGGAGCCGGATCCCGGTGGGAGGTAGGAAATCATGGCCAAGCAGGTCACCAAAGTATTCAAGATCATGGCTCCCGGCGGCAAAGCGACGCCGGCGCCGCCCATCGGCCCCGCACTGGGCGCCAACGGCGTCAACCCGGGCCAGTTCATCACCGCGTTCAACGATCGAACGAAGGAGATGAACGGAAAGATCCTCGGCTGTGTCATCACGGTCTATGACGATCGATCCTTCGAATTCGAACTCAAGGCCTCGCCCGCCTCGATCCTCATCAAGACCGCACTCAACATCGAGAGCGGTTCGGGTGAGCCCCACGTCAAGAAGGTCGGCACGCTCACCCAGGACCAGCTCCGAGCGATCGCCGAAGAGAAGATGCCAGACATGAACTCGGGCAGCATCGAGACCGCGATGAAGGTCATCGCCGGTACGGCTCGTTCCATGGGCGTCGAGGTGGAGAACTGAAATGCCGAAGTTCACCAAACGACAAAAAGCCAATCTCGAACTCGTCCCGGAGAGCCCCGTCTCACCGGAAGAAGCCGTCAAGGTTCTCAAGAGCTTCAAGGCGATGAATTTCGACCAGTCGATCAACGTGGTCGCCAATCTGGGCATCGACCCCAAGCAGGCCGACCAGGCCCTTCGCGGTTCGATCTCGATGCCCAAGGGAATCGGTCGATCCGCCCGCGTCATCGCGTTCTGCAACAGCGACAAGGCTCCAGCAGCACTCGAAGCCGGTGCCGCTGAAGCCGGCGGCGAGGAACTCGTCGCCAAGGTCGCCGGAGGTTGGACCGAATTCGACGTCGCGATCGCCAGCCCCGACATGATGCGGTTCGTCGGAACCCTCGGAAAGGTGCTGGGCCCCAAGGGTCTGATGCCGAGCCCGAAGGCAGGCACCGTGACTCCGGATGTGAAGACCGCCGTCGCGGAATTCGCCGCCGGCAAGCAGGAGTACCGGAACGATGAGGGTGGAAACATCCATCTCGTGGTCGGGAAGATGAGTTTCTCCGAGGCGGACATCCTGGAGAACCTTTCGTTCTTCATCGAGACCGTCGAGAAGATCAAGCCGGCCGCCGCAAAGGGCCTGTACTTCAAGAAAGTCGTGGTCTCCGGCACCATGACCCCTGGCGTGCAGATCGCCGTCTGACCCTCGCTGGAGCTGAACCATGAGCAAGCCCGTCAAGGAAATGATCATCGACGAATACCGGCGACGTTTCGAAAACGTCGATGGTGGCGTCATCCTTCAGATTCGTGGCATGGACGCGTTGGAGAACAACGAGTTCCGCAATGAACTTCGCAAGAAGTCCATCCACATCACCGTGCTGAAGAACACCCTCGCGAAGAAGGCGTTCGCCGGCACCGATCTCGAGGCACTCTTCCCCGCGTTGAAGGGACCGGCGGCGATCGCCTTCGGTTCCGAGAGCCCGGTGGACGTGGCCCGCGAAATCGTCGAATGGGGCAAGAAGGTCAAGGAACTCGAACTCTGCGCCGCGTCGATCGACGGCGTGTACTTCGATGGCGAAGCGGGCGTCAAGGCCCTTGCCAAGTTCCCGACCCGAGACGAGGCACAGGCGACCGTGGTCACCCTGCTCCTCACCCCGCACCGAAACATCGTGGGCTGCGCCAAGAGCCCGGGTTCCAAGTTGATGGGCGTCGTCAAGTCGCTCGAAGAAAAGCTCGAAAGCGGGGAGACCATCGCCAAGGTCGGATGACCGAAGCGACGATCGCCCATTCACTGATTCGTTACTGATTTTTTCATGTCCCTTTCCCGCCGCCCCGACTGGCCCTTGGGTTAAAGCTCGAATGGTCGAGCCCTCTCGGGGGGCACAACAAGAGGAACGGAGTTTCCAATGTCCGAAGAAGCAACCGAAGCAAAGACCTTTGACGCGAAGATCACCAAGATGGGCGACGAGATCGCCGGTCTCACCCTCAAGGAAGCGGTCGACCTCGCTGACTACATGAAGGACACCTACGGCATCGAACCCGCTGCCGGTGGCGCCGTCATGATGGCCGGTGGTGGTGGTGGCGACGCCGATGAAGGCGAAGCCGAACAGACCGAGTTCGACGTGATCCTCGAAGCCGCTGGCGACAAGAAGATCCAGTGCATCAAGGCCGTCCGCGAAGCGACCGGCCTTGGCCTCAAGGAAGCCAAGGAAATCGTCGACACCGCCCCCAAGGCGGTCAAGGAGAAGATCTCCAAGGACGAGGCCGAAGCCCTCAAGACCGCGCTCGAGGAAGCCGGCGCCAGCGTCGCCATCAAGTGATCGGAGCGGCCTTCGCCGCGGCCATCTCAGAAGATNCGCTCAGCGACCCCGCCTTCAAGGCGGGGTCGCTGTCGTTTCCAGAACGGCCTCTCGACTTCAGCGGCGGCGAGGAAAGCTATCCTCCGAGACATGAACCTCCACCACCTTCGCGTCATTCGATCGATCTCGATCCTCCTGATGCTCCTCGTGGCGAGTGCCACCACCCGAGCGTCCGCCTCGGAATCGCCGCTGAATCTCGTCTGGATCTCGGTCGAGGACATGAGCCCATGGCTGGGTTGTTACGGCGACTCCACGGTGCCGACCCCGAACGTCGATCGGCTCGCCGAAGAAGGCGTCCGGTACGTCAACGCCTTCGCCACCACGCCGGTCTGCGCCCCCTCCCGCTCCACCCTGATCACCGGCCAATGGACGACCGAACTCGGCTCGATGCACATGCGGACCGGAAAACCCAGCAACGCGGCGTTGTCACGAGATCCGGAGGCCTACGCGGACATCCCCAACTACGAAGCGGTTCCGTCGCCGGAGGTCCGGTGCTTCCCAGAACTGCTTCGAGCCGACGGTAGATTCTGCACCAATCGCAGCAAGACCGACTATCAGTTCAAGGCCCCCGGCACGACCTGGGACCAGACGGGTGGAAAGGCCCACTGGCGAAGAAGATCCGGCGGCGATCAATCGTTCTTCGCGGTGTTCAATCTGACCGTGACACACGAGAGCGGCACCTTTCCCAAACGTCCCCGGCAACCAAAGGTCGCCGACCCTGCGAGCGTCGCCGTTCCCCCCTACTTCCCCGACACCCCGACGGTCCGTGACGACATCGCTCGCACCTATGACAACATCGCCGCGATGGATCGACAGGTCGGACGGATCTTGAACGAGCTGGAAGACGCTGGCGAGCTCGAGAACACGGTGGTGATGTTCTTCAGCGATCACGGCGTCGGTCTGCCGCGAGGCAAACGCTGCATTTACGACTCCGGCACCCGGATTCCCCTGATCATTCGATGGCCGGCGGCGATGAACCGCCGAGGAATCGACGAACGCGTCGTCTCCTTCGTCGACTTCGCACCCACCGCTCTGTCCATCTGCGACATCCGCCCGCCGATCTGGATGTCCGGCCGCGCCTTCGCGGGGCGATACACCGCCCCCGGCACGGGCGTCGCCTTCATCCATGCGGATCGAATGGACGCGGTCCTGGATCGCACCCGCGCCGTCACCGACGGTCGGTACCGCTACGTGCACAATTTCATGCCGGAGCGACCCCGGCTCTACAACGTCGCCTACGCCGAGAATGTCCCGATGATGGCCGACATCCATGCCCTCAGAGCCTCCGGCGACGCGACGCCGGACCAGTGGCAACTGGTGGATCAGACCAAACCCAAGGAGGAGTTCTACGACACCGCCGCGGATCCACATGAAGTCCGGAATCTCATCGCCGACCCTTCTCACGAAGCGCGAATCGCCGCGTTCCGCGAAGCCTTGACGGCCTGGATGCAGGACACCGGCGATCTCGGACGCCACTCCGAAGGTGACATGGTGCGACAGCACCTCTGGGACGGCGCTCCGCAGAAACCAGCNACCGCACCACCCACCCTCGCGATCAAGATCATCGATGGACGGCGCCATGCGGTCATCGAGTGCAAGACGGAAGGCGCCTCGCTCGGCTGGCGTCTCGATGGCGAGACGACGTGGCATCTCGTCGATGGACCGATCCAACTGCCGGATGACGCTGTGAAGATCGAAGCCCTCGCCCACCGCATCGGGTACGTCCCTCGGACGAATGCTCGGTCCGTCGCCGCCATCGTTGAGTGATGCGACACCATCCGAGCCTCCGACCCCGGATTCGTGACGACAGCCCCGCTCAGCAGCGTCCGAAGTGGGTTTCTGCAGTGAAATCCNCGTTGCGAGGCGGTGNTCCNTCGNCGGTGGCNGNTTGGCTTGATCGCTGCGGGGACGGCTCCGCCGTCTCCTCGCTGCGTTGACTCGGCGGCGACAGTTGCGGTGCCAGAGACGACTCCCCGCT
>NHBO02000051.1 GCA_002167845.2 Phycisphaera sp. TMED9 | reverse complement strand
TGCGCGTGGTCTTCTTCTTGGCAGCCTTCTTACGCGTGGTCTTCTTCTTGGCGGCCTTCTTACGCGTGGTCTTCTTCTTGGCAGCCTTCTTACGAGTGGTCTTCTTCTTGGCGGCCTTCTTACGCGTGGTCTTCTTCTTGGCAGCCTTCTTACGAGTCTTCTTCTTGGCAGCCTTCTTACGCGTGGTCTTCTTCTTGGCAGCCTTCTTACGCGTGGTCTTCTTCTTGGCGGCCTTCTTACGCGTGGTCTTCTTGGCAGCCTTCTTACGCGTGGTCTTCTTGGCGGCCTTCTTACGGGTGGTCTTCTTGGCAGCCTTCTTACGCGTAGCCTTCTTTGCGACCTTCTTTCGGGTCGCTTTCTTCTTCTTCTTAGCCATGAACATGGCTCCTTGTAGTTGCGCTGTCGGAGTGTCGGAGAGGAGTGGCCGGCGCAACGGCGCCCACTCGCAAGAAATTTGTACCCTCTTCGGACACATATGGGAAGAACCTTGACAAAAAACGTTGCTGATCCGCTCAGGGGGGATTCAAGCCCTCTTCGGCTCTGTCTGGTCGGCGCAAGGGGCCGATTGGGCCGGATCGTCGCTGAACTGGCCGCGGAACATGATTGCAAGGTGGTCGTCGAGGTGACTCGCGACGACGTCGAACCAATTCGCAGGAGTGAAGCGACGTTCGACGTCGTCGTGGACGTGTCGTCAAGGAATGGCATCCATCGAGCAGTGGGCATCGCCGTAGCGCATGAAGTGCCGTTGTTGGAATGCGTCACCGATGTGGATGTGCGGGCAAAAACAGCCCTCAAGGTGGCAGAATCAAAGATTCCGGTCCTTCATGCGCCAAACACCGCATTCGGTGTGGCGATCCTTCGCATGGCGCTTCGGTCCATCGGTCGGCTTACCAACTCGTGGCCCGTCACGATCACCGAAACGCATCATGCGGAGAAGGTCGATCAGCCTTCGGGAACAGCGCGAAGCCTGGTCGAAGACCTCCGAATCAGTCGCGATGACATCGAAGATGGCCACGTCATCTCAAACCGAGTCGGTGAAGTCGTTGGAGAGCACGAAATCGCCTTTCTCGGGGAGGACGAAAAAATCATAATTCGTCATCAGGCGACGGATCGTCGGGTCTTCGGCCATGGGGTGCTCCGAGCAGCCAGGTGGCTCTCAAAAGAGCGCTCGCCAGGGAGATATTCGATCGACGACACCCTGGAGGGGCTCGATGAGCCTCCGGCGATCACTGATTGACGAGGTCGTAGAGGGCTTGTGTGGCACTCCCCGAGGTCAACTCGGGGACTCGAGCTCGAAGAGCGCCCGAAGTCGGGTTGAACCACCAGGTCGCCTGAGACGGCTGGGTGATGCTGATCTCTTTGGGATTCTGGCGTCGGCCCGCTGAGTCGGGCGCGATTTCGATCCAAGGTTGATCAGAAGACGAGAACCACGCGTTGCAGGGAAGTGGATTGAACCACTCCGGATCCACGTTCCGAGTCCAGCCGGTTCGAGAGACCGAGGCGCCTGCAAGAGCGCTTCGCAACCTGATTTCAGCGTGGATTCGATCCTTGGCCAGCCGGGTGGACTCGATGAGACGATCCTCTTGTCGGGCGTCGTCGTAGATCCGCCAACCCCCGAGTACGAGCAGGCCTGCCGCGAGAATGGTGAGCACATTGAGCGTGGATCGCATGAAGACCCCCTTCCCGTCGTTCCCAGGAGCGAGACTGGAGTGGAACTCGTGGGCTCCCGGAATCCAGCCTTCAGTCCGAACCCCTGCATTCGACCGTCGAATTCGAATTGAAAGAGTGCAAGAAACTCTCTGGTTCTCGGGGGCGAATTCCCTCCGGTCATGATGTCTGGAGCGGTCGTGCGGGCGAAAGCTCGAGATCGGGCGCTTCCGTCGTCAATGGGCGATGGAGCCTCCGTGCGACCGGTACTCCTCGATTTCATTAGTCTCCCAACCTGCGGGCAGGATGAATTCTCTGGCTCAGTGGTGGAAAACAATGACGACGACAAACGAAAGAGTGGCGGTCATCGGGCTGGGGCTCATGGGATCGTCCCTTGCCAAGGCCCTCTCAGCGGCCGATCTGGAAGTCACCGTCTGGAATCGGACGCCTGCGAAGACGGAGTCGTTCAAACCGGGCGCAGTCCAGATCGCCGATACGCTTGCCGATGCGGTTCGAGCCAGTGACATCATCGTCGTGTGTGTGCGTGACTACGAGGCCACCGCGGACCTTTTTCGTGTCGAGTCCGTCGAGTGCGAACTTGCCGGAAAAGTCATCGTTCAGCTCTCGACCGGAACGCCATCGAAGGCTCGCGAGGCGTCCGAATGGGCGACGACTGTCGGCGCCACGCATCTTGATGGCGAGATCATGGCATTTCCGGATGCGATCGGTACCGATCGCTGCGCGATCCTGTACTCGGGCGACCGTGCGGCCTTTGAAGCGTGTGACAGTGCAGTCCAGGCGTTCGGCGGAGTTTCGCAACTGATCGGAGATGACCCGGGAATGGCCGCGGCGCTCAGCAATGCCGTCTTGTCCATCTACTTCAGTTTCACCTTCGGTCTCCTGAACGGCGCCGCAATCTGCGATGCCGAAAAGGTGCCTCTCCCACTCTTCCGTGAGTTGGTGCAATCACTGTTCCCGGTGTTTGGCGACGTCTTGTCGCGTTCCGTCGACATGATTTCCGCCGGCGATTACGAGTCGGAGCACAGCACGCTCGAGACCAGTGCTGGAGCCCTCGCGCAGATCGCTGCGGTCGGACGAGATGCAGGTCTCGATGGTCGCCTCGTAGAGTGCATGCGGATCTATGCGACGGAGGGGCTTGAGGCAGGATTTGGTTCGGTTGGGAATGCCGTGCTGTTCAAACAATTCCGCAATCGACGGTGACAAGCGGTTTGATTTGGATTCTCGACATGCCCACCCTTGTTTCAGAGGGTACCCTTCCGGAGCAATGAATCAGGCTCCAAACCACCTTCGTACCACTCGTCTCGACAACGGTCTCCAGATCATCACGGAACGGAATCCCTCGCAGCGTTCCGCCAGTCTCATCTGGTTGGTACCCGGAGGGAGTGCGTGTGATCCGCTTGATCGGGGCGATGGCTGGGCCACGCTGCTCTCCGAATTCCTGTTGAGAGGTTCCGGCGATCTGGACAGCCGTGGATTCTCCGACGCCTTGGATCGGCTCGGAATGCGGCGGTCGGTCTCGGCCGACACCTATCACCAGCACATTTCGGCGACCCTCGCCGGCTCCGACCTGAAGTCGGGGCTCGAGCTGCTCGTGGACCTCTTGCTGAAACCACGTTTTCCCGATGAAGCGCTGCCCCCCGTGAAGTCGCTTTGTCTTCAGGAACTCTCGGGAATCGAGGACGACCCCGCGAGTTTCGCCGCCATTCGACTCGACGAGATTCGGTATCCATCGCCGTTTCACCGGCACGGCCTCGGAGTCCAGCAGCACATTGAAGTCGCGACGGCCGATGATCTTCGAGGTCATTGGGACGAAGTGGCGAGACCATCCGGTTCGATCCTGGCGATCGCCGGGGATGTCGATCATGATCGAGTGGTCGAGCAGTTGTCTTCGAAGCTTGCTGGCTGGGCCGGGACCGGTCCGACCCCCGGCTTCGTCGAAGAGCCGGTCGGTGGAACGCTTCGAATCGAGCGAGACACCTCTCAGGTGCATCTGGGAATCGGTCTTGCCGGCCCGATCGCCGCCGACCCCGACCAGCTCGCCTTTCGAACCGCCGTCGGCGTTCTCGGCGGTGGCAGTTCCAGTCGCCTGTTCCTGGACGTTCGTGAGCGGCGCGGGCTCGCCTACTCCGTCTCCGCTCGGTACTCGGAGGGATTCGCGCTCGGCGCGTGCACGATCTCGGCCGGAACCACGCCGGAGCGGGTCGCAGAGACGTTGGAGCGGATCGACGCCGTTCTGGAGGCCTTCGATGACGGACCGACGGACGAGGAAGTCGGTCGAATCGCGGTCGGACTTCGCTCCGGTGGATTGATGCAACAGGAACATGGGCCGTCGCGGGCGAGGCAGCTCGCCTTGGACGTCTTTCGGCGTGGGGCCGCTCGATCGACGGAGGCCATTCTCTCGGAGTTCGACGCGATCGACGCCGATGACGTCCGTCGAGTCGCTTCGGAGCGGATGGGGCCGACATGGCGATCGGCGGCGGTTCGTTGCCTTCTTGGCCCCGCATCGGCCATCGCCGAATCCGATTGACAAGGGCTGATCCGCCTTCATCCGTCCGTTGCAGGTGATCGTGAACACGCCGGTGGACGTATACTCCGATTCTCATGGCACTCGAAACGTCCATTCTCGATGAAGGCACCCGCGTCCGGGTGA
Source organism: Phycisphaera sp. TMED9 (assembly GCA_002167845.2). GTDB lineage: Bacteria > Planctomycetota > Phycisphaerae > Phycisphaerales > SM1A02 > UBA12014. The sequence goes on along the minus strand of NHBO02000051.1, from coordinate 22,015 downwards.
CCCAGCAGGTCCCCCAGACCAATGGTGTCTGGTCAACCACGTGTGAGGGTCTGGTCATCCGGTATCGGCAATCGCAGACCGGCTCGTGGTATGCCCATGCGAAGAACGATCGTCTGTGGCTTGATCGCCTCGAGATTCGACTCGACAGTGGTGAGATCACGACGCTCAATCTCGATCACTACACGCTGATCGAAGATCTGTCCGATCCGACTCGGACGCCGGCGTCTCGAAATCCAACCGAGATGGAACTGGATGACCGTCACCGCCCCTGATCGTCACGCACGACGCGTCATCATCCCGGCGATGCTCCTCTCGATGATCTGGGGCGTCGCGGCATGCACGCCCAACAAGACCAACCCCCGCACCGACCTCGCCTGGCCCTGGTGGCCGACGCAGATGCAGATCTCGGATCTGACTCGGGTCGGTCGACCTGACGCCGATGGCATCCGGCCGCTTGAGGTTCGTGTGCTCTTCACGGATGTGGATGGTGATCCCACCAAGGCCTGCGGATCCCTCGAGATCGCGGTGACCCGTGAAGCGGAGAACGATGAGGCGGTGGTCGAGCGTCTCTCGCTCGACGATCGCGACACGTCCATGTCGTACTTCGAACCGGTGACCGGGTGTTACCTGGTTCCGATGATGCTCGACCTGCCCGGCCTGGTCGAGGGCAGAAGACTCAGGATCGAAGTGGTGTACGAAGGACGTGATGGCGCCCGCCTGAGCGAACGCCGAGGATTCGATCTGCCGTTCTCCCTGGCCGAGTGAACCTCCGGCTCAGCCGTCGATCAGACCCTTCTGGCGATACTTCTCCTGATACTTCGAGTACAGGCGTTTCTGCCGATCGCCCAGGTCGATCTCGCGTCCGTCGATCCACGCTCGCATCGGCGGGTTGGCGATGTCGAGCGGGTCCCCGTCACAGAGAAAGAACGTCGCACTGTGTCCGTCCTCGAGAGATCCGAGTCGATCACCGACTCCGATGATCTCGGCGGGGCCTCGGGTGATCGCGTGGAGCGCCACGTGATGCGGAAGGCCGTGAGCGGCTGCGGTCGCCGCATGGTGGGCCAGTCCTCGTTCATGCGCGGGCTCGTCTTCGGCGGCGATCGCGAAGGGAATCCCCGCTTGGTGGAGCGCGGCGGCCACGGTGAAGGGTCGATCGATCGCATGGTGTCGTGCGGATGGCAGACGATGAACTTCGGTCAGGATCACCGACGCGCCGGTTTCCTTCAGAAGGGGGAGACATTCCGTCGCCGCGCCACCGCCGACGATGACGGGGCGAAACCCTCGAGCGCTCGCCCATGCGAGGGCCGTTTCGATCTGCCCGCGGGAATCGGCGCGGATGAACAAGGGTCGTTCGCCGCGGAGAATCGGCTGCATGGCTTCGAAGCGGAGGTCGGTCGCGACCGTCGGATCCGCGGCCCGGGCATCGGCCCAGGCCTGAGCATCGTCGAACCAGAGGTCGATCGCCTTGAGTCGTGCGTTGATGTCGGATCGCTGGGCGCCGCTGCCGCGTCGCATCCATGGGGCGCGGATCGACGCCGCCATCGGCCAGCTCACGATCACTCCGGCATCGCGGACCAGTGCCAGGTCTTCGGTCGTCCATCCATCCATTCGCAGAATGCTGGCCCGACCAGGAATCGTTCCCCGCTGGGGCATCGCCAGGGTATGGAGGATGCCCGCGGAACGAGCCACGGGAATGAGATCACTGTCCGGGTTCACGGCGATCCAGGCCGCGGCTTCCGGATTGCGGTCGCCCGATTCACTTCGATCATCCGTGGCTTGCACCTGGCCGACTTCCAGCAGGCCGATCTGACTGGCGCTGGAGATGAAGCCGGGGACCAGACTCAGACCACCTGCGTCGATGATGGTCGCATCTTCGAGCATGTCCTTTGGTGGCCCACCCTCGCCGACGGCGGTGATGCGGCCCGCGTCGAATCGAACCCAGCCGTCGTTCACGACCGCGGGGTGATCGTTCGAAACGGGATGCAGAGACGCGTTCAAGACCAGCAGAGGCTGCTCCTGCGGCGGCGCTGGAATCTGAGTGGATTGCGCCGAGGCGGTTCCAGCAACGGCCAGGGCGGCCAGCGTCGTGATTGTGTTGTGAAGCAGGTTCATCGGGAATCCTCCGATCCAAGAGTCTCAAGTCGAGCACGGTCCCTCGCCAGGGTGCGAGCGAGTTCGATCATCGATGCGGACCCACATCCGCATTCACCAGCACGAATCGCTGCTGGATCCTCTCCCCGCGCGACGCGCTCCAGGAAGATCGTTTCGCGATCCTGAAGCATCCGGGCGAGAAGGCCCGTCGGGCGACCTCCACCCGGTCGGCCTTGGCCTCTTCCTCCGGGTCTTCCACCTGGTCGTGCTCCCGGTCGCCCACCGCGGCCTTCGGGGTCGACGGCGGACTCGGGCTTCTTCTCGCCTCCACCACCCGCTTCGGCCAGCAACAGGCCTCGCTCGGTCATCGCCGATGCATGGGCATTGGCGGCCTCCTCACGATCGTAGTAGCGGGCGCCGTCGATCCAGGTCTGCTCGCACCGAGCGTAGCTCGAGAGCGGCGGTTCGTTCCACAAGACGAAGTCGGCGTCCTTGCCCGGCTCGAGCGAGCCGACCCGAGCGTCGATCTGCAGTTGTCGGGCGGGGTTGATCGTGACGAACTTCAAGGCTTCATGAGGTTCGAGACCACCCCATCGAACGGCCTTCGCGGCTTCATCGTTCATCCGGGTGGCGACTTCGTCATCATCGGAGTTGAAGGAGACGACCACGCCGACATCACGCATGAGCGAGCCGTTGTAGGGAATCGCATCCATCACTTCCATCTTGTACGCCCACCAGTCGCTGAAGCTGCTCGCCCCCGCGCCATGAGCGGCGATCTCGTCGGCGACCTTGTAGCCCTCGAGAATGTGCTGGAGGGTGCCGATGCGGACGTTGTAGCGTTCGCACAATCGAAGGAGCATCAGAATCTCGTCCTGTCGATAACTGTGGCAATGGATGATTCGATCGCCGTCGAGGATCTCGACGATGGCGTCGAGTTCGAAGTCGGGGCGAGGCGGTGAACGTCTCGCCTGTTCCTCCGGCGGGAGGGCGAAGAATCGATCACGGGCTTCGTCGTATTCGCGAGCGGCCTGAAAAGCGTCCTCGATGAACGCGGCCACGCCCATCCGGGTGTTGGGATACCCGCCACCACGCTTGACGTTCTCGCCGAGCGCGAACTTGATTCCGGGCTTGGCTCCCTCGAACCGCAGGGCATCGGCCGGCCCGCCCCATCGCAGTTTGACGATGGAGTTCTGACCACCGATCGGGTTGGCCGAACCATGCAACTGATTGCAGGCGGTCAGTCCGCCGGCGAGCTGTCGGAAGAAGTCGATGTCATCGGGATCGATCACGTCGCCGATCCGCACTTCCGCGGTATTGGTTTGCGCGCCCTCATTGACGCCACCTGAGATGCCGGTGTGGCTGTGGCAATCGATCAGCCCGGGAGTGACGTGCATTCCGGTGCCATCGATCTCCAGGATGTCCTCGGCGCCGATGTCGAGATCGACACCGACCGCCACGATCTTTCCGTCCCGGACGAGGAGATCGGCGTCTTCGAGGACACCAGTCTCGGCGCAGGTCCAGATCGTGGCATTTCGAACCACCACCGGTCGTTGTCGTGGCGCTTCGAGTCGGCCGTACATTCCCAGTGGTGTGGGGAGCCGTTCGATCGTCGCGACTTCGGGCTCGGACCTGTCGGCCTCGGCATCCTCCTCGGTGGCGTCCTCGCCCTCTTCGGATTCACCCGCGTCGCCGTCCGCCGCCGCGACCTCTTCCTCTTCAGGTTCGGGACGCGTCTTCAGCTCGAACGGAACGAACTCGCCACTCGTGGTCTGAAGTGAGCCGACCACCCGATCGTTGATCACGACGGCGGTGGCGATCACATCACCCTCGATGCCGAACATCTCGCCATCGGAGGCGAAGCCGAGGCTTCGTCGAGTGAGTTTCGTGTTTCGAAGTCCGCCGCTTCGCTTGCTCTTCGAAGGCGAGCTTGCGGCTTCTCCATCGTCGGTGCCGGCCAGTCGACTGCCGGTGACGGTCGCCGAGCCACCGCCGGGTCCACCGCTTCCGGTGCCGCTGAGCGAATCACCGGTGATCTTCAGTTCCATGTTCGACGACGGGCCCTGTTCCATCGAGATCGTGAGCTCGAGATTCGACGCGGCACGATCGAACCGGCCAGCGACTTCCGCGCTGAACATCGGATTGGTGATTCCTCCGGCGACGCGATCATCGGGGGTCAGTTCGAAGGTCATGGTCATCGGAATCTCGCCCATGTTGGGGATCTCGACCATGCAGTCCCAGACTCCCGAGACGGGGTCCTCGCGACCAGGCGTGTTCTCTGCGCCTTCGTCGGCGACATCCTCGCCGTCATTGGTGTCGGCGTCGTCTTCGGCGTTCTCTTCCGGCTCTTCGCGCTCGGTGGTGATCGTGAGCCGGTTGCGGTCCCGGTCGATGGTGGCTTTCAGATCCTCTCGAACCGTTCCATCCACGACGACGTCGAACGTACCACCGATCATGAACTTGGTCGGCGCCTTGATTTCGCTTCGACGACCTGCGACCCAGACCTCCCGGACTTCGGTCCCTTCGGCGAAGAGCTCGCCGTCGACCACCAGAAGATTGGCGATGCGTCCCGGTTCGACGGTTCCCGCGAGGGCCTCGATGCCGAGCAGACGGGCCGGCCGCGTCGTGACGCATGCAAGAGCCTCCTCCGGCTTGAGACCGGCGTCGATCGACTTCCGGACGGCGGCATGGAACGAGCCGGGGCTGTCCAGGCGATGCGTGGTGAGTGCGACGGGGATTCCTGCTTCGAGAAGTCGGCGCGGATTCGATGGAGCGTGCTTCCAGGTCTGGAGTTCTCTCAAAGTGACGCGGTCAGCCGCGTAGGGATCCTTGACGTCGGGGGCTTTCGGGAAATTCAGCGGGGTGATGACCGGAAAGCCGGTCGCGGCGACCTCATCGGTGCGGCGAAACTCCATGCCGGAGCCGAGCAGAACTCCCTGCAGTTCGAATTCTTCGGCGACGCGAGCGAACCGGAGTGCATCGAGCTCATCGCTGGCATCGAAGACCATGAGCTGACGTCCGTTGATCGCGTCCTCCAGCGCATCGAGCGCGTCGGATTGTTCGGGTGGCTCGAGTCCGTTCGGATCATCGGCGAACATCGCTCGATTTCGAGCGTGCCAGCGGGCTTCATCGAGCGTCTGTCGCAGCAGCGCGATCGCGCCCATCTTCGAACCCGGGTATCCACTGCTTCCTCCCCAGCCGCCTTGCTCGAGCGCGGCGAACGTCATGCCTCGTTCGGTGAGCGGTCGCGCGTCCGGATCTCGCTCGGACAGAAGCACGATGGCTCCGTTCCCGCGGAGGATCCCGGACTCGGGAAGCACCTGAGCCATGGTGAAGCCTTGTGACCGAAGGGACTTTCGTCCCTCGCTATCGATCGTTCTGGCGTCTCGCATGTCGATCTGTGGAACGATGCGACTGTTCCAATGACTGCCCGCGCCGTTTCGAGCCTGCTCAAGCGCGGTTCCGGGACTCCGCACGATCGCGGGATCGATGAGCCCGGCGTAGACGAAGTGGTCGGAGAGATCCCTGACCCGGTAGCCCGCCGGTACGTCGAGGTCCGTTCCGATGGCTTCGATGAGTCCATCACGAAGGAGAATCGTCGCGTCTTCGATCATCTCACCCGGTCGCGGGACGAGCGTGACGCCGACGATCGCATCGCGTCGAATTTCCGGACTCCGGATGTCCTCGGGAGGTGGCGTGTGCTGAGCCGCGGCTGGGCAGACGACGAGCGATGACGCCATGAGGATGGGGCCGACGAGTAGCTGGTGGATCTTCAAGTGTCTCGGTTCCTTACAGGTGGCCCGCTGGTATCCAGGGTGGGCGTGGGGAGGCTCGGGCTCCAAGATGGTAGGTCTCGCGTCCTGATTAGTTGCGATTTCATCGAATTCAGAAGGGTGGAGACCGAAGAAAAGCCGCCGTCCCCGAGGGGACGGCGGCTTCTGGATTCGGGGGAATTTCGGNGTCAGGCGAGGGCGTTCTCGATCATGCGGCCCATGGCCAGATCGAGCCGGGCATCCGTGTCATAGGTGCCATCGCTGATTTCAGCCTGAATACGGGCGATTCGGTCCGTCGGAGCATCGCTCTGGGGCTGCAAGCCGGCATATCGCTGAGCTTGATCAGAGAGTTCGACCGCATCGGCGTCTCGCCTTCCAAACCGGTCCTGAGAGGGTGAATCGGGGCGATTGGTCGGTTCGACATGTTCCGCTCGTTGGAGGCGGGACGTCGGTGAACCAAGATTTCCAGCGATGTTGGCGATGTCGGACATGGGTTTGATACCTCTGCGGCATTCGTTCGAAGCCGCGTGTCTGGGGTTGAAAACTGCTTCCTGATTGCTTCGCTTACACAGCCTGAGGCGGGGGGGTTCGTTTGCCTCTCCGTGCTGACATTCATATCGTCGTGTTGAGTGAAATTACTTGAACGGTGTTCGATGTCAGGCCGAAAGCGGCAAGTCTTTTCAGAACATGGACTTAGGTCGATACGGGGACATTCGTTCCAGTTCCCGAAGTCCGCTCGGAGGCCTTGATGAAATCGGATCGATTCGGCGTGTCCCGTAATCCCGCGAGCACTGTTTCAAGAGGCCGGTTTTTCTGCGGACGCAGCGTTATTCGAGACGTTCCTTCGACGGTCTTGGCAATTGCCTCGTTTTTCTTCATTTTCTCAATGGGGTGCGGCGAGAAGACCGGGAAGGGCGATGCCGCGGTCAGCGGAGAGTCGCCAAGGCGACTTGGAACAACCGACTCGCTGATGAACGAGGGCGACGAGGTCTTTCTGGATGCTCGAACCGCGTCGATGATCGAGGCGACCGGTTCCGCCACGACCGCCGCCGATGGTACGGATGGTCGTGGTCGGTGGTCTCTGATGTTGGTCACCGTGAGTGGTGACAACCACCCCATGCAGGCCCGAGCGATTCGGGGCGAGATCATCCGGACGTTTCCGGAGCTGAACTCCATCTTCGTTCGGTCGACTTCCAAGGGATCGACGATCTGGTACGGCCGGTTCAAGTCCGCCGTCGAGCCGGCGGCGAAACAGACTCGGGAACGAATCAAGACGCTTCAGCGGAACGGCCAACCCGCCTTTCCTCGGGCCTTCTTCTCAGTACTCCCGGACGATTCCCCGGTCGGCGATCGGGACATCCGGCAACTCCGGATGATGTACCCGGGCGTCGACCCGCTCTATTCCCTCCAGATCGCCTGTTGGGGGACCTTTGGAGGCGATCAGATCACTTGGAACGAGGTCCGTCGATCCGCGGAAGCGAAGGTCGCCGGACTCCGAGCTCGCGGCTTCGATGCCTGGTACCACCATGACCCGGTCACCGAAATCAGCGTGGTGACCGTTGGCGTCTTCGACAGCCGAGCGTACGACGGGCGAAGCACCCTCTTCTCCCCGGAAGTGGAGGCGCTCTTGAAGGACTTTCCGGTCCACCTGATCAATGGCGAGGACGTGATCATCGAGATTCGACCCGGGGATCCGTCGACTCGTGTTCCGCAGCAATGTCGACTGGTCTCCGTTCCGGAGCTCCCGTGAAGAGAGACGAGGTACCACGTGTTCCCGGATCCAAGAGTGATCCGCGGGGTCGCTCTCCGATCATCGGCCAGGATGCCGCGATCGAGGAGTTTCAAACCGCCCTCACCAGCGGCCGGATTCCCCAGGCGTGGATCTTTCACGGACCTTCGGGCATCGGCAAACTCTCCACCGCGATCCGCTTTGCAAGGTTGCTCCTGGAGGCGGCGCCTGACACCGAAGCGATTCGGTCCTTCTCCCCACCACTGGGGTCCGACGCCGCACTGTTGATCGACGCCGGCACGCATCCGGATTTGAAGGTGATTCGGAAGGAGCTCGCTGCGGACAGCGAGTCGACCCGCCTTCGTGCTTCCAAGCAGTCCAACATCCCGATTGGTGTTCTTCGCGAGCACATGCTCGGTGGCGAAGTCGACGGGAAGCACTTCGAGGCGGTTCATACCCGGACGCCGTACATGGGCGTCCGTCGCGTCTTCATCATCGATGAGGCGGAATTGCTCGACCAGGTGGGACAGAACGTGCTCTTGAAGACGCTCGAAGAGCCGGCATCACGGGTGATCATCATTCTCATCACCACCCGTGAAGAACGATTGTTGCCGACCGTCCGAAGTCGTTGTCGTCGGGTCGCCTTCCGAACCCTTGATGATGCCTCCATGACGGCATGGCTCGAGACCCGATCGACGTCGCTCCCGGAAGCCGATTCCGAGTGGATCATGGCCTTTGCGGATGGACGTCCCGGGCGGCTGGAAACCGCCGAAACAAGTGGGATGCTCGCGTGGAGCGCGACCGTGGCACCAGGCATGGCCCGTCTCGAACGTGGTGAGTGGCCGACCAACTTCGCCGACACCTTGTACGAACTCGTCGACGAGTTCGCGAAACAGGCCGTCAAGGCGGACAAGCGAGCCTCAAAGGAAGCGGCGAATCGGGCGGGACTCGGACATCTCACCGCCGTCATCGCCACTCGATTGCAAGTGGGACTCCGGGCGGCGGCCGAGGCGGGTGACGATGTGGCGTTGGAGCGACTGGCCCGGGCGACCGAACGGATCGCCGACTCGGAATTCCAGGTCGCCCGGCACGTGAACATGAAATTCGTGCTCGCCGAACTGGTCGCCGGAATGGCCGAGGACTTCGGGGTCGGCACGCCCTCGGGCGCGACGTCTTGAACGGGCGGACGGATGGTCTTGAGATCGAGCGGAAGTGGTTGCTCCATCGTCTGCCCGACCGCCTGGAGAACTGCTCCTCGACTTCCGGGGCCGGGATCGAAACTCTGGAGATTCGCCAGGGGTATCTCTCGGCCGCGACCGATGCGGATTTTCAACGAGCGATCGACCACCCTCCTGAACCAGATGATCCACCTCGAGTCGGTCGAATCCGCGCCAATCGCCTGGCGGACGGGACGACACGCTTCGAACACACGCTCAAGTCCGGAGCAGGCCTCGTTCGCCGGGAGCTTGACCGTCCCATCACCGCGCGAGCCTTCGAGGCCTCATGGCCTGAGACGTCCGGACGACGCATTGAGAAGACCCGATGGCGGATCCTGGAGGCTGGTCTGGTCTGGGAAGTCGATCGATTGCAGACCCCGGCGGTCGTNCTGGCGGAAGTGGAGGCCGCCGATCAGGCCACCGCACTCGCCATCGAACCCCCGGAATGGTTGGCCGAGTGCATCGATCGGGAGGTGACCTCGGAATCGGCCTTCAGCAATGCGGAATTGGCACTCCAGCAGGGCCTCTTCGGAGGCGACCCGGAACGTAGGGCAGGGCCAGCGGGCGACTGACTGGGATTCAGGCCCGGAGTCGCTACCATGCTCCGTCCGGTGAGATTCCTCCGGTGAGGAATCCACGGCCCCGATGGAGACCTGTTCCGTGTCCACTTTCAAGTGTGCGATCGTCACCCCCTCCGAGCAGATCATGGACGACGATGTCGTCGAGGTCGAATTCCCCCAGTGGGACGGACAGCGGGGCATTCTTCAGAAGGCGGCGCCATTCGTGGGCCAGTTGGGAACCGGGAAACTGCGGATCCGGTACGAGAAGGGTGAAGACAAGGTCTTCATGCTCGCCGGCGGTTTCGCAGAGATGCACGGTGATCGAATCGTGCTCGTCGCCGACGAGATCATTCCGATCTCGATGCTTGATGCCACGGCGGCTCAGGCGCGTTTCGATGCGGCGATTGCAGCCATCGCCGAGCCGGGAACGCACAGCCCCGAGGCGAGAGAGCGGCTCGAACACGAGCGAAGAGTCGCCTCGGCTTCTCTGGCACTCGCCAAGAGCAACTGACGGACTTCAAGTTCGCATCGATTGATCAGGCGGGCGGCGGGCCAGCGCGGTACGCTCCGACCGGTGCGGATGTCCGTACCGAAATGGCCGGATCTCGATCGTGGGAAGTTGGCATGAACGACGACCAAGAGCTGATGCTGCGAGTCGAAGCGGTCCTCATGACCGCGGATCGTCCGCTGGGCGAACGGAAGATCGCATCGATACTCGATCTCCTGGCCGCCGGCTCGGCGGATGATTCGGAATCATCCGACGAGGAAGCCACGGGGAAAGACGGAAAGCCATCCGGCCGAGGGCCCGTGGCGGACATCCGCGCGGCAGTCTCGGCCCTCAACGACGCCTACGAAGCAGCCGGTCGGAGTTTTCGGATCGAACAGGTCGCGGGCGGCCTGCAGGTCCTCACCCTCCCGGAGTTCGCCGGCGACATCGCTCGCCTCAAGGGTGTTCGCCAGCAATCGAAACTGAGCCAGGCCGCGTTGGAGACCCTGGCGATCATCGCCTACCGTCAGCCGATCCTTCGCGCCGATCTCGAGTCGATTCGCGGTGTGGCGTGTGGCGAGGTGCTTCGTGGTCTGATGGACCGTCGCCTCGCTCGAATCGCGGGACGGGCCGAAGAGGTCGGGCGACCGATGCTCTACGGGACGACGCGCGAGTTTCTGGAAGTGTTCGGACTTGCCAGTCTCGATGATCTTCCACAGGCCAAGGAACTTCGACCGACGGCTGCGGCCAAGCCGAAGCCCTCTTCACCGAAGGCCGCCGACGCGGATTCCGATTCAGATGGCGCCTCCGACGACACCGCTGACGGTGATGGCGAGAAACTGGTCGAAGCGGTGGAAACCACGCCTGCCAACGAGACCGACGACTGATCATTCGTCGCCGTGCTTGCACGACGATCTTCACGACTTCCAAAACGACGACGATTCTTCATTGCTGAAGAATCGTCGTCTCTGGTACNGGGAATGTTCGATGGGTCGGACGGAGCCGATGAGCGGCTGCCCGATCGTTGATTCAGTGGCGTCGGCGACGGCGTCCGAGTCNCGCGACTCCGAAGAGGGCGAGCGTGGCGGGTGCAGGCACCTGAGCGACGAACGTGCTGGTGATGCTGGCCGTGTCTCCGCCGCCGAGAACGAAATCGATTTCCATTGACATGGAGGAGACCGGCGAGGCGCCCGGGAGGCTGGGAATGGGTTCGCCGAAGGCCGCGGCAGGGATCGCCGCTGAACCGAAGGGGTCGGTCTCGACGAAGAACGGTGCATCGATCATGGAGGCGATCTCCGAGCCATCGACGGAGCCGGTCCAGAGCGAGAAGGGGCCCAAGGCACCGATGTAGCCNCCACCGTCATCGCCGGTGAGCGAGCCACCGATGCTGCCGCCGTAGACGGCGGAGCCGGAACCGAAGGCGGTGGGGAGNAGNATCGAAAGTTCGAACGCGGCATCCGCGAGGCTGAGGTTGGTGATGCCCAGGGTGGAACTGAGGACTTCATAGCCCCCGGAAGCACCATTGTTGTTGACCGTCATCTCCCAATCGATCGCGTAGCCGGTGTCAGAGGTCAGCGCGGCGTAGCTGAAGAGGCCGCCGCCGAGGTCCGTGCCGACCAGCGTGGCGGAGTTGACCGATCCGTCCACGATCCAGGAGACCTCCAGATCGGGACCGGCGATTGATGCCGATGCCACCGAAGTAGAGACGAGCACCCCGGCGACCGCCGGAATGCAGAACTTCAAGTTTGGGGTCTTCGTATGACTCATGCGACTGCGATCCCTTTTCTTCCGTGATCGGCAGAGGGCCGATTGACGTGAAACCGNACGGGCTTTCTGGGCCGGAACGCCTCCGCAAGGGAACGACGCCGGCTCGAATCAAGACATCGGAAGTCTGCTTCCGATCACTGGGTTTTCAAGCCAACCTTGCTGGGTTGGTCTTGATCGATCTTCTCGCTCGTCCGTCTGCACGGATCAGGAGCGTTATCGGCATTCAGCCACCGCGTCGCCGGCTGCGGCCGCAGATTGCGGCGAGGCCGAGCAGGGCGAGTGCTCCGGGAGCTGGGGTGGCGATTGCCATGCTTGAGGTCAGTCCGACGGTGTCGCCGGCAGAGACGGTGAATTCAAGGAGCATCCCGTAGTTCACGAGTGCTTCCGGGCCCATCTGGCCGGGAATGGTGGGGAAGTCACCGAAGGATGTTCCGTCGAAGTTTCCGGAGAGAAAGTTCCCCGCCGACCCGGTGGCACCGTCGAGAAGGGTGTCGACCACGAGCCCGTCGAAGGGGTCGAAGGTGCTGGCGTCGACGAATGCGGTGTAGATCGAGCCTGATTCAGGGGCGGACACTTGAACGCCGTCCCCGTTGAGGTCGGTGTAGGTACCGGAGATCGAGCCACCCACCAGGGATGAACCGATGATCGGGCTGTTGAGGGGGTCCGCGGCGAACAGGAAGAAGGTCTGCTCCATCGCCGAAGTATTGGTCACCGTGAAGTTCAGGATCAGGCTCTGCCCAGCACTCGACGAGGACATCATCGACCAGCTGGCGTTCCAACCGGNGCTGGAATCACTTCCAGTGAAGTGATAGCCATCCTCGTTCCAGTCGGTCTGACCGTAGGCGCCGGCGGACCAGCTCGAGGATCCGGTCCCGGTCGAGAGACCGACCGATCCGACGAAGTCACTCTGAGCCAGAGCGTTGGTGTTCAACATGAGCAATGCGGAAATACAGCCGCCGAGCACATACGTTTGGTTCTTTCGCGCCACGATGTCGGTCCCTTTTCCGTCGATCGCACGGGCTCGGCCTCGAAAAGGCCATCCCGCCTCCAAACGGGACCGGCTCGAAGAGCCGAAAGCAACACACGATCTTTGTTCCCAATTCCCACCGATCGCAACCCTCATCGCAATCGGCCGCGTGAAACCCAGGTTCCACGTCCCTACGGCTGAAACATAGCACCGAAAGAGACCAAGGGAAATGAAATTCCCGGACGGAGCGACAAATCCGGCGCAACACGCGAGAACGGTCTTCAACGCCCTTCGGGNACCCTAGAAGGGGGTTTTTCTTCCAGAATCTCGATGGCGTCTCCGGTTCGGATCAACCCGGCGACCTTCACCAGAGCATTCCAGCCGAAGACCGGCTTGCCGTTCCAGGTTCGTCCCTTGGCGAGCAATGACAGGGGCTCTGGTCCACGCTTCACACCAGACTCCGGATCGACCGTGGTCGCCACACACCGAACGCACGGTTTGACCAGTTCCAGTTCGGCGGCGCCGATCTTGACCCGCTTCCATGCATCTTCCGCCCAAGCCTCGGCCCCGTTGATCGTGATGTTGGGCCTGAAACGTCGCATACCCCACTGNCCGGGAATCCCTTCCAGCAAAGTGGTCTCGGAAGCGAACAACACCGGATAGCCGTCTGCCAGTCCGGTCGTCGCACCCTGCGCCTCGGGCTCNGGCTGGATCCACGGGTCACTCNAGGGGTCATGGCGGACCAGGCGGACTTCCTGCTGAAAGTGGTGGGAAAGCCAGTCGCTGACCGCGGCCGGCTCCGGTACGACGACCCGCTCAGCTTTCCAGAGCACGACCGTCTCCCGCCGCGACNCCGTTGATTCGACGGGCTCGAACTCGATCGACTCGCCGTCGATGGTGAGGCGAACCAGTTCGGGNAGGCCGGTGTCTTCGTCCGGTGCATCCGGAAAATCGGAGAGGTCGACCAGGAGGCGGGCCAGTCCGGGGACCTCCCGGAGCGAGATGAACCGCCGATTCTGGTCGACCAGCATCCAACGTCGNTCCAGAACGGGTCCTCGATCGCTGAACCACCAGGCGTCCGGATCGAGTCCGCGGGCGGATTTCACCGGGTGCACGCCGAGNGANGTGACGATGGCATTGGCGTCCGACATGGTTCGCACCGTACTCTCGGGGGCCTCGGAACACACCTCCATGCTCTCGATCGGATCACTCCAACTCGAATCCCGTGTTCTCCTCGCACCAATCGCGGGGCACACGGACCTCGCCTTCCGCCTCCTCTGTCGAGAGCTCGGCGGCGTCGGTTGCGCCTACTCCGATCTTCTCAACAGCCGAGCCGTGCTCGCAGGTACCGAGAAGTCGATGGTTCTGGCCTCCACCGCTCCGGGAGACGAACCCTTCGGAATGCAGCTGTACGGCGCTCCCCACGATCCACTGCCCGAAGCNGCCTGCTGGGCCGTCGATCATGGGGCGGCGGTGATCGACATCAACATGGGCTGTCCAGTCGACAAGGTGGCGAAGAAGAACGGCGGATCATTGCTCCTCCGTGATTGTCCGAGCACGCTTGATCTGGTCGAACGGATCATCGCGGCCGTCGATCGACATTCCAACGGGCGGATTCCAGTCACCGCGAAGGTCCGTCTGGGATGGGACGAGGATTCGATCGTCGCACCGCGACTGGCACGAGATCTTGAATCGGCCGGTATCGCTCTGGTCACGGTCCATGGCCGGACCACGGTCCAACGTTTCAAGGGCTGTGCCAACTGGGACGCGATCGGCGAGGTCGTGGCGGCGGTCGATCGGATTCCCATCATCGGAAACGGGGACGTGATCGAACCGCACGATGCGGTGAAGTTGATGGCGCACAGCGGATGCGCCGGAGTCATGATCGCACGTGCGGCGATTCGGAAACCCTGGATCTTCAGACAGGCGGACGCCGCGGTGCGTCTGGCTCGGGGGGAGCATCCGGATTCCGATGTCGATCGTTCGGCGTTGGAACGACAGGTCGCCGAGCCGTCGCTGCTCGAGAAATTCAAGGTGATCCGACGGCATGTCGAGTTGTGCGCCACCCACTTGAATCAACGTTCCGCCGCGGAATTGATGCGGCAGCGGATCTCCTGGTACGGAAAGTCGATGGGTCATGTGAAACCGCTGAAGGAAGCCATCCGCACGGCGCCGGACCTCGAGACGATGCGGGCGGCGGTCGATCACTGGATCGAGTGGGCGGCTTCCGATGAAGAGGCGAGAACGTCGCCGATGGCCGGTCGAGGCGCCGGGCCCATGGCAAGAGCCTCACTGGATGATGCCGTCTGAGCGGCGACTTTCGACGATCTCGCAGGAAGCGGTCGAACCGCCGTCCGGTGGCGGGAATCTTCAAAAAAATCGATTCCCAACGGGATTTCCCGTATGGTGAACTGGTCCGCAATCCAGCAACTTCCACCCCCCGGAGCCTGAATCAGATGCATTCGATCCTTGCCAGCCTCGTCATCGCCGCCACTTCGCTGGCCGCTTCGCCCCAGGACACTCCGGCGATTCAAGCCGCGCCGACCAAGGCTCCGGCCAAGGCCGCGGACGCCGGCGGAAACGCCAAGCTGGTCTCGATGATCGGTGAGACGCTCGAAGACAAGTCAGGCAAGACGTTCAAGACCGCCGATGTTCTCAAGGGCAAGAAGCACGTCCTCCTCTACTTCTCGGCTGGATGGTGCCCGCCGTGCCGAGCCTTCACGCCGGACCTCGTCAAATTCGCGAAGGCGAACGCGGACGCCAAGGATTTCGCGATCATCTTCGTGAGCTCTGATCGGAGCAAGGACGCGCAGATGGAGTATCTCAAGAAGTACGAGATGCCCTTCTATACGATTCCCTTCGGGTCTTCGGGCAACCGAGACGTCAAGTCCGCGTACGCGGGCAGTGGCATTCCGAACCTCGTGGTCCTTGATGACAGCGGCACCGCGATCAAGGGTTCATACGAGACCGATGGAAAGTACACCCCCAAGAACCGGAAGAGTTACGTCGGGCCCAAGAAGGTGCTTGCCGCCTTCCCCGAGATGAGAACCAAGACCGGTCCCAAGGGTTGATGCCCGGACGCTTCGGCGTCCCCGCTTGAGTTTCAAACGCACGACGCCTCCGATCGCTCGGGGGCGTCGTCGTCATTTGAGGGAGCCGGGCTGCCCAAACCGGTCTCTGGTGGCTTTACCTTCGTTTCCAAGCAATCAAGGCGGATCAGCCGATACCCCTCCTTCCGAGTCCGTCGATTCTTCATTCCGCCTCCGCTTCGGGAAGCCATATGAGGAAAGACGCCCTTCCTCACCCCGGAGTGGTCATGCCAGCGTCCCAATCTCCCAACGACAATGCAGCGGCAACGGCGGAAACATCGGCAGGCTTGCCGCTGATCGCCCGGTTTCTGGCCGTCCTTCTTCTGGTGGCGATCGGTTCCGGAATCTCGGTCGCCTACGTCGCGTGGGATACCGCTGGGGAGGCTCTGGAGGCTGCGACTCGAGAACAGCTCAAGACCGCTCGGGCCATCAAGGGAAGGTTGATCGAGAACTACTTCGGCACGGTGAAGCACGAGGTCTCGGTCCTGGCGATGCTGCCCGAGACCGCGGAGGCGATTCAGAGCTTCGATCGCATCTTCAAGGATCTCGACGACACGGATTCGACGGTCGCGCAAGCGAAGATGGCCGACTTCATCAGCAACGTCTTCATGGCGAAGTACGAGTCGGAGACGGGAGATCGTCTTCCCGCGGCGTCGGTCATGACCGACCGCCCCGCATCGCTGACCGTGCAGGCGGCCTATCTGGCGGACAACCCGAACCCTCTTGGGTCGAAGGATCTCTTCGAATCGAGTGGAAGGCTCCCCGAGTACGACCAGGCCCACGAACGATTTCATCCGCTCTTCCGCGAGCTTCTCAACACCTTCGGCTACTACGACATCTTCCTGGTGGATCGAACGGGGGAGATCATCTACTCGGTCTACAAGGAGACCGACTTCGGGACGAATCTCCTGACCGGGCCCTTCAAGAACAGCGGCCTTGCGGATGCGGTGAGGTCCAGCCTTGAATCGAGATCGTCGAATGCATTCGCATTCGCCGATTTCTCCACATACATCCCGAGCTACGACGCGCCCGCGGCGTTCGTCTCCAAGCCCGTCTACGCGGGAGAGACCCTGGTCGGCGTGGTGGCGGTTCAGTTGCCGATCGACGAGATCGACGAAGTGATGACCGGCGGGCGACGTTGGAGAGATGAAGGCTTCGGAAGCTCGGGCGAGGCCTATCTCGTCGGGCCGGATCGGTTGATGCGATCGGGCGCTCGTGCGTTGATCGAGGACTCCGATGCGTTCGTCCGTGCCGGTCGGGCGCGGGGAGTGCCCGCCGACACCCTTCGGGAAATGGAACGCCTGGGTCGGACGGTTCTTCTGGAGCGGGTCGAGAACGAGGCGGTGATCTCGGCGCTCGAGGGTCAGTCGGGAAGTGCGGAGGTGCTCAGCTACGACGGAGCCCCGTCGGTGGCTTCTTTTGAATCGCTCCCCGTCTTCGATCAGACCTGGGCGCTCATCGCGGAGGTTGATCGAAGCGAAGCCTATGCCGCGGCGGATGCGATGCGATCACGGATCATCACTACCGGGTTGATCGTTCTCGCGGTGGTGGTCGTCGTCAGTGTGATCTTCGGGCAGCGGCTNACCGCGCCGATCAGACGCCTGCATGCGGCGATGGTCCGGCTTCAGGCCGGCGACTTCTCGGTCACGGTTCCGCCGGGTGGAGGTCGTGAACTGACCTCTCTCGCCATGGCGTACAACCGGGTCGCGGCGAGCCTCGGATTGAAGNCCCGCATGGAATCGGCGAACGAACGCAAGGACGAACTGATCGACGAGATCGCCGGCATGACCGCGACGCAGGCATCAAGCTCGATCGAGATCATGGGCGCGGTGACCGAAATCAGCGCCGGAAGTCGCGAGATCGCCAAGACGTCCGAAGAGCTGACCGGGACGATGAGTGAAGTCGACGGCATCGCTTCAGAGAACGCGATCCGAAGCACGTCGGGGCTCGAATCCCTGCATCGCATCGAGTCCGTGATGACCGAGGTCGTGGGCGACGCCAAGAACGTCTCCGATCATCTCGGCGAGATTGAACGCCGATGCGAAGCGATGGGCCAGGTCGTGACGACGATGGTCTCGATCGCGGATCGAACCCAGATCCTCTCCATCAACGCGACGATGGAAGCGGAGAAGGCCGGAGACGCCGGCCTCGGTTTCCGCGTCGTGGCGAGAGAGGTTCGGCGACTCGCCGACCGGACCGCCGAGAGCGCGGCCCAGATCGAGGAGAACGTCAAACGGATGCTTGCATCCGTCGACGACGGCGTGCGGAACATGAATGTCTTTCAGTGCAGACTCGATGAAACGGCCGCCACCAACGCGCAGATCGCCGAGGGGCTCACCGAAGTCATCGGCCGGAATCAGGACCTCAATCCGCGATTCGCCACGGTGCTCGAGAGCATGAAGGCCCAGCGAGATGCGGCTCGGCAGATCAGTGAAGCGATGTCGGAGCTGTCCGACAACGTCGGTACCACCAGCGATGCGGTGAAGCAGGTCGATGAATCGATCGCCGATCTTCGGGAGATGGCGTCTCGGTTGAAGCAGGAGATCTCGGANGAGGAACATNGCCTCGGGCTCGATTGAGGTTCGACCGTCAGTCTTCCGTGATCGGTTGACGAGTCTCGAAGTCGTCTTCCAGCATCCAGTCGTTGCCGAAATAGGCGGCGGCACGGATTCCATCGAGCCCTTCGGTTCCCGGAGCGATCGACTCCGGCCCGAACACCACGAGATCCGGGTAGTGGACGCCACTTCGAAAGTAGGGGATGCGCTCGGTCAGCCGGAGTCCCTGTGGTCCGGTCCCCGCGACGATGCCGATCGATCCGGATGCCCAGCGCGGTCGCGGACGGATCGCCAGAGCGGCGAGATCATTCCCTTCGACTTCCAACGCACCGAAGCGGACTCCCTGGCGATCGATCTGAAGCGGGTCATCTCCCAGCAGAGCCGGCCAGGCGGCGTTCGTTTCCATGTTGCCATACAGGATGATGTTTCTTCGGGGATGCTGGTCGACGTCGAAGTCGGTGTCGAGCATGACATCGAACCCGCCGTTGCCCCGATAGAGAAAAGTCTCGGCGTCGAGGATCGCTCTGGCGAGTGTGGTTCGGTTCTCTTCGTCGCTTCCGAGCGTTCCCACCACGAGGAGTGGAGTGCGACGGAACGCATCCTTGAAACCGCCACTTCGCCCCGCATTCTTCTCTCTCGGATTGAACGTGGCGGCGCGACGCCATTCTTCGCCGGTGTGGTTGAAGATGGCGGGTGTGATCCCGTTCATCTGGTCGAAGCGGGGACTCGACGGGATCATCTGGCCATCGAGGACCACGGTCCACGGGCGGCCGCCCGCATCGAGGTCGATCTTGAGACGCTCCACGTTCTCCGTNTCGAGTTCGATGAGCCGAGTCTCCCGNTCTCGAATCCCCGTCACTCGGGACGGTGCGAACGCCACCTGCTGCTGGGCGATCTCGAACCAGTCGTGTCCGGCGTTGATACCGGGTGAGATGGTCGTGAAGTCGATCTGGTCCGAATCGAAGGTCCGCGATTTCGATTCGAGAAACTGCATCAGTGGCGGCCAGTCGACGCAGCGGTTCCCCCACCAATGGCCGGCCCCCGGTTGTTCGTAGTACGCGAAGTCGGGATGAAACCCCCCGAGGTGTTCGCGCATGGTCCGNGCCTGGTCGACGGGGACGTTGTCGTCGGCATCGCCATGAAGCACGTAGATTCCGAGTTCGTCGAGATTGTTCTTCAGGAGAAGCGTGTCACTCGGGTTGGCGGCCCGCGCCATGATCGATGGGATGGAACTCGGGGAGTCGTCTCCACGGAGCCGCTCGGAACCATAGGTGTCGAAAGAGATCCAACCAGCGCTCGGCGCGGCGGCGGCGAACAGATCTGGATGATGAGCGGCGGCGTGCCAGGTTCCGTGGCCACCCATCGAATGGCCGGTGACCCATTGCCTGGCGGGTTGGGTGCCGAGCATCCGGCGGGCATGCTCGAGTACTTCCAGGGCGTCGAGTCGGCCCCAGTCCTCCCAGTCGAAACCGAATTCACGGCGATTGGTGGGCGTGACGACGTGGGCGAATTCCTTGGGTGCGTACGCCCCTGCCTGGCCTCGCGCGTTCACTCCGGCGCCATGCAGCGAGAGGATCAGACCAAGGCCTCCGGAAGGGTCGCCTTCCGCCGGCGGCGGTGCGGAACTCGGTACCAGNCCGTAGAACTGGACCGTATCGTCGATCTCGCTTCGGAAGGTGACCTTCCGGGTCTGGCCGGGCTCGACCACTCGGACTTGAACCGTTCGGGAATCCAGCGGTTCGATTCGTCCGGCATCGATCAACTCGACCTTGAAGTCGACGGTCTTCGCGCCGGGTCGGGACACGGCGAGCAATCGGATGGGGATCTTTCGAACCGAGCCCGGCGGTATCGAGGGCATGCCGATGGCGACTTCTTCTCCACCCGGACCAGTGACCAGGATCGAGGTGTTCGGCGCCCATTCGTCGCCGATGTTGGCCACCACGACCCCGGCGGGTGCTTCGATCGGGAGGCCTGCGACCGCATCCGGAATCGTGTCGTCGACACCGGTGAAGAAGAACGTCTTCGGGGCGCCTTCCGAATCGCGCGGAACGTCGACCAGTCGTGCGTTCAGGCGACCGCGGCCCACTGAGAAGAGAAATTCGTTCGGTCCCGCGTTCAACATCACCGGCAGTCGGAGCGTCCCGTTCGCATAGGGATCACCCGGTCTGGGTTCGCCATTCACGTAGACCAGTGAATGTCCACGTGCCTCGAGCATGGCGGGCCCGGCTTCCGATCGATCAACGACGGTGACGGCATAACCACCGCGAAGCAGGTCATCCTGAAGCCATCCGTCTTCGCCAGCGGTTCGAGTCTGCCAGATTCGAGGAATGCCCTCGATGTCGACGGCATCCCCGGGTTCGGGTGTCTCCCAGGATCCATCCACGATGGACTTTTCGATGGCGTCGGTGTGGACCGGCCGGCGTCCGCCTTTCCCGACGCGGTCGATCACCAGGTACTCATCGAATTCGGCGATCACCGGCGGTGGCTCGGCCGCATCGACCGAGGTGCCGAGGGCGGGAAGGAACGAGAGGAGGAGCAGGACCGACAGGGCGCGTGACATCATGAAGGAAGGGTAGCCGCTTCCTCATGTCCCGCGGTCGGATGGACCGGATCCCACGGATCGAAGCAGGCTCGATTGCTGGGCCCGCCATCGCATCGCGCCGGCGAGCATCGCCGCCGAACCGAAGAGCGTCGACGCGAGCCAGAGCACCCTCAGAATCGTCGGTGCATCGGGGTACGACTCCACCATCGCCCAGACGGACGGGGTCGCGGCCATCCCAAGGACGGTCGGCGGCAGGACCAGGGCGACCAGACCCGCGAGCATCGCCCGGCCGCCCGAACGACCCGGCCAGGATCGTCGCGTCTGAAGAAGTGCGATGCCGAGGAGCAGGATCGCGATCGCTCGGGACAGGGCGCGAACGCCTGCGAATCGCAAGAAGAGTTCGCCCAGTTCGATTGGAAGTGGGAGCTCCGGCCCGTCTCCCCAGACCTTCCAGGCGACGGAGAGCCAGAAGATCGCGTCTCCAAGACCGACCATCAGGATCATCAGGGCAGGCAGGGTGGTCAGGAAGATCGCGATGCGGCGTCCACCGCTCGATCGTCGATCAAGCAGCAACGCGACGGCGACCGAGGTCATTCCCAGGTCGACCATCGCTCGGCCGATGGGTTCAACCCAGCTTTCGAGCTTTTAGAACTCGAGGGTCGTGAAGGTGAACGCACCGATGAACAACATGGCGTTTCGTTCGACGTACACGAGGGTCGCGATGGCGAAGGCGATCACGGCGACGGTGGGAATCGACCGAGCGAGCGGATGCGCATCCGGCCCCGGATCGATTCGAANCGCGGCNTCGGCACCGCATTCGGGACATGGCGTCGCGTCNAGGATCTGACCACAGGACCGGCAGGCCAGATGATCGAGCTCGCTCATCCGAACATNGTTCCGAGGGCGAGATCGCGNACNGCGGTGCAGGGNACGCGGCCATCGGCNTCGTCGTCGAGGTTCGCCGCCGCNTCGGCGACGAGGACGCCGTCCCAGCCGAGGCCCTGGTCGATGCGACCATGGGAGCCGCGGACCAGCGTCGGATCGGTCGCGATCACGTCGAGCAGGGTCCGGAAGCCGAGTTTTCTTCGGATGAGCCGTGAACCGATCGCGAGCTTCGGGAATCGGATCGCAGGATCGACGAAGAGTTCGCGGGGGTCGTACCCCGGCTTGCGGTGGATGTCGACGGTGCGCTGGAAGTCGGGCATCTTCGCGTCGTCGTGCCACCAGTCGTGCGTGAACCA
>NHBO02000050.1 GCA_002167845.2 Phycisphaera sp. TMED9 | reverse complement strand
CGACGAGGCCTGAGTCCGAGGAGGACCGCCGGGGGGCCGGGCCCAAGGCCTGAGGTCTCTTGTTTTACATAACACCGATTATCGGCACTTAAGACGGGAATCGGCGATTCCGTCTTCTGGGGCCGGTTTGCCGCGGCGTGCCGCGGTGCGTCTCGTCCGGGGTTCGCCTTCGGGTCGCCGTTCAGTCCGGGGTTGATCCGCCTTGTTCGTCGTGTGACGGAACGCGGTCGGCTCGAGTGATCATGCTGGCGTTGGACTGATGAAGTTGACGCGTGTGGTGTTGGATCCGGGCCCCGCCAGGGTTGATTCGTGATCGCTGATTGCGACGTGCTGGAGATCAGATTCTCGTGTCGCGGTTCGCGGTCGTTCCGGGTTCCGGCTCAACCTTCGACGGCGAGCCTGACTTCCTGTTCGATGCGTTGGACGGCTGTCGGTGCGGCCGCCGGCGCGAGCCGCTCACGGATGGCCTCTTGAAGTCGGCCCAAAGAAACCGTTCCCCCCAGGGGTCCGGCGCTTCCGGAGGCGACTTTCCAGGGGTTGAGTTCGAGGGCTTCCGGTGGAACGAGTTCGGGGTAGCTCAATCGGTTCGGAAGCCACGGAAGACAGCCTGCCAGCAAGGCTTCAGCGACGGCCATTCCGAAGAACTCGTGCCGGGCGGTCGAGAGCACCCAGTCGGCTCGATTCAGGGCCGCGTGATAGTCGTTGCTCGGAAGATGGCCGGCGAGTTCGATTCGATCATGATGCTCGCTCAGAAACGTCGTCATCGAGTCTGGAACCCGCGGAAAGCGTTGTCCAAGCACCAGCCAGTGGATTCGTGGGCCGCCTTGCGATTCCCGGCGTCGGGCCTCTTGGGCGATCTGCAGCAGCTCATCGCATCCTTTGTCGTGTTCCCAGCGATGCGGCCAGGCCACTCGGACCGCGTCTGGATAACCAGCAAGGTTGGAGTTATGTAAAACCGTGGCGTCTGCGTCGTTCGGGGCGTTGTTCGGGGCCTCGGTCTCTTCAGGCGGTTCGATCGGCGGTGGCGTGATGACGCTCTTGTTCAGGAGTCGATCCTGCCACCGATCCACTGATCGCTCCGGTGCATGGGCAAGCGTCGTTTCCATCCCGGCGATGAACGAATCGCGATTCCAGACGGAGTTCCAGAGGACGCGGTCCGCCGCCTCGATCGAGGCGAGGTTTGTGAAGGCAAGATGCGAGTCCTGGTCGCGGATCGATCGCTCGACGTGGTCCGACACGGGATACGCCGCCTGGTTCTCATGCATGTAAAGCACGTGCGGTTTCGATCGAAGCGCCCCGGGGAGCGCGGCCCGGAGATCCGCGAGGGCGAGCATGCTGGTGGCGAAGATGGCATCGGGGTCCGTGGCGGACTCCCCTGCTTCCTGTCTTCGGGCGTGCTCGTTCGTCGCGAAGAGCATTCCGGCATGACGGAGTCGCCACCGAGGGCCTCGCCCGGGCATGGTTCGAAAAGTCCATGCGAGCGATCCGTGTCGTTCGATCGAATGTCTCATCGATCGATGCGAGCCCGCATCCCAAGGCTGGAAGGAAAGTACGCGGAAGGACATCCGCGGAGTCTACGCCTTTCCTCAAGGGGCCGGAACTCGTGGTTTCGGACCACTGGTGTTCGATCTTCGGACCGGCCGCTTATACTCAAGGGATGCCGGAAACCACGCCCGAGATCCTGATGCCGCTCTGTTCGGTCTTCCGCCGGTTTCTTCGGAGTCGCGATCTCAAATACACGAGGGAGCGGGCCGACGTTCTTCAGGCGATCATCGATTACGCCGGGCCCTTTGAAGCGGAAGAACTCCTGCTTGAAATGCGAAGCCAGGGGCATCGGGTCTCAAAGGCGACGATCTATCGAACGCTTCGGCTTCTGCAGGAAGCGGGAATCATCACGCAAGCGCTCTTCGATTCGAAGCAGTCGCATTTTCAACTCATCTACGGGAAGCAACCCCAGGATGTGATGGTGTGCTTGCGGACCGGCCGAACGATCGACTTCCAAAGTCCCGATCTCGCCGCACTTCGAGATCGCATCTGTGCCGAACTCGGTTGGAAGCCGGTGGGCCATCGCTTTCAGGTCTTCGCCATGAGTCCGGAGACCGAGTCGGATGCCGAGCTGGATTCCACGGAGTCCTCCGATCAAGCGTGATCGGGTCGCACTCGGCCGACCCTCATCCTTCGCGGTGGAGACCGCGGTCAATCCATCAGTTCGTCGTCCAGCTCGATCGGACGGGAAATGGTGTACTCGCCATTGAACCACTGTTCGAGATCCGCAAGGCGGCATCTCGGTGAACAGAAGGGTCTGGACTTGCCATCTTCGATGGCGCCCCCGCACGCCGGGCACTGAAGATCGTGCTCGAGGGGGATCGATCGGGCGTCGCAACGGGATTCCAACGCCGCCTCGAGCCGGCGGCGTTCCGGTTCGTCCGTCCGGCGGTCGAAGATGGTGAAGCCTCTGAGATCGTCTCCCCGGTGGGCGAGGCGAACGTCGATGCGTTCCGAAGGAAGCGACGCCTCGATTCGACTCGCCCATTCCACGGCGACAAGGCGATCGGGGTCACCGATCAACTCTTCGAATCCCACGCTCTCGAGTTCTTCCTCGGACTTCAATCGGTAGGCGTCGAGGTGCGAGAAGGCGGCGGTTTGCCCACGGTGCTCGACATGGATGACGAAAGTCGGCGATGAAACCTCGTCCGGATCAAGCCCGAGCCCTCGGGCGAGCCCTCGGGCCAGACGGGTCTTTCCTGAGCCGAGCTCGCCGTCCAGCGCCAGAAAGAGCGGGCGTGAACAGATTTCGGCCAGGACTTCACCAAGGCGTTCGGTGCCATCCTCGTCGTGGGTTTCGATGCGGATGAATCGGTCTGGTCGGGACATGGCGAGGGAAGTGTAGCTTTGATGGAGGATCAGGACCCGGCGTGTTCCCATCCGAGGTCATTGATGTTTCGAATGGAGCCGTCGAGCTCCACCGAGACGCATCCCGGCGCTTCGGAGGCTTCGATGAAACGCCCGATGACCGTGACCGGAAGGCCGTCGAGCATCGCCGGAGGATGACTTCGGCAGGCAAAGAGCAGTTCGTAGTCCTCGCCGTCTCCCACCGCTTGCCTCCAGTCGCAGCCCGGGTTGCACGGGAGCGACGTCGTGGCGATCCGGACATCGACGCCACCGGCCGCGGCGAGGCGGCCGGCATCGCGTGCGATTCCATCCGACACGTCGAGCATGGCCACGAGATCCGCACCCATCGAGCGAGCGAGTTCCATCGCTTCTTCAAGTCGAGGTGGAAAATCAAGGTGGCGTCCGCCGCCATCCGGTTGAAGGCTTCCGCCCAGTCGTCCGGTCACGGCGAGCAGGTCGCCGACGGCAGCGCCTTTTCGGGAGATCACCCGGCCCAGTGGAAGGGCGGGAACCGCCAGAATCGTGACCGAGATGACATCCGCGGAATCTTCGGTCGAGTGGATCGCAAGGTCGCCCCCGATCAATGGCGCGTCGAAGGCGAGTCCGGTCTCGTGAAGCCCGGCGTGGAGTCGCTCCGCCCAGGCCTGGCTCCGTCCGGGCGAGAGGGTCGCCGTGGCGATGGTGGCGATCGGCTTGGCGGCCATCGCCGCCACGTCGCTCAGGTTGCGCAGTACCGCCTTGCGGCCGATGGCGTGCGGGTCCTCGTCCATTCTGGCGTGGCGGCCAAGCACGACCTGGTCGGCGGCGGCGAGCACTCGGCTCGAGGAGTCCAGCCCGATCATCGCCATGTCATCCCCCGGCGAGAGCAAGACCCGATCCGACAGGCCGCGGCCGAGTTCGTCGAAGACGGTGTGGAGTTTCGATTCGGAGAGCGGCTGGTCGGTCATCCGTTCGCCCCGCGGGTGGCGAGATCGCGAAGAATCGCGGAGTGTCGCGAGGTCGCGCCCTGGCGGGTTCGGATGTACGTTCGTCCGTCACGAACCAGCTCTTCCGCCCGCCCCGTATCTGCCAGCAGATCTCGAACATCCCGGCCGAGCCGTTCGGGAGTCGTCTGGACGAGGCCGCCCGCCTCTTGAAGGTCCGACGCGATCGCCGTGAAGTTGGTCACGTCGGGGCCGATGATGGTGGGCTTGCCCAGGGCGATCGGTTCGATCATGTCCGAGCCGCCGAGATCACTGAAAGTGCGTCCGATCACCACGATGTCAGCGAGTGCGTAGGCCATGCGAAGCTCGCCGATCGTATCCAGCAGGAATCTTCCGCTGGAACTCCCCCGCTCACCGGTGCTCCGCCGAGCGCAGCCGGGAAGATCTGCCGCGGCGGCGTCGAACCACTCCGGCCGTCGGGGGGCGCAGAGCAGTTGAGCATGCTCCCCCACTGCTTCGTGGAGTAGCCGGTGTTCGATCGGTGCCGTGCTTCCGGCCACCACCAACGGCCGGTTCCGGTCGATGCCCATGGCGTGGGCCAGGTCGTCGGCGCCCGGGACGTCATCGGCGATTCTGGCCGTGTCCCATTTCATGCTGCCGGTGACTTCGACCCGATCGGAGGCGATTCCCATGGAGCGAAACCGGTCGGCATAGGTGTCGTCCTGCACGGCGGCGAGGGTGAGTCGTCGAAACAGACTTCGCGCGATCGGGCCGATCCGCGAATATCGCCGATGGCTTCGTTCGCTGAGTCGGCCGTTGACCACCGCCACCGGAATGCCACGCTTCGCCGCTTCCCTCAGGAAACTCGGCCACACCTCGAGTTCGATGAGCCCGATCGCATCGGGCTGAACACGGTCGAGGAGTCGTCGAACGGCGCCGCTTGTGTCGAATGGGTATCGAACGACCGGGCAACGTCCTTCGAAGATGGCGATGGCTCTGGCGAATCCCGTGTCCGTGGTGGTCGCGACGACGGGTTCGATCGCGGGGTCTTCGCGTTGCAGTTCGTCGACGAGCAGATCCGTCGCATTGACCTCGCCCACCGAGACGGCGTGCAGCAGCACCCGAGGGCGATCAGCCTTCGGGAGATTCCGGCCCCGGCCGAATCGGGCGGGCCAGTCGGTCCGTATCTTGCCGGTGCTGATCATCCGTGGAAGCCACAGTGGGCTCGCAACGATCGCGGCGGCGAGATAGGCGGCGTCAATGGGACGCGGCATGGTGGATCAGCCGGCCGGGTTCGGGTTGGGGGAAGGCGAGTTCGTCGCCAGATTCTTCAGCATCGCCATCATGAACTTGGGTGAATTGGCCCCATAGGAGAGGTTGGAAACCTGGCCATCCGGACGGACGTAGAGAAGTTTCGGAATGGTGTTCTGGGTATCGAACGGTGCGATCGCCGCCCTGAACTGCGGCGTGACCATGAATTCGATCACCCCGGGGCTCGGCGACTTCTCGAGATACCGAGTGACTGCCGCGGCGCCGCCCTGGTCGACGCTGACGCCGACGACGGTGGCGATGTCCGCAAGTTCGCGATGATGTTCCTTGAGAATGGAACGGACCTTCTTGCAGGGGCCGCACCAGGTGGCCCAGACCTCGATGAGCATCGGCTTTCCGGCATATGCCCCGAGGGTTGTTTCGTTTCCCTCGAGGTCGATCAGCGGCACCGTGAACATGCCTTGGGCGACGGTCCTCGAGCTGCTGGCCGGTTCGGCCATCGGGGTCGAGACGGCGGCGGTCTCAGGATCGGTGCACTCCGCGCCGGTGACCATCGAGACGATGGAAGCGCAGGTTGCACACGCCCCGGTGGTGCCCATCACGGCCACGTATCCCGTCGCGACGGCTGGAATGACCGCAATCGCGATCACGGTCTTGAGAATCGGCATCGNCCAGACTCCAGAAGAAAGAAAAACCTGACCTGTCGAGGATAGTCGGTTCGACACGGCGGCGGACTTGGGAGATTCGGACTTGGCATGCAATGTCCGCTCTCACGCCGTCCCGACCGATGGGTGGCGTCCGAATCGCGGATATCGTGAGGATATGGATCCAGGATCGACACTTCGGAACGCGCCCGATTCGATGTCCCGGAGTTGGCGAATCCGGATCGATACTGGCGGAACCTTCACCGATTGTCTGGCGATCCCTCCGGTTGGCAGTGGTGGCCGGTCGGTCCGGGTGAAGGTCCTGAGTTCCGGGCGTCTGAGAGGCCGNCTCGAAGATGGTTGCATTCGAGGCCCACGAGGGCTCGAACTTCTGGCAGGCGCCGCCGTCCGGCAACTCGTCGACGGCAGGATGATCGGGCGGCTTTCGTCCAATGCGGGCGTCGAAGGANATCTGGAAGCCACCGGAGATCGGCCCGCCGTCGAGGTCGATCCCGGCATGGATGCGCCCCGGCTGGCGATGCACCTGGCCACCGGGACTCCGATCGGCGCCGACCTCCCGCCCATTGATCTTCGGATCGCCACGACTCGTGCGACCAATGCGTTGCTGGTCGGTGCCACCGGCCGAGTCCTGCTCATCACCAACGAAGGACTGGAGGACCTCGCGGTGATCGGCGATCAGAGTCGCCCGGACCTCTTCGATCTCGATGTCCGTCCACCCCGCCTCGAACCGACCGCGGTGCTGGGCATCGAAGCTCGGCTTGATGCCGAGGGAAATGAACTCGTGCCGCTTGACGTCGCCGAGGTTCTCGCGCGGTTGGAGACTCGAATGGATGCGGCGGCGGGCGGGTTCGATGCCATCGCCCTTTGCCTTCTCCACGCCTGGCGGAATCCTGTTCATGAGACCCGGCTCGCGGCCGCGATCTCGCGGCGGTTTCCCGGGGTGCGACTGTCGGTGGGCTCGACCTGTTCTCCGGACATACGCATGGTTCCGAGAGTTCGCACCGTCGTCGCTGACGCCGCACTGGCGCCGGTGATGCGGGCGTTCATCGATGATCTGGGGCTCGATCGTTCCGCGAGCCAGGTCCTCGCGATGACCAGCGGTGGCGGATTGGTTGATGCCTCGGACTATCGACCGTCGGAGAGCCTGCTCAGCGGTCCGGCAGCCGGTGTGGTCGGCGCGATCGCCANGGCCGCCAGAAGCGACGCCCATCGCATCGTGGGATTCGACATGGGTGGCACCAGTACCGACGTGGGGCGGGCGGAGGGCATGGCCGACCTCCGCGACGTCACGCGGGTTGGAAGTGCGACGGTGCGAACTCCCTGCGTCGACCTGCACACGATCGCGGCGGGCGGTGGGTCGGTCTGTCGGGTCGTCGAAGGCCGGCTCGAAGTCGGACCCGAATCCGCGGGGGCGGCGCCGGGGCCGGCATGCTTCGGTGCCGGTGGCCCCTTGACGGTCACGGATGTCAATCTCCTTCTCGGCCGAGCCGATCCCGCGCGATTCGGGGTTCCGTTGATCCTCGAACATGCCGACGCNGCGTTGGCCGAAATCTCAGGAGCCACCGGCCGGTCGAGGCAGGATCTTCTCGATGGATTCGTGGCGCTCGCTGANGANCGNATGGCCGAAGCGATCCGGACGGTGACGACCCGTCAAGGNGCGGATCCGATGGAGCACACCCTGGTGGCATTCGGCGGCGCGGGCGGTCAGCATGCCTGCGGGGTCGCGGCTCGACTTGGAATGACGAAGGTGATCATTCCGTCGGATGGAGGATTGTTGAGTGCGGTCGGGCTCCACGTGGCGGTGCGCGAACGGGCAGTGGAGTCCGCGGTGCTTCGGCCGTTGGCCGACGTTGACCCAGCAGTGCTTCTGGCCGACGTCGAACGCCAAGCGGTCGAAACAGCAGGAACCGCNGGGGTCGATCAGCCGGTGATCCGGCGCCGCCAGTTTCGTTGTCGCCTCCTCGGGCAGGATTCGACCATTGATCTTGATCTCAAGCCCTCGTCCGAGCAGTTGGTGCCGGCGGTTCTGCAACGGATGTTCGGCGACGCGTATCAACGGCTCTATGGGCACCATCCCCCCGACCGTCCGGTGGAACTGGCCTCGATCCGGGTCTTCGCGGGAGATGCGTCGGGCGACGGCCCGCCACCGATGGACCGGNACCGGCGGAGCCCGGATCAACGCGTCGCCGTCGGCCGCTCGATCGATCGAGAATCGCTCCCGGCCGGCGAAGTCGTGCACGGGCCCGCGGTGATCGCCGACGACACCAGCACCATTCACGTGGCCGCAGGTTGGTTCGCGACCGTGGACGATTCCGGGTCGATCGCATTGGATCGGGAGGAAGTCAATGTGGTCGGGATTGAAGGTGCGGCAGCGTCGGAGATCATGGCCTGCCGCCTGGAGTCGATCGCTCGGGACATGGGCGAGACCCTTCGCCGGACGGCGCTCAGTGTGAATGTGAAGGAACGACTCGACTATTCCTGTGGNATCGTNGATTCNGANGGCCGCCTGGTCGTCAACGCGCCTCACCANCCNGTCCATCTCGGTGCCCTCGGCGACTGCGTTCGGGCGGTCACCGCCGAGCTGGATCTGCATCCGGGAGATGTCGCCATCGTGAACCACCCGGGATTCGGCGGTTCTCACCTGCCCGATCTCACGGCGGTCACGCCGGTCTTCGACAGCGGAGGCAAGTGCTTCGCCTACGCCGTGAATCGTGCTCATCATGCGGAAATCGGTGGCACTCGACCGGGGTCCATGCCACCCGATGCGAAGCATCTGATCGAAGAGGGTGTGGTGATCGCACCGATGAAGATCGTCGAGCGGGGAATTCCTCGGTTCGATGCGTTTGAGCGCCTGCTGGTGAATGCGCCTTTTCCATCGCGGGCGGTCGCCGACAATCTGGCCGATCTCGCCGGGCAACTGGCGGCCAATCAACTCGGAGCCGAGCGGCTCGCCGTTCTGTTTTCAATGGTCGGGGCGGCGAGGTTCGCTTCCGACCTTGATTCCCTTCGGGATCGATGCGGTGGTTCCATCCAACGGCTCGGAGAACGTCTCGAAGGCATGGATCGCCGGGTCATGGAACGGCTTGATGATGGGACGCCCATCGCGGTGCGAGTTCGATCACGGTCCGGCCGGCTTCACATCGACTTCACAGGTTCGGGTGGAGAGCATGCGGGAAACCTCAATGCGCCCCTCGCCGTGGTTCGGGCGGCGGTGCTCTATGTGTTGAGGGTGGTGGCGGGCGAAGACATTCCGCTCAATGAAGGCGCCATCGATGCGGTCGACCTGGTGTGTCCACGAGGCTTCTTGAATCCGTCGTTCAGCGGAGACCCGACCCACGATCCCGCCGTGGCGATCGGGAACACGGAAACCAGCCAACGGGTCGTCGATACGCTGTTGAAAGCCTTCGAGATCGTGGCCTGCAGCCAGGGAACCATGAACAACCTGCTTCTCGGAAACGAGCGATTCGGGTACTACGAAACCATTTGCGGCGGCACCGGGGCGGGCGACGGTTTTTGCGGATGCGATGCCGTTCACAGTCACATGACCAATACCCGCCTGACGGACCCGGAAGTGCTCGAGCATCGTTATCCGGTCAGGCTGGAACGATTTGAAATCCGCAGAGGCTCGGGCGGGAAGGGTGTGCATGACGGAGGCGACGGGGTTCGGAGAGTGCTCACGGCGTTGACCCCGCTCACGGGCTCGCTTCTCTCGCAGCATCGTCTTGAGCCTCCCTACGGGCTTCATTCTGGAATGCCGGGAAGGTGCGGCGAGGCGAGAATTCTCCGGCACGGCGGCGAGGTCGATGTGCTTCCGGGAATCAGCGCGTTCGAACTCGCGGTGGGCGATCGGCTTTTGATCGAGACGCCTGGCGGCGGTGGTTGTGGTGACGTCGAGAGACCTGTGGCGGAGTGACGACCAGCGGCGGATGAGCTCGGCCATGACCCATCCGGATTGGTGGGCCGCTGCAGTCTGATGGGCGGCTTGCCCCACCACCCATGCGATTTCAAAAAAAAGACCGTCGATCTCTGGCAGAAGCCAGAGATCGACGGGATGTGTGCCCTAAATACTACTGTCGTGCGGGGATCAGCCGCGGCGACGACGACCTGCGAGTCCGGCAACGCCGAGCAACGCAAGAGCGCCTGGAGCTGGAATAGCGAGCCCCTCAAGGTTGAGGACGCCGGTCCAGTTGTCGGTTTCGGCACCGCCGGTGTAACCGTCATAGAAACCGATGGTCCAGGTGCCCGAGCCATTGAGACCGAAGGCCTCGAGCGACTGGTTGAAGGCGTACGCACCGCTCGTCGAGGTGTCGAACGAGGAGTCGAAGTCACCGGCATAGGTGTAACCGAAGGACAGGTTGTACCCGCCGAATTCGATGCCATTGCCGTTGGGGTCGACGATCGTGATCAGGAGATCACCAGCCCA
>NHBO02000049.1 GCA_002167845.2 Phycisphaera sp. TMED9 | reverse complement strand
CGGTCGATGTCTTCTGGAATCGGAGTCAGTTCGCGGATCTCCTGGAGGAGCGTTTCGGCATGAGACACCAGGCCGTTCAGTTCGCGGAACGTGATGCCGACTCCGGTCCAACGTCGAATGGCGCGATCGCAGGCGGCGTTCCATGCTTTGATTCCGTCGGGCGCCAGTTCCCAGCGACCCTCGATGTGAACCATCGGATACCGATCACGGAGTCGCGGACTGGTCGGATCGACGAGGCGGGCGCGTTCCATCGACCAGGGAAGACTGGACGACAACGAATCGATTCCGTCGAGCGCGGAGAACAGGCTGTCGATGCGATTGCCGAGCATCGCGCGGCGATTTCCGAATTCTTCCGCATCCGCCCGGATCAGCAGCACACCGGGATCACCTTGCGGTTCGACCGTGTCCACGCCGAGCGCGAGGCGGAGCGGCTCGAGGCCGATCGCCACGGTTCTGGAGAGATTCGTTCGTTCAAGATCGATGGCGGTGATCCCGGGCCCGAGATCGCTCACCGCGATCACGTTCTCCGGGACGTTCTTCCGGTCGCCGCCCCGGGATGTCGTGGAGAGTTCGCCGTCGGCACCCATCTGGAGATCGAGGGCGGGATCGACGAGGGCGTCGAGAAGGGCGTTGCGTGCGGCGCGGGTCGTCTTCGAGGCCGAGGCCGGGATCGATCGGCGTGCCGCGGTCCGGAGGGCGGTGAGATCCGCGGAGACGGAGTCTGCCGATCCACCCCAGGTCGGCAACGTCTGAATGACGGTCCGATCCGTGCCCAGCACGGAGGTGATCGACGGGGCGTACTGGACCTCCTCCTCGATCTCGAACTCATCGATCACCAGCCACTCTTCACAGGCGAAGAGAACGGGAATGGCCGCGCCCCCGACCCGGCGCACCAGTGCGATGGTTCGGAGATTCGGCGCGGCCAGCCGGATCCGGCCCGCCATGGCGAGCCCTTCGTCCAGGAGTCCCATGGTGGAGTCGATCTCGAAGATCACTGCTTCCCAGGACTGGGATTGGGCGAGTTGAATGGCTTCCTCGACGCCGGTGCTCTTCACATCCACGCCGATCAGGCCCGTGACCGGGATCAAGAGAAACCGCAGTGGTTCCGAGGACGTCGAAGGAGTTTCGCTCGGAGCGCCGTCCGTCGCCCGTGGTGCCCGGGTCGCGGCGAGGGAGGTCGCCGAGGACGCAAGCAGAAATCCGAGCAAGGTCAGGCAGGGCAGGAGGAATGTGGCCCTCTTGGCCAGAGGTCGAAGGGCTGTTCTGCAAGGCATGGTCTGAATCCGTGACGAGAAGGAAGGTTCGAGCGATACCGGCTGTACCATGGAATCGTACCGATTTCGTCTCGTTACACTCATCTGTCCGGCTCCGGTGTTGTTCCGGACCGTCAGGACGAATCGAGCGTGCGGACGAGGCCTTCTGGCCTTGAGACAGGACTGAACCAATGAGTAATCAGGAACCCGACGGTCGAACCACCTATCGCCGTCGCAAGCGATCTCAAATGCACGCCGAGGCCGAGGCCGAGGTCTTCACACATGCGGACATCGCCGACCACCCGATGGTGGTGACCGGCCGGCCCGAACTCGTGGTCGACGATGCCGACCTGGTGGATCTGGCGGAGGCGATTCGCACCTCCGGAAGTTTCGCCTATGACACGGAATTCATCGGTGAAGAGACGTTCCTGCCGCGGATCTGCCTGGTTCAGGTCGCCTGTGCCGGGAGACTCGCCCTGATCGATCCTCTGGAGGTCTCGGATCTCGCACCGATCTTCGAACTCGTCGCGGACCCGGAAGTCGAGACGCTCGTTCACGACGGTGCTCAGGATCTCGAACCGGTTCGCCGGCTCCTCGGAGTGGAACCTCAGGGCATCGTCGATACGCAGGTCTGCGCGGGATTCCTCGACATGCCGTGGCCGAGTTCGCTCGCCAAGACCGTCGAACGCTTCGCCTCGCATTCCTTGTCCAAGGGGCACACCTTCACGGACTGGGATGCCCGCCCTCTCACCGAACGGCAGGTGCGATACGCGGCCGACGACGTCAGATTCCTCCCGTTGGTCTGGAGCCGCATGAAAGCGTTGCTTCAGGAAGGAGGTCGCTTCGATTGGGCGATCCAGGAGTGTGAGGAATCAAGGCGTCGGCACGTGGGGGGGTTCGATCCCGAGAAGCAGATGCGGAAGATCTCGCGAGGCGCTCGCCTGAAAGCGCGGGCGACGACGGTGTTGCGTGAGATCGTCGAACTTCGTCACGAGCTCGCCAGAGAGCAGGATCTTCCCCATCGCGTCACCATGAGTGATGAGTCGGTGGCGGAGATCGCTCGCCTTCAGCCGCAGGATTCGGAAGGTCTGCAACGATGCCGGCATCTCGGGCGACGGAACACCAGCGAGTTCGCCGATCGGATCCTCGCCGCGGTGAAACGAGGGGTCGATGGACCGCTTCAGCCCCTTGAGAATCTGCGAAGTCGGGATGAAAACGCCCAGGAACGAATGCGGATAGACGCCATCTGGTCGGCCTTGAGTCTGCGTTGTCTCGCTGACGGGATCGCACCGAACCTGCTGACCAGTCGGGCGAGTCTCGCCCGGTGGTACCTCGACGGGTGCGATGGGAAGTCGCCGGAACCGCTCTTCTCCGCGAACAGCTGGCGATGGGATGCGGCAGGCGAATGGCTGGAAGCATTCCTGAACGGGAAGGCGAATCTGGATCTTCGATGGGGTGAAGGCCGCCTTCATCGAGAGGACGACGGTCGTCCCGAGTGACGCCACCGCGCGTCCTCCAGAGCCCAAGCACGAGAAAGGCCCGCCGGCGATGCTCGCCGTCGGGCCTTTCAACACGCGCGGAGGGACTCGAACCCCCAACCCTCGGCTTCGAAGGCCGATGCTCTATCCAATTGAGCTACGCGCGCTCCTGACGCGATCGGTTGGATCGCGGCCGAGGAGTGTAGCGTGGGCGGCGTGAAGGCGTCCCGTCCGAGGCGGTCGGGACCCCGGGAATCTTGCGGATTCCTGAGGAATCCGGTCGCACCACGCGAGGCGGCGCATTCCGAGGTACCTTCTCAACCCCGGAATCGCCGAGGGCCTCCGGCGTGACCGGGTCGGGTCCGGATTCGAATCGAGCAGCAACCCGCAATCAAGGAATCGTCCCATGGGCTTCATGGAAGGCAAGCGTGGATTGATCGTCGGCATCGCGAACGAGCGCAGTTTTGCGTATTCGATCGCCGAGAGTCTCATTCGTGAGGGCGCGGAGTGTCTCTTCACTCATCTGCCCGGAGACAAGATGGAACGACGGGTCCGAAGGTCGATCGACGCCCTGGGTGTCACCGATCCGTGGCTTCGTCCCCTGAACGCGGGAAGCGATGAAGACATCGCCGAGGTGTTCAAGCAGATCGGTGACGAGTTCGGCAAGATCGACTTCCTCGTTCACTCGATCGCCTATGCGGACAAGGACTGGCTGCAGCCCGGAAAGTTCACTTCGACGCCGCGTGAGGTCTTCACGCAGGCGATGGACATTTCCGCCTACACNTACGCGGCGATGGCCAACCACGCCGCGCCGCTCATGACCGACGGAGGATCGATGATCGCGTTGAGCTACTACGGCTCCGACAAGGCGGTCCCCGGTTACAACGTGATGGGCGTCGCCAAGGCGGCTCTCGAAGCCACCACCCGATATCTCGCGCTCGAACTGGGCGAGAAGGAGATTCGCGTCAACTGCATCTCGGGTGGACCGCTCCGAACCATGAGTGCCATGGCGGTCGGTGGTTTCGGCGAGATCCTCGACTGGGTCGAAAAGAAGGCTCCCTTGAAGCGGAACATCGAAGGGCGCGAAGTGGGCGACTGCGCCGCATTCCTGCTGAGCGGACTTTCGAGCGGGATGACCGGGCAGTGCATCTACGTCGATTCGGGGTACGCCACCGTCGGCCTCTGATCGAAACCGCGAACCCGAATCGAGTCACTCCGACTCGAAGTGCCACCGACCATCGAAGTTCAGGTCCGCATCTCGCACGATGCGGCGGCGGATGGCTTGCGCGAGTTCGACGATTCCCTCGCCGCTCCTGGCGCTGATTCCCAANTGATCCTCGGGGAGTCCGACCGGATCGCTCCGGTCGAGGAGATCGATCTTGTTGCGTACCGTGAGAACTCCCTCCGCGGGCCGGAGCTCCTCGGGAAACTCGGCATCCGCAACGTCGGGTGCGGTCAAATGGATCACCAACGTGGCTTCCCGGATCGCGATCAGGCCGGCGTCGATCGCCGCTTGCTCGATGGGATCCTCGCTTTTCCGAAGACCGGGCATGTCGAGCCACTCGATCACGATGCCATCGAGGTCCAGCATCGCGGAGACTCGGTCTCGAGTGGTTCCCGGAGAGGCCGAGACGATGGCGGCGGAGGATCGATGAAGCGCATTCAGGAGGGAGCTCTTTCCGGCATTCGGGGCGCCGATGCAGGCGACGATCGCCGGAGTGAGCAGCCGGTTCAGTCGTTTTCCGACGGCCGACTCTTCTTGCGAGGGAGGTGTGCTTCCGGTGGACGGCCCGCTGGCCTGTCGCAGCAGCAGGGGAATGGCCGCCGGACTCGCGGCCCTCGTGACGGCATCGATCACCGCCGCGTCGGTTCGATCAAGGGCTTCCGGTCGAGTGCCGGATGGTGGTCTCGAACACCACTGCACGCCGTGTCCACTCAATGCCGAGGCCAATCGACGCACCACCGCCGGGCCACCATGCGGCATCAACTGGGCGTGATTCAAGGTGATTCGGGCCACGACGCCGTCGTCGATGTCCGCAAGTCTTCGATGGTGAAGGGAAGTGGCATCGAAGGGACCGGTACCGGCGACCGACTCGAGAATCTGGTCCAGATCCGCGGGGTCGGATGACTCGAGATCGATGATCGAGACGCCGCCTCGACCGGGGGCCGACGCCTCCCACGCGCGAACCCGGCCATCGAGACTCACGAGTTCGAATCTTCGGTGGCGGTGCGATACGCGACCGCACAGCCTCGGAGCGCGAGATCCGGCACGATGCGGCTGATCAGTTCATCATCGGTGAAGATCGATTCCGCATCTCCACCGGTCGCGATGACCAGCGGGAATCCTCCGTAGAAGAGCGCGTAGTTCTCGACCAGTTTCCAGACACCCCCGTGAATCGCATTGTGCACGCCTCGCAGCATCGCTTCGGTGGTGTTCCGGCCGAAGGGTTCGCCGTCGGGGCGGCGGTAGTCGATCGAGGGAAGGAGGTCGGCGGAGTCGGTGAGTGAATCCAGCATCGCTCGGGTGCCGGGCATGATGGCACCACCTTGGAAGACGCCTTCGCCATCGACGAAGTCCACGGTCACCGCGGTCCCGACGTCGACGATGATGCACGCCTGCTTGAGTTCGTTCCAGACGGCCGCGGCGGCCAGCAAGCGGTCCACGCCGACGATCGATTCCGAGTCGAGGGCTCGTCCGATCGGGACCGGAAGATCCTGCTCAAGCTCGATGATCTCGGCCCCGATCTGATCGACGACGAGAGACCGCATCGCGTCCGCGGTGTCCGCGCGGACCGAGGCGAGCAGGACGATGCGTTCATCCTTGTCGATGTCTTTCGACCACGCGACGAGTTGTTCAAGGGCCTCGGTCGGAGTGTCGGAGGACACGGTCGCGTATTCCTGGACCGTTCCGTCGACGATTCGACCGATCTGGGTTCGAGTATTTCCGATCGAGACGGCGAGCGCGGAGGACATCTCGGGATTCCAGTCGAGCGGTGCGGCGACCGCGACGCGGACGGTTTCAGCGAGCAGCCGCGGTGGGCTCGCCGGCGACCGCAGTCGCGATCGAGGCCACCATTCTATCGAAGAGGCGGGCGAACACCGGCCCNCCCGGAAGAGTTCGGCCGTCGATGGAGGAGACCGAGTGCAGGATCCGGCGACTGGAGGTGATGGCGACTTCGTNGGCTCGGAGCAGATCACTCGCGGGAAGCGATCNGCATTCGAGTGGAATACCCGCCGCTTGGGCGGATTCGATGGCGAGGGCCAGCATGGTTCCAGGCAGAATTCCGCGGAAGGCCCCGGCCCGGGGTGTGATGATGCGGCCTTCGATGCAGGCCAGCACGTTTGAATGCGAGCCCTCCGAGATCACGCCATCGCGATGCAGGATGGCTTCGGTCGATCCGGCGTCGGCCGCCATCGCCGCCGCCATCACGTTCGGAAGCAGGCCGATCGTCTTCAGATCACACCGGTCCCACCGATCGTCAGGGCGAAGAATCGCCGTGGTGGCGGTCGGTTCATCGAGTTCCGCGAGTGGTGGGCTCGGGACCGCATACGCGAAGACGGTGGGGGCGAGCCCGGGCGTCGGCACGTGTCGGCGGGGAATCTCACACCCACGCGTGATCTGGAGATAGACGCAGGCATCACGAAGATCTTCGGCGTCCAGGAGCCGGNCGACGATGCTCGAATACCGGCGAGCATCGAAGCCGGAGATTCCGATTTCGGAAAGACTCGTGGCCAGACGTTCCTGGTGGGCATGAATGGAGAGCGGGACCCGATCGAAGACCCGGACCATTTCGTAGACGCCGTCGCCGAAGAGAAATCCCCGGTCGAAGGGCGAGATCCGGGCGTCGTCGGCGGGGACGATCGAATCCCCGAGGAGTACGTGTCGAGGCCGGACTTGAAGATCACCGCCNTCAGCCGNCATTCCNCGCCTCGATGACTCGACGGATCCGCTCCGGGTCGAGTTCGTTCTCCCAGTGGCCGTCGATCTTGAGCGCAGAGCCGACGATCACGCCGTNGGCNCGATTCCGCAGGTCGGGCAGGGANTCCGAGGTGACGCCGCTCCCGACCATCACCGGAAGTGGAGAAGCTGCTCGGGCGGCATCGATGTCGGTTTCGGAAGCGGGGGATCCGGTGTGAGCGCCAGTGATGATGATCGCATCGGCGCCNGCGAAGTGCGTTCCCGAAACGAGGTCCGCCATCGAAAGATCGGCGGTCAGCGCGTGGGCGGAGTGCTTCTTGCGGACATCGGCCCAGATGGCGATGTGCTCCGCGCCGATGGTGCGTCGGAATCGAAGCAGGGGNCCCGCGTCCGCTTCGGCGAAGATCCCCTCGTCGGCGACGGAGGCGTAGGCGAAGCCTTCCGCCCGAATGAAGTCGGCCCCGGCGGCATGAGCGACCGAGATCGCCNCCCGATTCGCCCCGGCCAGAACCTGGACGCCGACCGGCACATCCACGGCATCGACGACGGCTCTTGTCGCGATCGCCATGGAAGCGACGATCTCCGGGCCGACGGTTCGAAGCAGGTAGGGAAGATCGTGCATGTTCTCGACGAGGANCGCATCGAATCCGGCCTCGCTGAGCATCTTTCCCTCTCGAACCGCGGTGGCGACGATCGCATCGATCGACTGCGAGTTCCGCGGGGTTCCGGGAAGCGGTCGGAGATGCACCATCCCGATGGTCCGGATGCTCGAAGAATCGAATCGGGAAGTGGGGTTGGTCATGAGCGTGTCTTTCGAATCGGTGTCTCGCCACTCGTCCCACTCGGGACGTCGGCATTGTCATTCAGGCCGACCTTTTCATGTGTTCGGCCGAGTTGAATGAAGAGGACGAGGATGATGATGGTTGCGAGTGCGATGATTCCAAGGATTCCGCAGACCAGCCAGAACGCGCCGGAGTCGTCGGCGAACGGAATTCCCTTCACGTTGATCCCGAGAAGACCCGTGATGAAGGTGAGGGGAAGAAAAATGGTCGCGATCCAGCTCAAGCGGTACATCGACCCGCTCATATCGTCCATCGCTCTGATGTGATCCTGTTCGGAGAGGATTCGCGCCCGTTCCAGCTGGGCATCGATCCGATGTTCGATCCAACCGCTTCGTTCCTGCAGNCCTCGGAGTGACGCGAGGTCGCGGCTGTCCTCTGCGGTGCTGAAATCGATGATGCACCGTTGCAGCAAGGTCTGAACCGGGTCGAGGTGCCGATCGAGCCGGAGCAGCACCTGGCGAATCTGATTGATCGTCTCGATGCGACCAGTTCGCCTGTTTCCTCGTTCGGCCTCCGTGCCGTCGAGCACCACGGCGATGCGTCGAATGGTCGGTGGGACGCGATCGAGAAACTCATCCATGAGTTCACAGGCCGCACCCAGTGGGGTTCTCGCGTTGGATCCGCTCTGGGCGATCGCATCGCACGCGGTCTCGACCACGCCCAGGTCGCCGTGTCGGAGGGTGAGCATCGAGCGTTCCGAGAAGGCGATGATCAGGTCGTAGTCCTCGTCCGTCTCCGTGAGGACCTCCGCGGGAAGTTCGAGACGCAGCAGNGTCCACTCCGCGAGCCGCCTTCGCCCGCTTTCAAATCCGCGTTCGTGAAGCGACTCGAGAAACTCCGNNGGAATTCCCAGATCACGAGCGTGCTGGTCGATGGATTCATCGGTGGTCGCCGACGCAAGGAGATCGATCCAGGTGAAGTCCACACCGGGTGGGTTGAGACGTCGGACGCCGAGGCCGAGCTCTTCGTACCATTGTTNNGGNATGGTCGGACNTTTCATCGGCATGCGGTGGAATCCGG
This sequence comes from Phycisphaera sp. TMED9, assembly GCA_002167845.2. GTDB lineage: Bacteria > Planctomycetota > Phycisphaerae > Phycisphaerales > SM1A02 > UBA12014. The sequence goes on along the minus strand of NHBO02000049.1, from coordinate 7,161 downwards.
GTGNGGCTGCGAGTGNGGCAGGTCCAGAGGAGAGTACCGATGCGATTCAAACGATGCCCNGCGGATTCCCGGAATCCCGAGCGATTCGAACTTCNGGACGCCNCNGGAANNCGGGCGGTGGTGGTTCCGGCNGCGGGAATGAACCTNGTTTCGGTCGNCATCCACGNTCGAGAGATGCTCCGTCTNCCGATGGNCCTCGACGCCTTCATGCCCACGCAGAAGACGGGAGGNGTCCCGTTGNTGCACCCCTGGGCGAANCGGCTTCGTGGAGATGTCTTCCGNGAGGACGGGGTCACCGTCGATCTTGCCGCGGTTCCGGATCTCAAGCGGGACGGGAACGGACTCCCGATGCACGGCCTTCTGCTGCGTTTCGATGCNTGGGAGCTNGATCACGGAACGGAAGGTGATGAAAGCTGGATCGAGGGGCGAGTGGANTGGTCNTCCCGTCCCGAANTGATGGCGGCGTTCCCGTTCCCGCATCATCTTCGAATTCGCTGGTCGTTTCGATCGATCGAGGGCGGGCTGGAAGCGNCCTGTCGGTATGAAGTGGAATCGGGGGCCCTGGCCGTNCCATTGGGGGCGGGGTGGCANCCATATCTGGCCCCCGGCGCCGGGTCACANGCCGANCTGCGGGTCGAAACACCGATGCTTCGCCCGATCGANCTCGATGATCGCGGNCTCCCAAGACGGAATGATCTTGGAGATCTCGTTTCGGGAGCTCCCATCGATCCCTCCGGTCCGTTGGGATCCCGCACCTTCGACGACCTGCATCGGGCTCCGGAGGATGGGTGGACCTGCGCGATTTCGAGCCCGGACGGCGGACGGATCGAATTCGAAGCGGACTCCAATTGGCCGTGGTTGCAGTTGTACTCGCCGGAGGATGCGGATTTCATGTGCTTCGAACCGATGCTGGCGCCGACGGCGGCGTTGTCCGACGGCGTGGCGACGATCGTTCCCGCGGGTACCGTGTTCCAAGCCACCTTCGCCATTCGTTTCACGGTCCGATCCTGACCGCGAGATTCAGCCTCCGGAAACCGAAGTCACGNGATGAAACCAGGTCTCGGCCGACAACTCCACGGAAAACGAATTCTCATCACCGGCGGTGGGACGGGCATCGGTGCCGCGACGGCACGAGCCTGCGCCGAGGCCGGCATGCAGGTGATGCTTTCCGGCCGGCGGACGGGGCCGCTCGAGAAGGTCGTCGGGGAGATCGAGGCGGCGGGTGGAACGGCGTCGATGCGAGTGGGCGACGTCGTGGCCCCGGGGGCGAGCGAGTCGCTGTTGAACGCGATGGACGAGGCGTTCGGTGGTACTGATGCGGTCTTCGCGAACGCGGGATACGGAATCGAGAAGCCCGTGCTCGAAGCGAGCCCCACCGAGATTCGGCGGATCTTCGACGTGAATCTCGTGGCGGCCGTCGACCTGATGCGGGCGACGGGCCTGAGGCTCCGCGCGGAAGGCCGGCCCGGCCACCTNTTCGGGTGCGCGAGCATCCTCGGGAAGTTCACGTTGCCNGACTACGGGCTGTATTCAGCCACGAAGGCGGCCCTCACCCATGTCTGCCGATCCATGCGATGCGAACTGCACGATGACGGCATCGCGGTCTCGAGCGTTCACCCGGTCACCACGCGGACCGAGTTCTTCGACGTCGCGAAGAAGGAGAGCGGCGAAGGTCACGGGCCGATGGTCCAGGATGGTGTTCCGACCCATGTGCCACGGATGTTCGTGCAGTCGGCGGACGTGGTGGCGAGAGCCGTGGTGAAGTGTCTGCAGCGGCCGCGGGCCGAAGTCTGGACATCGCCGGTGGGTCGACTCTCGGCCGGAGTCTTCGAGCTTCTTCCCCCGGTCTACGAGATGGTGCTCCGTTCCGAGATGCGGCGGAAACGTCGTGAAGCGGCTTCGGGTCGATGACCGATCGAGTGACCGATCGCGGATTCCGCGATCTCTGATCGGCCGAGCCGGAAATCGACCTCGCGGGGCCGCCCTCCGAGACTCACGGGAGGCATGAATCGGCGGGCTTCGGTATCTTGGCCGGTCTTCGGCGTGCTCCCCGCGGAATGATTCGCGGNTCCAGAGCAGGCGTGCAATCCTCTCCCGGAAGGANCTCGGTCAATGGCCATTCGAGTCGGTATCAACGGTTTCGGTCGCATCGGTCGCCTCGTCTATCGCGCGGGCATCCGGCGTGGAGGCTTTGAGTTCGTCGGGGTCAACGACCTCGTGCCATCGGACAACCTCGCCTATCTGTTGAATCACGACACGGTGCACGGTCGGTTCGAGCATCCGGCCACCGCCACCGATGCCGGTTTCGAGTGCCACGGCCAGTCGACGCGCTGCACCAGCGAACGCGATCCCGCAGCGCTGCCCTGGGGTGAGATGGACGTCGACTACGTCATCGAATCGACCGGACTCTTCACGACCGGCGACGATGCCGCGAAGCACATCACGGCCGGGTGCAAGCGGGTCGTGATCTCCGCCCCGACCAAGACGCCCGATACCGTCAAGACGATGGTCTTCGGAGTCAACCACGAGAACTACGTGCCGACCACCGACCTGGTGGTGTCGAATGCGAGTTGCACCACGAACTGCCTCGCGCCGATCACCAAGGTGCTCAACGACACGTTCGGCATCGACGAAGGCCTGATGACCACGGTGCACGCGGTGACCGCGACCCAGCCCACGCAGGACGGTCCGAGCAAGAAGGACTGGCGGGGGGGCCGGAACGGCTACATGAACATCATTCCCGCGAGCACCGGCGCCGCCAAGGCGGTCGCCCTCTGCATCCCGGAGATCAAGGGCAAGCTCACCGGCATGGCCTTCCGCGTGCCGACGCCCAACGTCAGTTGTGTCGATCTGACCTTCCGGACTTCCAAGAGCACGAGTCTCGAGGAGATCAACGAGGCGATGAAGGCGGCGGCGAACGGACCGATGAAGGGGTATCTCGCCTACACCGAGGACGAAGTCGTCTCGAGCGACTTCATCGGCGACACCCACAGTTCGATCTTCGACGCCGGGGCCGGAATCGGGCTCAATGATCGCTTCTTCAAGGTCGTCAGCTGGTACGACAACGAGGCCGGCTACGCCAATCGCTGCCTCGACATGATCGCCATGATGGCTGAAAAGGACGGCAAGGCCTGAGAAAGGGGGTCGATCCTTGGATGCCTTGACAGTGCATCCGGACCGATCTACCCTTTCCGATCGCTCAACAAACCTTATTGCGGGGTAGAGCAGTCTGGTAGCTCGTCGGGCTCATAACCCGGAGGTCGCAGGTTCGAATCCTGTCCCCGCTACTGAAAGCCGCGTCGGACCACGTGTCCGACGCGGCTTTGTTTTTGGTCGATCGAATATCGGGGGTTGGGACAGGAGTCGAACCTGCGACCGTGGACGGCGAAGCCGGACAGCTCGCAGGAGTTCGTGGCCGAAGGCGTGCTCGTTCATCCTGTCCCCGCGATTCACATAACCCCAGGGTCACCGAGACTCTGGGGTTTGTTGTGCGCGATGGACCGCCCGCAACCCCGTCGTGGCCGATTGGGCGACCGTGCCGGAAGGGGGCTCGGCGGGTTGATCGACTCGAGCGGGAGTCGACGGGACGCCTGAACACACTGGGGCTTTACAGTCTCTCTATGCCGCGCGACCGGGTGGTGCACGGATTCTGTCTCAGACTCCTGAGTCGTGGAGGCCGATCACCGACGCCTTCGCCGGCCGTCGCGTCGAGTTGCCGTCGCCCGTTCGGGGTCGTATCGGTCGTTGATCATGGGCATCGCCGCGTCGACGCCCGCCAGGTAGTCGTCAAGCTGGCGCTCCAACTCGGTGACAACATCGGGCATGTCACCATGTAGATCGTCGCGCTCCGCAATATCGACGGCGAGGTCATACAGCGCGATACCTCCAGTCTCATGAAACTTGATGAGCCTGTGTTCGCCGACGTAGATGGCCGAGTGCGGGCCAGCGCCGTTCTGGTAGTGCGGGAAGTGAGAGACGAGCTCCTCGGTCGCGCGACGCACTCGGCCGCCGTCTCCGCCGAGCAACGACGCGATGCTCCCGCCCTCGAGAGGATCGGGAATCTCCTGCACGCCGGCCCACTCGGGACAGGTCGGAAAGAGGTCGTAGCCGACGATGGGCGCATGGCGCCATGAACCGGCCTTGACTCCCGGGTCGCGCACGATGAACGGCACCCGAATTCCACCTTCCTTCAGCGCCCGCTTGCCTCCGGACAATGGTCCGCGCCTACCTCCGCCGTTGTCCGACATGTAGATGACCTATGACGCGGTGCGTGCCGGAGGCGGGCGAAGTGAGTCCTGTCCCCCGCTCTTCATACCGAAGCCAACCCTCTTCGTGACCGGAGAGGGTTGTTTCGTTCTGGGCCGGAAACGCTCCCTTCTCTTGGCAAGATGCAAAAACCGGTCGCCCTGCGGCGACCGGTCGGTTGTTTCAATTTCGTATTGTCTGTCCGTCAGGCGGAGCGACGCCTGCGGGAGCCGAACAGGCCGAAGAGGCCGAATGCCGCCACCGCGCCCGGGCTCGGGATGTAGGTCAGCGTCACTTCGCTCCCCGCGTTGCCTTCGATGTTGTCAGTCACGAAGTCCAGCCCGCCATTGAGCCCGCCAATCCCTGGGTTCAACATCTGGAAGGGAATGTCCTGTACGAAGGAGATGCTCGAGCCGTCACCCAAGCGAGCGAACATCTGGGCCATTGTCTCTCCAACGAGAGGATTCAGCCCGGCGCTTCCGGCGGTCGTCCCACTCGCCATGAAAATATCGAAGTTGATCATATCCCAGAAGGCAAGGTCCCAGCCAAAAGCGGATGTCCCGAAGTACAGGTTGTCCTGGGGTGCATCAACGGTAAACGCGCCAGCCCCGGAGAACGTGTAGGTCGCAGAAGTCAACACACCCAGATCAAAGGCAGTGTGGCCGTCGGACGCGAAAGCGGTAAGGCCGCCGTCAAACTCGATCGCCACCGTGGCGGTTTGAGCAAACAAAGGGTTGCCGTTGATCTCTCCTCGGCCGACGTTGATGTTTTCATAGATGAGCATGTCGGCTGTGGCCGTCCCCACGGTGAACAGGGCAGCCGCCAGTGCGGTCGCGAAAGAAGTAAGGGGCTTCAGTGATTTCATGTCTTAGATTCTCCTCGTTGCGGTGATCGCTTGTAAAAAAACAAACGTTGAATCAATAAGGTACCAACCCCCCCCTCCGGGGCGCCATTACTTTTATCGATTCTTGATATTCAAGACGGTCTCGTTGTCATAACAACCCGCCGTTTCTGAACTTGACGGCGTTGCGGAGCAACTCGCCTCGCTGACTTGACCCCAGAACGGCGTCCCATAACGTGTTGGCTCAGCACTATTCCTTGTCTCAAAGGGGCTTGCATGCAAGTGCGAGTCGCTTTTTGCATGGCCCCTGACCATCCCGACCATCTGAATGCGGAGGAGCAGAAAGCGATGCGATGCAGACACCTCGTCGTCCTGGCCGTCCTGTCGATACCGGCCTTGTCGTATCTGCTGACCGCCCAGGCCGCACCGGAGGGAACTTCAGCACGTACCGCACTCATGTACGCACGCGAATGCGAGAAGCACCTTGGCCCGTTTCCGAAGTTCCGATACGAGGATGCGATCGAGATTCCGATCACTCGGGACGGCAAGCGCGTGATCGTCACGGCCGAGAACATCGGGAAGAACCTGAAGTCCTGCGACAAGCCGGCGGCTTTCGGCGCTCCGTGCCAGCTCGGCAACCGGGTGGGGCGTCATCAGGGAACAAGGGCGGATGGGTCGACCGACCCCGACGTCGTCTTCGTGACCTTCTTTCGCGATGGCGGCCTCGGTGTCATCGGTCACCACATGAAGACCGGAGCGACGTGCTTCCTTTCCGTTCAGGATGACTTCGATCCCAGGCAGGGCCTGCCGACGCCGAACGATTCTGGCTACGACAAGGCGTGGCAACCGCCGAGGGTGGTCGCCGAAGATGGGTGCGTGAAGTGCCACATGGCCGATCCGTTCCTGCATTCACCATGGATCGATCAAGTGCGTGATCCGAAGAACCCGGAACAACCCCTGGTGCCGCTCATCGGGGACGTCGATTCGCCCTACTTCGTCATAGGACAAGAATTCCCCGCTCCACCGGGCAGGAAACCCGGGGCGATTCACGCCACCATTCCGAAACATCTGGAGGGAAACAAGTGTGTCCAATGCCATGCGATACAATGCGTCCCCGAGTTCTTCAACGTCAAGCTGGACGAGTTGAAGATGTCTGCGCCATTTCACACGATGGAGACGGAGACCAGAGCACGATGGATCGAGGATCGGGAAGCCATTCGAGCGTATTGCCGATCATTGGACATCGAGTTCTTCGGGCAGGGAGGCTTCGAACACGAAGACTTCGAGCAGGAAGACGAAGGGGAGTGACACTCGGGCGCTGGAGGGCTGGATGACGAGGGTCGCACCCGGAACAACGGGACGCGCGGGCGTGGAAATCGATGCAGTTCGCCCCGGCCCGGTCCGTTGCACCGGGGACGCTCGCGCCGATTCGAGTGAGCGATGTTCGACGACAAGACCTGGAACGTTCCTTTGAGTGTCCCCAAATCATGCGCGGTGATCGGTGGCGGCCCTGCGGGGCTGATGGCGGCTGAGACGCTGGCCGAGGCGGGGTGCCTCGTCACCGTCTACGACCGGATGCCGAGCTTCGGTCGCAAGCTCCTGATGGCCGGCGTCGGCGGCCTGAACCTGACGCACTCCGAAGGGCTGGAGGCCTTCCTCTCCCGGTATCGCGGGATGCCGCTCGGTTCGATGGTCGAGGCCTTTCCGCCCGAAGCGCTGCGTGCGTGGTGCGAGGACCTGGGTCAGGAGACGTTCGTGGGCAGCTCCGGACGTGTCTTCCCGAAATCGCTCAAGGCATCCCCGTTGCTGCGTGCGTGGTTGCGGCGTCTGGCCGAGCTCGGCGTGCAGCCGCGGCTCCGCCACCGGTGGACCGGATGGCGGGGCGACGCCCTGGTGTTCGACGCACCGGACGGATCGTTCGAGACGGTCCATGATGCCGCGATCCTGGCGATGGGTGGGGCGAGTTGGGCGAAGCTCGGCTCGGACGGCGCCTGGTCGGGGATCGTGGAACAGGCGGGCGTCGCGACCGCACCATTCAAGCCCGCCAACTGCAGCTTCGAAGTCGACTGGCGTGA
>NHBO02000048.1 GCA_002167845.2 Phycisphaera sp. TMED9 | reverse complement strand
CCATCCAGGTCCGCGGAACCCGGACCGCCCCACTGGACGAACAGAATCCCGAGATCGCCGCCGCCGACCACGCCGTCTCCGTCGAGATCGCCGGAACAGCCAGCCTTGCCGCATTCGTCCGGAACACCGTCGCCATCGACGTCGACGGAGGCCGCGTCGTAGGGGCGGTCGAGCATCTCCTCGAGCGGCGTGAGGCCTCGCCGGATCCTCGCCTCGTCGACCAGCCCACGGATTCCCTGGTTCCAGACGCCGGATTCGTTGACGTGCGCCCCCACCGCGAATCGGTGCGCATTGGGGTTCAGTCCTCGATTCTCGAATCGCTGCACGTCCACCACGCCATCCAGTTCGAATCGGACTTCGGAGCGAATCGGATCCCAGCCGACTGAAACGTGGTGCCAGTCGCCGTCCTCGATCTGGAGATCGCTCAACACGCACCATTTGTCGCCCGCGTCTCCGCTTCCGGTTCCGAAGACCATGGCGAGCTGTCTTCCGGTGGGAAACGGCCCGTCACCGAAGACCCCGAGATCACAGACCTCGTGGATGTTGCCTGACTGAACGAGAAACGCCCACTCGATCCGGCCGTCCGAGGTGGGGTTCTTCCGCTGGAACAACCACTGACGCTGCGCGGGCGTCGAAGCGTCGTTCGCCAGTTCGTCGATCCGTACCCAGGCCTCCGCGGTGAAACGACGTTCGACCAGGCTCAGATCCCGGTTCGGATCGAGCGTCGTCAGTCGAGAGGAGAAGTCGAAGGTCGCCGAACCGAGATTCGGGTCGCCGGTCCTCGGGATCGAACCGACGGGCGTCGCGCCCGTCGCGCCGACGCCCGAGGCGTCGAGGTGCAGGCCGAGGGGTCCGCTGTCCCGTCCGAGATCGGACGGATCGTCGAAGCGCCACCACGCCACCACGGCGTCGCCTTCGAAGCCGATGTCGCACGCATCCGGAACACCGTTCCCGTTGCAATCCTCCGCGAGCCCGGTCGCGATGGCGGTCGCATCAGACACACCGTCACCGTCGCAATCCGCCGCGCAGGCGTCCGCGATCCCGTCGCCGTCGCGATCGACGATGGGCCGGAGATTCGCCATCGGCACCGCCGCGTAGTCACTGTCTGCGGGCGTCCGGAGCCGGAGACGGACGGTCGCATCGCCCCCGCTCTCGTAGTACTCCACCCGAATCGCCCGTCGGTCACCCGCGACCAGATCCAGCTCGAAGTCGAAGTTGGGGCCTGCCCCTCCATCTTCCCACTCGTCCACGACCTGGACGTCGTCGATCCAGATCCGAAGCCCATCGTCGGCCTGAGCTCGGAATCGGTGCAGCCCGGTCTGATCCGCGACGAAGGTGCCGGTCCAGCGAACCGCGAAGTTGTCATTGGGAAGCAGGTCGGTCGGCGAGCCGCCTCCCCACTCGAAGAAGACGGTCTCGTCCAGTCGGCCCAGCATGAGCTCCGAGAATCGATCGTCCCCCTGGCTTCGAAAATAGGCTCCCAGAATGCCCAGTTCGCCCGCCACGCACTGGTCCGGGATGAGATCGCCATCGCAGTCGAGTTCGGGCTGGCATTCGTCGAGCACCCCGTCGGCATTGCAGTCGCTTCCGCCCTGCAGGAGGTCGAAGTCGTCGGGGAGACCGTTGGCATTGCAATCGGTCGAGGCGCAGAGGTCGATCACGCCGTCGCCGTCACGGTCGACCACCGGGGTGAAGGCCGTGGCGGGAATGAGTGCTTCACGCCCCCCCGGAACGGTCCACCAGAGCCGGCACCGGGCATTGCCCGTGTACTCGGTGAAGATCGCCCGGAACGCCACCGGCTGACCCGCGACGAGATCGATGTCGACGGATCCACTCCCCGTGCCCGGCTCCTCGGGATTGGAATTCAAACCAAGGACGACTCGTCCGTCGATCCAGGCTCGAAAACGATCGTCGGCTTCGAAGCGAAGGTGATGCGAACCGGTCACCGTCGACACCAGCGAGCCGGACCATTCGATCGAGAAGTAGTCGTCGTAGCCATTCGGGACCGGGAGACCATTCTCGGTGTCGAACTCGATTCCGGGCTCGACCCGGATCAGCGATGGTGGGCCGAGCCGACGGTCGTTGTCCCAATAGTTGGTGAGGAGCCCGGTCCCGGGAAGCAACCCGCAGATGTCGAGGATCCCGTCTCCGTCGCAGTCTTCGAGCGCCTGGCAATCGTCCGGGATGCCGTTCCCGTCGCAGTCGCTGCTACCACCGGATGCGATGTCCTCGTCGTCGGGAATCGAATTTCCGTTGCAGTCCGCTTCGCAGTCGTCGGGCGTGCCGTCGCCGTCCACGTCATCGGACGTCGCGCACCAGGGCTGATCGCAGGCCACCGCCCGGATGGCCCAGTCGCCATTGCAGCCGGAACAGATCGAACCGGCGGGCTGAGCCCCCGAGAGTTCGCTGGGATCGACCGGCCCCGAGGTGATCACCACGAAACCCTGCCGGGCGAGGCTTCCGGAATCGAACCCACCTCGCCAGCCAGGGGCATCTTCGAACCAGATTCCGACGAAGAAGGAGGTTCCATCGCCACCGACTTCGACCCCGGATTCGAATGCGATCCGCCCGGAACCACTCGGCGATGCTTCCGCTTCCGCGGTCGCGAGGAGGATGGCGTCCGCCGGATCGCCATCGGAATCCGGATCCGACCAGACCGCGGCTCCGATCAGCGTGCCGGACGGCACGTCGATCCCCTCGTATTCCACGCCACCGATGAAGGGAAACGAAGCGGCGAGAAAGAATCGTTCTCCAAGGACGGCCGAGGTCCCACCACCACCAATCTGGAGATCGGGACCAGCGTCATACGCGTAAAGCACGGCCTCGGCGACCTGGCACTCGTCGGGAACGCCGTCGGGCTGGCAGTCCACGCTGGTTCCGTTACGGATGTCCGTCGCGTCCGGGACGCCGTTGCCGTTGCAGTCGGACTCACCCGCGAATGCCGGGCCGGCCGCAAAACACGCTGCCGCGATGCAAAGGCCAAACCGTCGGCCTAAAACTATTGCTTTGTTGCTGCTCACGAGGAATGGATCCAGCTCGGGCCGGCCGAATCAGCTTGGAACACGACCTCGGGCCAGCGGGCGAGGTGATTCCTCGTTCCGAAAGAGAGGCGGACCGCGATCAGCCCGTGCAGGGGCCCCAGGCGCCGAGCAGGATGCCGAGATCGGCGCCATTCACCGGTCCGTCTCCCGTGATGTCGCCAGGGACACCCTCCTGACCCCAGTCACCCAGAAGGATGCCGAGATCGGCGCCGTTCACCACGCCATCGCAGTTGAGATCGGCAGGGCAGCAGTCCGGGGAGGAACCCTGACTGGCAGCTCGCTGACCCGACGCGCGGTAGTCATCGTTCCGGGGCACGAAGCGATCTTGTCGTCCCTTGTTCTCCGCGAAGGCCGTGACGGCCGTCATGAGAACAAAGACCAGAATCACGATGACGGAAAAAATCTTGGCGCTGAAACTCATAACTCGATTCACTCCTGAGCGAGACGGGGTTTGAGATTCAATGTAGGAGAAACCAGGGGCAAGTCAACGAAAATCGGAAATTTCCCGATTGCCGGCTCCAGGGGCGTCGGGACTCGGCCCGGATTCGGACCCGCCGATCGAATTCAGGAGCCCCAGGAGTTCGTCTCCCTGCTTCCGCGAATCGAACATTGATTCCGCGGTCGCCCGGGCACTCGATGCCGCGCGAAGCCGATGATCCACATCCGAGAAATGCACGATCGCCTCCGCGAGGCCCCGCTCGTCGCCTTCGTCGACGACCAGTCCGTTCTCACCGTCGATCACCACCTCCGGGATGCCACTGTGACGACTCCCGACCGTGGGCAGACCGGTCGACATCGCCTCGGTGATCACGAGCGGCATCCCCTCCATGTCACCATCACTGGCGGTCACGCTCGGCGCCACGAAGAGGTCCGCTTCGGCCATCAACTCGGAGACCTCCCGACCACTGCGCCACCCGAGGAACTCGATCCGGTCCGACAGCCCGCTGGACCTCGCCAGGGCTTCGAGCGGCTGCCGCAGCGGGCCGTCCCCGACGATCCGCGCCCGGAACACGCTGCGATCCCCCGCGAGTCGCATCGCCCGAATGAAGTGCTCGAACCCCTTCTTCTCGACCAACCGCCCCACCGCGAGGATGGAGGGTGGTCCGGGCCGGCCACGCCGATCGACGAATGGAAAGTCTTCGAGACGAATGCCGAGGCGGTGCACTCGAACCTTCTCCGGCGGCGCCCCCGCTTCGAGCAGCCTCGTCGCGAGGTATCGGGAGTTCGGGAGCAGCATCGAGGCTCGTTCGAAAAGCGCCTCGTACACGCGTTCGCCGTGTTTCTGAATCTCCCGCGTGATGTCGTAGCCGTAGAACGCGACCGACATCGGACCGGAGACGACGCCCGCATCGATCACCTCGAGCATGATGCGACCCATCGGACCGAATTCACAGTGAATCGCGTCGTATCGCCCGCCTCGCCCGATCGCCGCGGCGATCTCGAGGATCTGACCGCTCGCCCCACGCCACCCGCGAGCGGGGTTCACCGCCCCGACGGCGGAGGCGGGGTCACGGACCAGACGCGAGGCGAATCGAAGTGGCATCCTCGCGACCCGCTCGATGATCGGACGATCGATGTTCGCGGCGAGGATCCGATCGGCGATCGCCGCCTTCTGCTCTCGCGCGGTCCAGGTCCCGTCTCCCGGCCGGAGCGCCAGGATCTCGAGATCCACGCCGCGTTCGACGAGTTGAAGGCACTGCTCGCGGACGAAGGTCTCCGACGCGAGTGGGAAGCCACCGGCAACGAGCAGGATGCGTGGTCTGTGATTCATGCCTGATATCCGAGGCGGCGGGCGAGGGGCGCCGTGATCCGCTTGATTCGTTCGAGATTCGAACCGAAGACCAGCTTCGGTTCGCGACGCCGTCCAGGCGGCTGGAAGGGTACCTCGAGAAAGGCGCCGACCTCCGCGACGACCGGGAGTTCGAAGTGCCCGGCGATCTCGTCGAGCACACCGATCTTGTCGGCGACGAAGTCCTCGTACCGAATCGTCATTCGGCGATCCGATTCCTCGAGGGCCAGTTTCGCCGCGATGCACCACCGATCCGCCAGTTGGTCGATGTAGTGCTCCGAACGAACGCCGAGCCACCGGTTGTCGAGCACGGCATGCCATGCCTGCGGGACCCGGCGCCGCATGTCGACGGCGCTCGCATCCAGGTCCCCCGGGATCTCGAGGCGCTCGACGATGCTGCGGATGGTCGCGACCGGGTCACGGACCACCACCAGCGAGCGAGCGCTCGGCCAGCGGGCGGCGAGCCGGTCGTACACGTACGTCAACCCGGGCTCCTTCACGATCCTGCGTGCGAAATCGATCCCGTTTCGTCGAACGTATCGCTCGAAGGCCCGATCGCTCCCGGACGCTCGAACGATGGTGCACCGTCGCCATTCCCGGGCGAGATCGAGCGCGATCGGGATGCCGGTGCGAAGCGACAGAAGCCCCGCCACCGCGGAGGTCCCGCTCTTCTGCATCCCGAGGATGAACCCCGGATCGGGATGGATCGCGATGCGACGCGACAGCCGCTCTTCTCGCGCCCATCGGGTGATTTCGTAGGCGGACCGACGAATATGCGCTGGGAACCGGCTCATCCACACCACCGCTCATACCATTCCCGACAACGCCCCTCGTATCGGTTCGCAAGCCCTTCGAGCTGCGGATGAAGCATTTCGACGAGCCCCGCACGAACACCGGGCGGCATCGGGACACCGGCTCCGGGCCGCACCACGCCCGAGTCGACGGGCGTGTGACGCTCGACCCCGAGGAAGTCGTGGATGCGATGAAGGAGATCCGTCGGCGCTTCGGCGATCTCCTCGAACCAGCCGACCATGATCCGATCCCGAGGCACCCGGCGCGACCAGGCGTCGAGGACGGCGGCATGATCTCCCCTGCGAACGACCCTCGGTTCACCCAGCCGCCGCAGCCATGCCGCATCGTCGATCGCGGCGGGGTCCTCTCCGTCGATCTCGACGGCGTTCATCACGACCTGACTCCACGCACGTTCGACGGGATCTCGCATCAGGTAGATGATCCGGACCTCCGGCATCACCCGAGATATGAAGTCGATCCGCTCGTCAGGGAGGATCGCGTAACCCGGCGTGATCTCCCCCGCGAGTCGCTCGCCGGCGGGTCGGAAGACCCGGGCGTACTCCGCGAGCGGGCGGTGGAAGTTCCAGTCGAAATAGTGCTGCTCCTTTTCTTCGGGAACGTAGATCGCGGGGTGCTCCCGCAGACGGGCGTGCAGCCAGGTCGTGCCGGATTTCTGCGCCCCGATTCCGAGGAACGCGGGAAGCCCCCGGGGTCGCATCGCGCCGAGGCGCTGCAGCCGCTTCTCGAGCACCGATCGGATTCTCAGAAAAGGTTCACGCGGCATCTTCGATCTCCCCACGCCGGAGTCCCCGAACCAGTCGGACACCCTCCCTTACTCGGCCGAGACCACCGGGAATCACCAGCATGCAGGCCAGCCAGGTGACCGCGAAGACCGCCAACTGGACCAGCAGCCGGAATCCATCGGCCAGCGTCGTCGGGTCGAGCCACCAGGCCACTACACCAGCCGCCAACGAGGCGAGCACCGGCCTCCAGATCACCTCACCGACATCGGACAGTCTCAACGGCGTTCCGCGGAAGCAGTAGACGACCGCGGGAAGCCGCATGACGACCCGGGACGTGCTCAATCCGATCGCGACCCCCAGGGCGCCCCACGGTAGCCCTCCCACCATTCCCGTGATCGCCGCCGCCGATCCGACCAGTCGCCACCGCAGCTGGCGATCGGTCCTTCCGAGGGAGAGGTAGACCCAACCGGTCGCGACATTGAGGGAGACCATCAGTCCCGCCGGCGTCAGGGCCCTGAGCAGGGGCACCGACTCGCTCCAGTCGGGTCCGAGCAGGGTTCCCACCATCGCGGGCGCTGCAATACCCGTGAACACCGCGAGGGGAAACGCCAGACTGGCGATGACTTCCACGCTGGATCGATAGAGCCGTCGATAGCGCTCGGGATCACGTTGCAGACGGCTCAGGGCTGGCACCACCGCGCTGGTGAGTGGTTGATTCAGCTGCGTGGACGGCAGGGTCATCAACTGAAAGGCCCGGCCGTACGCACCGAGCGCCGCGGGACCGACCCATCGACCGATGATGATGTCGTCGACGTTTCGCGTGAGGGCGTTGAGGAACTGGCTCACCCCCAGATTCACCCCGTATCCGAGCATCGGCCGGATGGACGACAGCGGCGCCGGACGGCGAGGCCGCCAACCCGAGGCGATCAAGGTCGCGACGGCCAGTGCAGCCGAACCGGCGAGATGTTGCAGGACGATCGCCCACGCACCGAGGCCTTTGATCGCGGCGACCATCCCCGTGACCGCCGCGCAGACGATCGAGACGGTCTGCGCGATCGCAAGCGGTCGAAAACGAAAGCTCCGACGCATCATCGCCCTCGGCTGTGATCCGATCCCGGCGAAGATGAACAATGGCGCAAGCGCGAGGCAGATCGGAACCAGGTCCGGACGTTCGTAGAAATCGGCCACCAGCGGCGAGCAGGCCATGAACCCCGCCGCCAGCCCCACCCCGGCGACCATGTTGACGATCGCGAGCGAGGTGACCTCGCCCTCCGTGATCCGCTCGGCCTGGACGGCCGCGTCTCCGAGTCCGAACTCCTCCAACACCCGCGCAATGCCGAGGATCGCGATCACCATCGCGACCACCCCGAATTCCTCCGGCGTCACGAATCTCGCGATCACCGCCGTCGCCGCGATCGAAAGCACGGTTCCGAGCCCGCGGGCGACCAGCATGATCGCCGCCCCGCGCGCGGTGCGGCCGGAGAGATCGCCAGAGATCTCCTGGGTCATGCCGCCGACTCCGGTGGTCTGGGAAGCCCGACCGCGAGCTGCGTAGGATCGACTCGTTCCACACCCGCACCACCGAGTCGGAGCTGCCATCGCCGGAAGAGGAATCCCAGGAGCCGGACGTGGTAGTAGACGAAGAGCGCCGGCGCGGCCCGAAGCAGCCGACCGACCGTCTTGCCCTTGTTCACCAGCTCATTCCCGGCGATCGCCGCGACCGCGAGCCCTGCCATGGCGGCGGGAAGCACCATGAGCCACCAGGTGGTGAACGGCGCGAGCAGCAGGACCAGCGCGAACAGCAACCAGGCGAGGGCGATGGGTGCCAGGTCGCGTCTCGGTCCGAGTCGGTACCGATGCACGATCTCGGCGG
Organism: Phycisphaera sp. TMED9; assembly: GCA_002167845.2. GTDB lineage: Bacteria > Planctomycetota > Phycisphaerae > Phycisphaerales > SM1A02 > UBA12014. The sequence goes on along the minus strand of NHBO02000048.1, from coordinate 31,830 downwards.
CGGAACAGCCTCCGAACCACGCCTGCCGCAGGAGACTTCGCCGCGAGTACGGATGGAAGTGCCGGACCTTGGCGGCGGGGATCGACTCCACCCCCCACCCGGCGGCACGAATGGCGAGATTCAACCCCTCCTCGTCGCAGCGAGCGGAGATCGCGGTGTCGGGACGCCCACCATCGCTTCGCGTCGGCCGGCTCTCGTCCCAGGCGCCGGCGGGCATCAGAATCCGTCGGATGCAGAGGTTGCACGAGGTGATTCTCGAGCAGGGACCCGGGCGTGGCAGTCGGTGGGTACCGCTGAAGGCCAGCTCCCAGATGTTCCCGACGCAGGCGTCCTCCACGAGTCCCGACCCCGCTCCGAGTCGAGGATCGGACTCGAACGGCCCGACCAGCCGTTCAAGCCAGTCCGGTTCCGCTTCGCAGTCGGAGTCGAGGAACGCGACCAGCGGCGCCGACGCGAGCGAGACCCCACGGTTCCGACTCGAGTTGGCCCCGAGGTTCCTGGCGTTCCGCACGACCCGCATCGGGATCCGCGAGGTCCGGGCGACCACTTCCACCGCCTCCGGCGTGCCGTCTTCGGATCCGTCGTCCACGAAGATGACCTCGGCCCGATCGATGGTCTGGCCCGCGAGGCTCCTGGCGCACGCGACCGACCGCTCGAGGCGTTCGAACATGGCTACCACCACCGAGACCCGCGGGGCATCGCAGGGATCGGGGATCGTGGTAGTCTCGGAGACGGTGGTCAAGGGAGTCCTCCATGCGGGTCGCGATCTGCATCATCACACGCCGTCGCCCGGACGGCCTCGCCCGGCTTCTGCAATCGCTGGAGTTGATATCGGTTCCTGAAGGGGTCGAAGTGGAGTTGGTGGTCGTCGAGAACGACGCACCGTCGGACAGGACGCCTCCGCCCACCCGCCTCCGAATGCGACACGCGTTCGAAGCGGAACCCGGAATACCCGCCGCCCGGAATCGGACCCTTGAGATCGCCCTTGCGGATCCGGGGATCGAGATGCTCGCATTCCTCGATGACGACGAGACGGTCGATTCCGAGTGGCTGGTGGCCTTGCTGCGAACGGCACGCCGGTCGGACGCTTCGGTGGTGACGGGGCCCGCGAATCCTCGTTTCCCGGCGAACGCCCCTCCCTGGGCGGCCGCGAGCGGGGTCTTCCAGCCACCCGGCTATCCGACCGGCACCTCGCGACCATGGGCGTTCACCCACAATGCGCTGATCGCGGCCGACGTGGTTCGATCCGGCGGTTTCCGGTTCGACGAGACCATGCGGCACGATGGCGGAAGCGACAAGGACTTCTTTCGCCGGGTGCGAGACGCCGGGCACGAAATCATCTGGACCGAGGATGCCGTCGCCTGGGAGTGGTACCCAATTGAACGCATTCGTCTCGGCTGGGTGTTTCGGCGGTCCTACCGCCTCGGGACCAACACGCCGCAGGCGGAAGGTGGGGCCGGGGTCCTGAAGGCGGCGGGCCTCCTCGTTCGTGCCGGTCGATTCGCCGCGCGAGGCCTCATCCGCGTCGTGGCATCCGCCCTCCGACCTCGCGTCGCCGTGGCCAGGGCGGCGTGGGATTTCGGCCGGGCCGCAGGATTGGTGGCCGGTCTGGCCGGACGCCGATATCAGGAATATGCCGAACGCCACGAGTCGTCCTGAACCCGAGTGGAGATCCTGAGCAACATGCGCCGCGTGGTGATCTGCATTTCGACGCTTCATCGGCCCGAAGGCCTGGCGCGGATCCTCCGGAGCCTCGCGGCCCAGACGGTTGGAGACCCCGAATCCGTCGAACTCCGAGTGGTGGTCGTCAACAACGATCCGGACGACCCACGACCGGCGTCCGAGGCGGGCCGGGTCCGAGCGTCCACCGGCCTCGACGTGGAGGTCCTTTCCGAGCCGCGGCGAGGCGTGGCGCCCCCGCGAAATCGCGGACTGGGTCGAGCCGTCGAACTCACCGACGAGGGCGACCTGATCGGCTTCCTCGACGACGACGAGGAGGTGAATCCGGAGTGGCTGTCGGAGATGCTGCGGGTGAAGCGAGACCACGCCGCCGAGATCGTCACCGGCCCCGTCGTCCCTCGATTCGAGGCCCCGCCCCCGGCCTGGGTGCTCGAAGGAGGTTTCTTCGCCGCATCGAGGCATGCGACGGGTTCGACGCGGCCCTGGGCCTTCACCAACAACGTGATCCTCGACGCCGCGCTTCCGCAACGGCTCGACATCTGGTTCGACGAGAGTTTTCTCCGACTGAGCGAGGACCGGCACTTCTTCCAGCGACTCGCTCGCACCGGCGCCCGGATCGTGTGGGCCGCGGACGCGCCGGTGATCGACCACGTTCCGGTTTCCAGAACGACGGCCGGATGGCTGATCAGACGAATGCGGACCGTGGGCCGTTGCGTCGCACCGCTGCGTCGGGACATCGACGGACCGTTCCGTGCGGTGGTCGCGACCCTCGCGAAGTCGCCGGTCTGGATCCTGATCGGCGGCGTCACGACCATCGCCGGCAGCATCGGTGGCGGCAAGGCATGGCGGGTTCGAGGTCGTGGTTGGATCGCCTATGGGATCGGTCTCTCGGAAGGCGTGCTGTTGTCTTCCCGAGCGGGTCGGCCCTCCTCGGCCTCGGACTGATCCGGATCCGACCGGGAATCCCCGGGTGGTGGCGCGGCCTCTTCAAGAAGCAGTTCGGCGACGGCCTCCCGGTATTGGATCGCCTTGTCGTATTCGGGATCCAGTTCGATCGCCACGTCGTAGGCGGCGATCGCATCCGGGAGGTTGTCGAGCATGTACCAGGTGTTTCCGATGTTGAGCATGGTCGATGCCGCCTGGCCGGTGTCGTCCTGGGACAGGGCGAGTCGATGCGCCCGGTCGAAGGCGGCGAGGGCGGCCGGGTACCGCTCCGCGTCAAAGGCGGCGAGTCCCTCCATGAAGGGATACCGCAGGTCCTCCGAATCGAGCTCGCCGGCCCGCGCGAACGCCTCCGCCGAAAGCACCGCGTCGCCACGCCCGCGCAACGCGATCCCGAGCCGGTGCCACGCCTTCTCCAGCCGGGGATCGTCCACGACCACGTCCCGCAGTTTCTCCACCGCCTCGTCGTATCGCTTCGCCCGGATCAGCCTGGTTCCCCGCTTGAGTTCGCGTCGCCAGAGTTCGTCGGCGTCGAACTCCTCCGCGAGTCGCGTCACCACGTAGCCCCGCTTGCGAGCGCTTTCCGCCCCCCACCAGTCGACCCAGATTCTCGGCGATCCCCTCGAGACCACGTGGGTGACCCCGTACTTCTCGAACAGCGCGGCCCGGGCCTCCTCATCGGTATCGAAATCGAACATCAGCTTCAGATCGATGCGTCGTCGTCCACCGTCCACGACGCCGGTGCTGCTGCGTTCGCTCGCGACGAGGACGATGTCATGAAGCATCTTCAGACGGGTGCCCGTGAACGACTCCACCGCGACCACCGAGCCGGCGGGAATGTTCGCCTCGAGGAACCCCTGGAGTCGAAGCAGGCCCAGATACTCCCGACCGTGGCGATAGTGCTGCGGCGCGGAGACCCGGTTCCAGTAGTACTCCCAGTCATAGGGACGCCGATGGCTCGCATGCGCCATCCCGACCCAGAGGCCCGCGACGGTCAGTAGTGCGAGCACCCCGCGTTCGAGCCCGCCGCCGAAGCGCCGCTTCTCGAGCCGTCGGAGGCACGCGGGCTCGATCGCCGCGGCGACGGCCGGCACGGAAAGCGGCACGAAGAACACGAACGCGAGCGTCTCGAAGCGTTCGAGCATCCAGTGCGCTCCGAGGAAACGAACCGCGGCCGTCGCGACTGGGGGCAGGAGCACCACCGCCTGCACCACGCCGATGGCGGCGATCAGGTAGAGGACCTCCCGCCGACCGGCCAGCATGATCGCGAGCCCGCCGCAGAACAGGACGACGAGCACCCGCCAGGCCTTGACCTTTCCCCGCTGGTACGCGCCGGTGAAACCGCGACCGGGCGTACGGGAGATCCAGGTGGTCTCTCCCCAGGTGGTGTTCATCCAGCCGTCGGGCGCCTTCAACAATCGCGCGGCCCGAAGCCCCCTCGTCGGTGCCTCCGCGTCTGCTTGCGCCGTGGATGACGCTTCACCCTCCTCGAGCTCGCGGCGATCGTCGATCTCCAGGCCCGCCCGGCCGCCGGAAATCTGGCGACGCACCGTCTCCGGTTCCACCGCCACCGCTCGGTCCGGAACCGTCATCAACTTGCCCGCGACGGGGAACGGCATGGCGAACAGGACGATCACGAGCCAGCCGGCGAACGCGGTCGCCCGGCCAGGCCGCCTCCGCACCAATCGCCAGACGCCGACGCCGAGGAGCATTGGAGACGCCACCACCACCGCGAATCCGGCGTAGAGCGGATGGAACATGCCGATCACCAGCGCGACGCCACCGAGCTTCGGAAGGTTCGCCCACCACGATCTTTCGGGATCACGCCATGCATCTGCGAGCGTCCGGACCAGAACCCCGGCGAAGACCGGCAGGAGGAACCACGGCGCCAGCTGGTTCGGGTAGACCGAGAAGGTGACCGGTCCGCGGTTCGCCAGCACCATGACCGCCGCGATCCACGCCGCCCATCGTCCGCCGAGCACCGCCCATGCCAGATAGGCCATGCCGCTGGCGATCATGAGTTTCGCGGCCGCCAGCGAGCCGAACCAGAACGTCACCGGATCGGTTCCGACGAGCCTCGAGCCCGTCGCGAAGAGCGCATGATGCAGATTCGTGTGGTAGATCGGATACGGATTTCCACCCTGCACGAACGGATCGATGTTGGTCAATCCATGGTCGAAGAGAAATCGGATGCGGGCCAGATGAACCCGCGCATCGGCGGCGAGAATCGAACCGTGACGGGCCGAGAAGACCAGTTCGATCAGGACGAGCACCGCTTCGATCGTGAGTGCAGCGAGAAGCAGCCGACCGACGCCTCGCCACGCGCCGCTTCGAATGACGTCGGCGACTCCCCAGGCGATGAAGCCGGCCAGCAACACCATCCCGACCACCATCGGTGTCCCGACGAGGTATCCGAGAGCGACGAGGGGCGCCAGCACCGCGAAACTGCTCATCCAGGAAACAGCGATGCCGGGAAGCAGTCCGCCCTCCAGCTCCTCGGCGAAGTATCGCCTGGCCACCGAGTAACCCGGAAGCAGAAGCAAGGTCCAGAACAGGAGTGGTAGCAGCGTCATGCCGGGATCCCGCCTGTCGCGATCGCGCCACGCCGAAGCATTCGATCGAGCACCCCCTGCGCGAGCCCCGCGGCCCGCCAGACCGCGCGAATCGTCCCGAGCGGCTCGAACCAGGCCATGGACCAGCCACCACGCCGCACCATCGAGCCGGTCATCGGCAGCTGCATCAGGACGAGGACCAGCAACATCGTCGCGGGCAAGACCGCACCCCACGGCAGCCAGGCGATCGCGAGCAGGCTCGGCACGAACGCTGCGGCCACGAACGGCTGAAGATGGTCGAGGGGGCCGCTGTAGGCGTTCCCACCCCGCCCCGGATGTTCGAGATGCAGGGCGACCCGCCAGTAGCCCTGCTGTCGCTGCACCTTGAGATAGCGACGCAGTCGATCCGCATGGTGATGACGGACCCGCGAACGCCGATCGAATCGAAGTCGGTGCCCCGCCTCGACGACTCGGAAGGCGAGATCGGCATCCTGACCCTTGAGATAGCGTTCGTCGAATCCACCGACCGCATCCAGCACGTTTCGTCGATAGAGGACGTCGAAGGTCGCGAGAAAGTCGACCTCCTCCGGCATCCGGTCGTGCCGCACCTGGATCTCCTCGTGGATCAGTCGCTCGAGCAGCGTCGCCTCCGGCGCGATGGCATAGGTGCCCCCCGCGGCGGCAACTCCCGGATCCGCGAGATGCGGCCGGAGATGATCGAGCGCATCGGGAAACGCCACGCAGTCCGCGTCGACGAACCAGACCAATTCGGTCGATGCCGCGGCGATCCCCGCGTTGCGAGCCGCTCCGGCGCCGCGCCCGCCGGATTGCAGCACCTCGACGCCGCGGGATCGTGCGATGGCCGCCGTCCCGTCACGCGAGCCGTCATCGACCACCAGGATTCGGGCGAGTCCCGATCCCGGCCGCACAAGAATCACCAGCAGCGAATCGAGACACGTCTCGAGGGTCGCCGCCGCGTCACGCGCGGGGATCACGGCCGTGACTTCAGCGTGCACGCCGTCTCGCCTCCTCGAGTCCTTGTGCCGCTCCGGCATGCGACGCGTCGGCCGCCAGCGCCGCGGCGTAGGCGGCAATGGCATCCTCCATGCGTTGCTCGATGAAGTGCATGTTGCCCTCGTTGAATCTCGCACTCGCTCGAAGGGCGGGCTCCCGAGCCTGCTCCGCGGCCGTGCGGAACACGATCGCCGCCTCGGCGAGTCGTCCGCAATCCGCGAGCGCGTTGCCCATGACGATCCGGGTGCGCACGTTGCCCGGTTCGATCCGAATGGACGCCGCACAGGCCTCGACCGCCTCCTCGCATCGCCCGAGATCGCGCAGCGCATCGGCTCGCGCGGCATGGAACAGCGGATCGTTGCGACCGATCGAACCGACGACGTCGAGCCGGCGAAGCGCCGCTTCGGCGCGCCCCTCACGGAGATCGAGCACCGCGAGGTTCATCATCGCCACCGGATTGCCAGGCTGAATTTCAGCCGCGGCCCGGAGGTCCCGTTCGGCGTCCGCGTACCGACCGGCGCGAAGCGCGACCGACGCTCGGTTCACGAGTCCGCGGACGTGATCGGGCCTTCGCTCGACCACCTCGTCCCAGAGTCGTCGGGGCTCCGCGTAGTCCGCGTTTCGAGACCGGACCCCCTGCGCCTCCGCAACCAGCACCCCGACGAAGAGGATCGAGACCACGACACCGACCGGTCGCGTCGCACGCCCGGGAACCCGGTCGACCGTGAAACAGGCGAGCGCAACCAACCCGATGGCCAGGGGCAACAGCGCGAAATGGAGTCGATGATCCGCCAGCGGATCGGCCAGTGGCACGATGCTGGAGGTCGGAATCATCACCAGCAGCATCGTCGCGGGCAGACACCACCACCAGCGATGTCGCGTCAGCCCTCCGATCGCGAGACCGAGCAGCGTCACGATGATCGCGACCCCCACCGGCCGAGTCCAGCCTGGCTGAAGGGCCTCGGGACCGTGATCGATGCTCATCGCCGAAGCATCGAAGACGATCCGTGCATACACCGCGGCCGCAGAGAGTTGCGATGCCGCGTATTCGAACGGCGTCGAACCCGCCCGCGTGAAACCGACGCCGGCGATCCCCTCGCTGCGCCAGAGCGAGGCGACCGCTCCAGTCGCGAACAACAGAAGGAGACACGCCCATGCGGCGAGATGCAGCCGGCCGCGGCGCCGCAGCGTGTCACGGAGGCTTCCGGTGACCACCGCCCAGTCCACCACGAGGAGCATGGCCGGCAACACCACCGCCGACGGCTTGGAGCCCAGCGCGAGCACCACGGAGACGACCACGATCGTGCCAGTCGCGAGCCGGTTGACGCGGTCACCGCGAAGCAGTCCGTACACCGCAAGAAGGGAGAAGAAGCCCGCGAGCGATTCCGCGCGTTGGATCACGTAGGTGGTGGTGGAGGTCTGCACGGGATGCAGCGCCCAGATCAAGGCCACCGCCGCGGCGACGATCAACCGACGCCGGCTCGAGTCTGCGACGATCCCCCGGTCGGCGAGGCGTCGACCTCCCTCGCGAACCACGAGCAGGACCAGTACGGCGGCGCTCGCGTGGACCACCAGATTGAACGCGTGGTAGCCGACCGGATCGAGTCCGCCGGCCAGGTGATTCAACGCGAGGGAGAGCCGGACCACCGGCCGCTGCCCGTCGGACATCCAGGCCGGTGGCCAGATCGAGTTTATCCGGCCTTCGGCCTCGACGATCCGAGGGAAGTCGTCGTAGACGAAACCACCATCAAGCGCACCACGGAAGACCACCAGGACCGTCACGAACACCACCGCGATCAATCCCCAGCCGAGCGGGCCGAGTCCCAACGCCGTCACGGAAGGGATCTCCGGGCGTGGTTCCATCTGCGCCGGTTGCGCCCATCGCCGGTCCTTCGAGCACGGGATGTTGGGGGATTGAAGAGGCATGTCTCTGGATTCAGGTTACGTTGTAATGATGAAAAGGCCACCCCACACGCCAACTCCGGACGTGAAACCGGATCTCGATCCCGCCGTCGGGGACGGCACCTGGATCATCATTCCGGTCTTCAACGAGGCGGCGGCGATCAGGGAGGTCATCGGCTCGATCACCCCCTGCTTCAAGAATGTGGTCGCAATCGACGACGGTTCGTCGGATCGAACCTGGGAGGTCCTGCAGGACTGTGCCCCGCATGCACTGCGTCACTTCGTCAATCGAGGCCAGGGAGCCGCCCTTCAGACCGGTACGGACTTTGCGCTCGCCCGCGGGGCCCGGCGCATCGCCCATTTCGACGCCGACGGACAGCATCGACTCGAGGATCTCAAGACGATGGTCGCGGGGGTCGCCGGAGGCGAATGCGACATCGCCCTCGGAGACCGCTTCGCCGGTGATGCCTCGGAAATCCCGACGACCCGGTGGCTCCTGCTGCGAGCCGCGGTCCTCTTCCATCGCGTGGCGAGCGGGGTCCGACTGAATGACGTGCACAACGGCCTGCGGGTGCTCTCCCGCGAAGCCGCCTCATCCATCGAGATCACCGCCGATCGCATGGCCCACGCGAGCGAGATCATCGATCTCATCGCACGAAGCGGCCTTCGGGTGCGGGAATACCCCGTCACCATCCGATACAGCGAGTACGCTCGGGCCAAGGGCCAACGCTGGAGCGGAAGCTTCCGGATCCTCATCCACTACCTCGTCGGCAGGATGGCCGGATGAATGCGTTTCAGATCATCCTCATCGCCACCCTTGGGATCCTCGCCGTCTTCGCGCTGGTCGGCGGGCTCAGGCGGTCCATCGGCCGACCGGCCGCGATGCTGATCCTGATCGTTTCGATCGTGGGCATTCTCGCCGCCGCCGATCCGGACCGGACCACCCGATTCGCCCAGAAACTCGGCATCAACCGGGGAACCGACCTCATCGTCTACCTCGTCACGCTCGTGGTGTTCCAGGGCTTCGTCGTCTTCTATCTCCGACTTCGCAAGGTTCGACGAGAACTCACGCTGCTGGTCCGGCATGTCGCCATTCTCGAAGCGTCGTCTCGGAACAATCCCGCCCGGACGCCCGAGGATGCGGCGGAATCGGATGGCTCCGATCCGTGACGCGACCACTGATCCATCTCGGGCTGCATCGGACCGGATCGACCTGGTTCCAACGAAACGTCCTCGACGGACGTGAAGGACGGCCCGGGCACACCTTCTCCGATCGCGCGGAGACGACCGCCCGGATCGTGCTTCCCAGGGATCTCGACTTCGACACCGCCGCCACGCGCCGGTGGATCCGCGACAGGATCACCGAGGCCGGGGACCGGGGCACGCCGGTGATCATTTCGAATGAACGCTTCAGCGGGAACCCCGCCGCCGGGTGGTTCGACGCCGAGCGGACCGTCCATCGACTCGCCGAACTCATCCCCGAAGCCCGGATACTCCTCGTCGTTCGCGAGCAACATGCACTGGTTCGATCGATCTGGCTTCAACAGATCCGCATTGGTGGGATCAGCGGTATCGAGGATTTTCTTCGCCCGCTGGATCGGGGCGATCACCGACTCCCGGCCTTCGATCCCCGGTTCCTCCAGTTCGAACGCTTCGTCGACCTGCTCGACCGGGTCTTCGGCGGACGGAACGTGCTGGTGCTCCCGTTCGAAGGCCTCCGCGACGACCCCGGTCGGCACCTCGAACGAATCGAGGAATTCTCGGAGATCGCGTTTCCACCCCCACCCGACCGGGGACCGATCTTCGCGGCACCACCGCTGCTTGAAGCCGCGGTACTCAGACGGGTCAACTTGCTCGCCGTGCGGAGTTCCCTGCATCGAGCGCCGCCGTTCCCTCGTCTCGCCGGCCCCGGGCGGCGCCTCGCCCGGGCCGCCGGTCGACTCGCCACCGATTCCGGCGAGGAACGCCGCAGGGCCCGCATCGATCGAGTCATCCGGGCGACACTGGCGACGCTGGATCTCGCGGCTTCGAATCGCCGGCTCGCCTCGAGAATCGAAATCGATCTCGGCGCATTCGGGTGGACCACCTGACCGCCGCGGCCGGACCGGATCCTCAGCCCGAGGGCTGCTCGCACTCGAAGGCAATGAGACTGCAGATCGGTGGGTACTCGACCTCGAGCCGAAACCAGCGGAACTCCTCGCGTCGGCAGGCCAACGCCCTCATCGCCATGTCGAGCCGAGTCTGGATGCCGCCCTTCGAATCAAGACCAGGAGCGGCTTCTGTCTCGATCTCGCATCGTCGGATTCCGATCGGGAGACGGACCCTCCGGACGTTGTGGATGAAACTCGCGGAGACATGGAGTTCGCTCGCGAGATAGCTGTCGGGCTGCATATCGCGATCGATCAGCGATTCGTGCACGAGCACGTCGAAGATCGCGATTGGCGCCGGAACGCGGAGTCGCATCAATTGGTAGATGCCGTGGGAATCGCCCCGAACCCGGGTGGGCTGCGCCGCCCGGAGAATCTCGCCGGTCACCACGGTGAAACCCGATGGATCCGCCGCATCGAGGGGCGGGGCCTCGAAGATCATCCCTTCAGTCTGGGTCTGCGTGCGAAGCGTCGGAAGCGGTCCGTCACACAGCGCTTCGACGACCGGGAAGGCGCCTGTATCGATGCTCGAATCAAGGGCTTCGCGGAGGTTGCTCCTGCTCTCCATGCCACGATCGTCGACGACCCGGGGACGAGGGAACATGAGTGGAATGCCACCTCGGAGTCGACGAATCCCGGCCAGCGTCCGGATCGTCACGCAATCGAGAAGCCCCTCGACGCGGCATGGATGAAGTATGTCCATCCGGTGGATGAGATCCGCCTTCAGACCCCACACCGATCGAGCCCCCTCGAAGAGCCGCTTGCGATCCGCCTGCAGCGGCGGTCGGTCCTCGGCCTCCCGGAGCTCCGAGACCATGGCCTCGAATACCTTTCGCGTGCCGCAGTACTGCGAGATCACACCCTGCACCACCGCGAAGGCCTCCATGGATCGCTTCACGGCATCTGGATCGGCATCGCGGGCGGTCGCCGCGTCCAGGAAGATTCGCAGTCCAGCGGTACCGGGCAGATGGCGTACGGCATCGAACGGCCGCGCCGCTTCGGCGAGATGAGACATCTTCCAAGCGAGCTTCATGTCGATGCCGAGCCCGCGGGAGATGTCGATCGGTCGAGTCCCGGTCACCTGGTTGCAGCTACCGATCAACCCCGCCAGCGTATTCCGCAGGCCGGTCATCGCCTCCGCCGCATCTTCCGAGAACCCGGGTTTTGATTCCGATCCGGACATCTCACGCTCCAATGTCCGCAACGATACCGCCCCGGAGCCGATTGGATCATGTGCTTTCATCAGGCGAGTAGCAGAGGACGTTTTTCTGGACTCCCGGAAATTTCCGGCTAGACTCGGTGAGTCTCTTCGCCCGAAGAAGTTTTTGGATTCCCTCGCCTTGCAGGTCAGACGCGCCAACCACACTCAATGGCTCGCGGCGGCCGTCGCCCTCGCCATCGCCTCCTCGCTCTCGGCGGACGATCCCGAGATCATCGCTGGCCCGGTGGTGATTCCCAACAGCACGCACGACTACTACCTCCTCTCACCCTCGACGGCCGAGGAGGCAGCTTCGGTCGCGGCATCACTCGGCGGAAGACTGGTGGCATTCGAGTCGTTCGCGGAGCAGGGCTACGTCCTCGAAGCCCTGGCCATGTGGAATGGGGTGCCTCGGTGGTGCTGGATCGGCCTCAGCGACCAGGTGACCGACGGCGACTGGCGCTGGGTGACCGGCGAATCTCGAACGTTCGAATCATGGGGCACCCCGGATCCGAATCGCTTCCCCGGACGGAATCAGGCCTGCATGACACCGAGCGGTCTCTGGTTCCCCGCCGACGGGACCCAGGACAACGACGGGGAGAATCTGCTCCATTCGATCGTGGAGGTGGGCGACGTCGACTGCAACGGGAACTTCTTCCCCGACCACGCCGATATTTTCTTCGGCGACAGCCTCGACCTCGACGGTGACGGGGTGCCCGACGAGTGCCAGTCCCCGGACTGCGACGAGGACGGCCGACCCGACCGGGTCGAGATCCTCCTGGCTCCCTGGCTCGACTGCAACGACGACGGCCTGCTCGACGCATGTGCCGCCGTCGACGCCCCGAGGTCCGACTGCAACGGAAACCTGCTCGATGACGAGTGCGAGTCACCGGACGCGCAGGGTTTCCTCGGGACGTACTTCACCGGCCAGGACCTCGTGACCCCGATCGCCTCACGCATCGCCGACTCCGTCGACTTCGACATCGGCGGCATGGAACCCTGGCCGGGCGCGGGATTCACGGACTTCGCGGCTCGCTGGACCGGGGAACTCGTCGTCGAGAACACCGGCTTCTATTCATTCTTCGTGACATCCGATGACGGGATCCGGCTCTTCGTCGACGGAGAGGTGCTCATCGACGACTGGCGGGCCCACAGCGTGGAGGAGGTTTCGGCGGGGATCTTCCTCTCCGCCGGGAGCCACGTCTTCACGCTGGAGTGGTTTGACGGTGCTGGTGACGCGGTCTGCCGACTGGAATGGAGACCGCCCTTCGGTTCGCGGGAACTGATGCCGGGCTCGGTGATGCGACCGTTCCTCGACTGTGATGACGATCTGCAGCTCGACGGCTGCCAGATCGCCGCCGATCCGGGCCTCGACTGCAACGGCAACGGGCAACTCGACGACTGCGAGGGCACCCCGTCCGACTGCGACGGCGACGGCATCTACGACTGGTGCGAACTCGACGGCAACGACTGCAACGGCAACGGGATTCCCGACGACTGCGAGATCGCGAGCGGCGCACCGGACTGCCAGGGAGACGGGATCCCCGACGACTGTCAGATCGGTGTCGCCGACGTGATCGCCTACGACGACGGCGGTCCGGAATACGGCGTCCGTTCGGGCGAGGGGTACATGGCCTGGCTGCAGCACGTTCCGGTCGCGACACCGTTCGCGAGAGCCACCGCGATCGAGGTCGACTTCGTCAACACCACGGCGGGTCGTCCCGTCCGGATCGGTCTCTGGCGAGACCCCGACGGCGACGGCGATCCCCGTGACGCGGAACTGATCCACCTGATCTTCACGGAGGTCCAGTCCGCCGAGGCCGCGGTCCGGGATCGGTTCGAGCTCCCGTCCATCCCGCTGGGCCCGCTCGGCGGCTCCTATTTCGTCGGCGCGCTCATGGGTAACGTCACCGAAGAGGACTTCCCCGCCGGACTCGATGCCACGACCCCCTACGCTGGGGCGAGTTGGATCATCGGCAGCGCATCGCCGATCGACGCCGCGGAACTCGACGGCCCCGACGTGATCGAATTCTCGCGGCTCGACGAGGTCGGCACCGGCGTGTGGTGGAGCAACTGGATCATCCGATTCGAGTACGAGTCGCCGGGCGGCGACTGCAACGACGATGGAATTCCCGACCAGTGCCAGTTCACCGACGGATCACTCGTCGACATCGACCTGAACGGTATCGCGGACGCCTGCGAGGACTGCGATGGCGACGGCGTCGTCGACCGTTGCGAACTCACCTGCGGCGGCGATTGCGACAGCCTCTGGGACGGACTCTGCGGCACGGAGGTCGATTGCAACGGCGATGGCGTCCCCGACTCCTGCCAGGATGCCTTCACGGGACTGCCGGACTGCAATGGCAACGGCGTCCCCGACGCCTGCGAGGATCCAAACTTCGACTGTGACGGCAACGGAATCCCCGACGAGTGCGAGATCGCGGATGGCTCGGCCGAGGACTGCAACGGCGACGGCGTGATCGACGCGTGCCAGTTCGGTGGTCATCCGGGTTATCAGGTCGACGGCGACTACGTCTCGGACCTGCTCGGATTCACGGCGGGCGACAGCATGTGGTGGGCCGTCCAGTATGAGGTCGGTCCCGACGGCCGCATCATCGAATGGGTCGACGTGGCGTTGGGCGATCTCGGAATCGGCGCCCTCGTCCAGATCGCGGTGCTTGCCGACCCGAATCAGGATCGCGACCCCTCGGACATGGTTCCACTCGTCCTCGGAACCGTCCAGTCCGACGGCGGCAATGCATCCGGAAGCGGCGATCCGGCCCGGCTCCGGTTCGCCTTCGACCCGATCGACCTCGGTCCGGTCGGCACTTCCTTCTTCATCGGCGTGCACACGGCCTACAACCCGTCCGCCGACCTGCCGGCGGCCGCGGACGCGACCCGGTTCGCGGGCCGTTCGTATCTCGGCCGAGGCTCGGGCCTCGACGACATCACCGCCACCTATTCACTGGGCGGCCTCGGCTTCGCGGCGGAATGGCTCATTCGCGGTGGGCGCGACGGCGATCCACCGCTCTTCGACTGCAACTCGAATCAACGCCTCGATGCGTGCGACATCCTGCAGGGCAGTTCGTCCGACTCGGATCTCGATGGACGGCCGGACGAATGCGATCCGGCATGCCCCGCCGACTTCGACGGTGACGGCCTGGTGGGCGGCGCCGACCTCGGCCAGTTCCTGCTGCTCTGGAACGAAGTCAACGTACGGGCGGACCTCAACGGGGACGGCCGGGTTGACGGGGAGGACTTCGGAGCCTTTCTGGTCTCGTGGGGCGCCTGCCTCTGAGGAGTCGGTCAATCGATCGGTTGGAACACGATCCCGCTGGCGTTCACGACCACCTCGCCCGGGATCGACGTGGCTTGAAGCGGATCTTCCCCCCGGCCCACGGTTCGATCCTCCGGCGCCGCTCCGAGAAAGGTCTCGGCGAATCACCTTGATTCGAGCGTGGAAGCGGCGGAGGCGAGTAGCATGCGTCGCGTCGTCGTTCGGAACCGCGGCCTCGACACGCCGCTTTGGAAGAAGGAGATCAGGCATGAGTGACACCAACGAGATTCGCGCCTGCGTCGAGCGGTACTACGAGAGTCTTCAGACCTCCGATCCCGGACTCGTCAAGCAAGTGTTCCATGAGACCGCGATGATCACGGGCTACCTCCCCGACGGACTGCACCAGATGACGGTGACCGAGTTCGCCGGATTCGTCGAAGCACAGCAGCCGTCGCCCGAAGCCTCCGGAGCCGAACGGATGCTCGAGATCCTCTCCTGTGAGATCGCAGGCGAGACCGCCAGCGTCCGACTTCGCGAGGCCTATCTGGGGATGGTCTTCCTCGACACCTTCGCGATGCTGAAGGTCGAGGACCGGTGGGTCATCTACAACAAGCTCTTCCACGTCGAAGGGTGATCTTCAGGGCTCGGCCGGAGCTCAATCCGCCGCCCCGCAGCCGACCATGACGAGCCGGTCTCGATGGCCAGAGGCGCCCGATTTCGGGGGCCTCTCCGTCCGATGGCGAGGAAAGAGGGCGTGGGAGACGAGTTGGCTCGCAAGGCCGCCGCCACGGCCGGAGGGCCGCCCGAGGCCTCGGAAGACCGGATCTCGAAGAAATTCCTTCAAAGGCTGTCACACCCGCATGGCCCGGGACTACCCGTTGGTGACTCCGCAATTGTCCGCGGAGAACACGCCACACCCGACTGAAAGCCCTCGCCATGCTCCTCGACGACCTCACCAGCGTGCTCTTCACCTCCGGCTGCATCGCCATCTGCCTCGCGACTTTCCAGATCCTGGACCGCCAAGGAGCCTTTCGAGCCCATTGAGCCACTCACCGGGTGTGGCGACCTTCCCGACAGCCTCGGAACGCTTGAGAGAGAGGCCCCAGCCTTCCGGGGCAAGTCGGGCACGACCCGGTCCTTGGACCGGGTCGTGTCATTGTGGGAAGGCCAGCGGTTCCAGAGGATCCTGAGTGCTAGAATGCCTCTTCATCGGTTGCTCGAGGAGAACGCTCTCGAGGCCGAATCGGTCTGGCCGCGATCTGGATTCGAAACCATGCTCAGATTCCGCATGACTCGCCCGTTGCCCGGGCTGCTGATTCGCCCGATCGGGTCGATGCTCGCCCTCGGTCTTTGGGTCGGGGTGCTCGGGCCGGGATGTGAGTCCTTCGACATGATCGAACGAGCCGATCCCGACAAGAGTGCTTCGACTCTGGAACGTCGAAACTTCGAGATCGATGTCCAGCCGATGATGCGCGGAACGGTGGCCAGCGAGGCGGTGATCGCCGGCGAAAATCCAACCATCGTGCGTGGATACGGACTCGTGGTCGGACTTCGAGGCACCGGAAGTCGATTGATGCCGGCCCAGGTTCGATCGTGGATGCTCCAGGAGATGGCTCGTCGAGGTGTCGGCAACACGGCGACCGGATTCGGCGGCCTGACCCCGGAGCGCATGCTCGACTCGGAAGACACCGCAGTCGTGGTGGTGGAAGGCGTGATTCCTCCGGGTGGCGTCAAAGGTGGCCGATTCGACGTTCGGGTGTACTCCGCGCCGGGAACGGGTACCACCAGCCTGGAGGGCGGAACGCTCTACACCACCGACCTTCGTCCTGGCGACATCAGTGTCGGCCCCAAGCAGGCCACCGCGCTGGCGTTGGCTCGTGGCCAGGTGTTCATCAACCCGTTCGCGGAACCTGACGCCCGAGATCAGGACGCCGTCGACCGTTTGACGGGACGAATCCTCGACGGCGGCGTCGTTTCGGACGACATGCCGCTCAAGCTCCGCATGGCGGTTCGGAGTCACACTCGAACCCTGGCGGTTCGAGATGCCATCAACTCGAGATTTCCCCGCGAGCCAGGCCAGTCTGAAGAGACCGCCCACGGCAAGAGCGGCGAGGAGATCATGCTCACGGTGCCGCCCACACATCATGATGATCCCGGCCAGTTCGTCGAACTGGTCAAGCACAGTTCGCTCCGGCCCGAAGCCGTGGAAGCCACCGCGCTGGCGGTTCGCCGCTCGTTGCTGGCCAATCCCGGATTCGCGCGGGATGCCACCCTTCGTTGGCAGGCCCTCGGGCCGAAGTCGATCCCGGTCCTTCAGGATCTCTACGACCATCCCGAAGAGGGCCCCCGCCTGGCCGCCCTGATCGCCGGCGCAGCCCTCGACGATGCCTCCGTCGCCAGCCATCTCATCAAGATCGCGAACAATGGCTCCGTCGACGCGAGGCTCGCATGCATTCAGATGCTCTCGGAGATGGGGGCGAATCCCGCCATCCAGATGGGCCTGCGTCCTCTGCTGGACAGCAGCGACATCGACGTTCGGCTGGCGGCCTTCGAGGCCCTCGAGAAGCGGAATGATCCGATCGTCGAAGCCTACGACATCGATGAGAAGTTCATTCTGAATCTCGTTCCGAGCGAGTCTCCGATGATCTACGTCGCTCAGACCGGAAAGCCTCGAATCGTGATCTTCGGCGAGGCCCAGGAAGTCAAACGGCCCATGTTTCTGGAAGCCTGGAGCAATCGGTTGCTCATGAAGGCGGATACGGAAGACGGCCGGCTCGAGGTCTTCTACCGCGAGGCCCCGGAACTTCCGGCTCAGATCGATGAAGTCAGCCCCGACGTGGGTCGACTTGTGGCGTATTTCGGCCATCAGACGACCATCGAGGCGCCGGCTCCCGGCATCGGGCTCTCCTACGGGGAGACGATCGGTGCCCTGCATCAGCTCTGGCGACAGGGCTATCTCGCCGCGGAATTCAAGGCTGAGCAGGATCGGGTCCTGGCCTCGATCATTCGGGCTCAGAAGGTCGAATCGACCCCGGATCGACCCGAGTTCGAAAGCGATCTCCCGATCGACCTGGAAGAAGATCCATCATTGTCGGGGGATCCGTCCACCATTCGGCTTGAAGCGCCCCGCAAGGGCGGCGATACTGTTCCCCGGTGATGATCCCGGCTCCAGAGCGTCGGTATCGGTTCCGCCACCGCGGATCTTCACCGACCAGCACCCGTCCACCCCGGACCGAGAGGTCCGCTTGGACGGCAGATAGCGGCTTGTGGCCCTTTCCACGAGCCTGATACTGCCCGCCACGGCATGGATGCGTGGTGGCGTCGACAGGAGGTCGATTCACGTGCGACTCGCAAAACTGACGTTGAGCGGATTCAAGAGCTTCGCTGACCGAACGGAATTCTCCTTCGACGAGCCGATCATCGGCGTGGTCGGGCCGAACGGATGCGGAAAGTCCAACGTCGTCGATGCCGTGAAGTGGGTGTTGGGCGAACGCAGCGCGAAGAGTCTCCGAGGCTCCGCGATGCAGGATGTGATCTTCGCGGGCAGCGCCGCCCGGAAACCGATGGGGATGGCCGAGGTGACGCTCACCTTCGAGAACCCCCGACTGGAAGAACCTCGATCCGACGGCCCTGAGGACCCTGAACTGGCTCCGGAAGTCGCGGTCGAACTCGAACCGTCGCCGGCACGCAACGAAGACCGGATGGACGACGAAGAGATGATGCTCGCCGGTGGCGACGGCGCCGTCGTCGATCGTTCCGGGGTCCGGCATCGACGTCTTCCCATCGATACCGACGAGGTTTCGGTGACCCGGCGGCTCTATGCCGACGGGCGCAGCGAGTACCTGATCAACGACCGAAAGTGCCGACTTCGAGACATCAAGGAATTGTTCCTCGACACCGGTGTCGGAACCAACGCCTACTCGATCATCGAGCAGGGCAAGGTCGACGCGATGCTTCTCGCGAATCCGATGGAGCGCCGGTCGATTCTCGAAGAGGCCGCTGGTGTGGCGAAGTTCCGGCAACGAAAGCTCGAGTCGGCNCGGAAGCTCGACGCCGCCGAACGAAACCTCGTTCAGGTCCGCGAGAAACTCGCGAACACCGAACGCCGACTCCGCATCGTCCGAGGGCAGGCCGAGAAGGCCGAGAAGTTCCGGGCACTCGATGTCCGACGACGGGGTCTCCGCACGGCGATCGCCCGAGATCAGTTTCATGAGTTCGACGAAGGGCTCAACGGGCTCACGCGTCAACTCGCCAGTCTGGAGTCGACCCGGCGCGAACTCGCGTCGGTCCTGACCACGTTGGAAGAGCAGAAGCAGAAGGCCGAGATCGATCGGCATCAGGTGCAGGAGCGCCGCCACGATCTGGAACAGCTTCGGCTCTCGGAGAACAACCGGCTCGATCAGGCGCAGCAACGCATCGAACTGACCACCCGCCATCGGGATGATGCGGAATCCGCGATCGCCGAAGAGCGTCGCCGGATCGGCGAGCTCGAAGTCCAGGTCGACGAACTGGGGCGTGAACTGGCGGAGGTCGAAGCCCGGATCGATGAATCCGCTCAGGAAGCGTCCGCCACGGAGCAGGCCCTCGCGGAAGAGACCCGACGTCGCCATCAGTTCGAGACCGCCCGGTCCGAGGCCGTCGCCTCGGTCGATTCCGCCCGAGACTCGCTCTCGGCCGCGGATCGTGACCGGATCCGGCTCGAGTCGGCGGTCCGTGGCAGCGATGAGCGAGAAGGCGAACTGCAGGCCCGGCTCGGTCGGCTCGCCGAGAAGTCGCGTCCCTTCGCCGCGGATCTCGACCTTCACCGTGTCCAGCGACTCAAGGCACGCAACCGCGTCGATGTTCTGGCCGACGAGATCGAACGTCTTGATCTGACGCTCCGAAAGGAAGAGGACCGCATCGTCCGTCTCGACGATCGCCGGGCGGACCTGACCCGTCGGATCGCCGGGAACCGCGACGAACGAACCGGCACCGAATCCCGTCGGCATCTTCTTCAGGAGATGGCGACCGCGGGAGAAGGCATCGGCGATGCCGTTCGTGACGTCCTTGGACTCCGATCGGAGATCGATGGAATCATCGGCACGCTGGCTGAACACATCAACGTCGATCGTTCTGATGCCGAAGCCATCGAAGCCGGCCTGGGCCCCCACTTGCAGGCCGTGCTGGTGGAGTCCTCCCAGGTCGCCGAGACCATCCACCGCCGACTCCCCGATCTGGACGGTCGGGTCGAGTTGCTGCCGATCAGCCGTTTCGCGAACGCGGAAGACGATCTCACCGACGTCGCCTGCTCGATCCGAGAGACCGAAGACCTCGTCTTCGCCACTCGCCTGGTTCGCGCGGATGCCCGGCTTCAAGGAGTCCTGCAGCACCTTCTCGGTGACACCCTCGTGGTGGACTCCTTTGAAGAGGGCCGTCGACTGGCTCGAAGAGGTGTGCATCGGCGGTTTGCCGCCCGGGANGGCCATGTTCTGGGGCTCGATGGCGAAGTGATTCTTCGTGCCGCCGCGGGCCGCGAAGAAGGACACGGGCTTCTGGGCCGGAAGGCGGAGCTCACCGAATTGGAAGGTCTCGGCGCCAAACTCGAACTGGCCCGAGCCGATCTCGAGTCGGAATCGTCAAGCCTCGATGCGGAGCACGAGAGTCGTGGGGTTCGTCGGCACGATCTCGCCGAGGGGCTGCGGAAGGCTCATTCCGAAGACGTCGAGCAACGGTACGCCATCGATCGAACGTCACAGATGATCGATCGGATCGCCCGTGAACGCGGCGAGTTGGAGAGCGAGCAACGAGAGATCGCCGAGCAGCTCACCACCGTCCATGCCGAGCGGCGGCGTCTCGACGGCGAACGGGCGATGGCGATCGAGCACGAGGCGTCGCTCACCACNGCCCTCCGCATCGCTCGTGAGGAAATGGAGCAGATCGGCGCCAGGGTCGAAGCCGCCGCCGAACGCGTCGCGGAACACCGAAGCGAACTCGGGCAGATCAACGCTCNCCTCGAGTCGACCAGACGAGAACGGTCTCGAATGTCCTCCACCGTCGACGAGTCGAATCGACAACTCGAGCGAGGGCGATCCCAGATCGACGAACGTCAGAGTCGCATCGCGGAATACGTCGACACCATCAGTGCCGCCGAGGTCGAGGTCGAAGCCTCGAACGCCTCGCTTGCGACGATGACCGACCGNTTCGCCGAAAACAGCACCGAACTCACGACCGCGAACGAGTCCGTGGAGCGTTCGGCGGCGGCACTGGAAGCCAGTCGCGTCGAAGCCTCCCGCCTCGACCGGGACGCCCACGCACTCGAAATGGCCCGCCGCGAGATCGAGATCAAACGAGAGAGCCTCGAAGAATCGATGCTTGAGGAGCTCGGCTTCGACATCGCGANTCTNCTNGANGCACATCCGGAACTTCCCGNGGGGCCGGAGGGCGAGGNCTTCGTTCGCGAGGCGGCGGTCGAGGAATCGGAATCGCTCCGGCTCCAGATCAAGCGCCTCGGCAACGTCAATCTCGACGCCATCGACGAACTTGAAGATCTGGAGGTTCGAAACGAGGACCTCGCGAAACAGCTCGAAGACATCGACTCCGCGCGGGTTCTGCTCGGCGACCTCATCGAACGCCTGGATGCCGCTTCTCGCATCCGTTTCGAAGAGACCTTCAATCGGGTTCGGGAGAACTTCGCCGGCTCGCAAGGAATGTTCCGCCGCCTGTTTGGAGGAGGAAGTGCGGATCTCTACCTGCTTCCCGGCGAAGATGGGACGGTCGACTGGCTCGAATCAGGCATCGAGATCAGAGCGAAGCCTCCCGGCAAGGAGCCGCGAGTGATCAGTCAGCTTTCCGGTGGCGAGAAGACCATGACCGCGGTCGGTCTGCTCATGGCCATCTTCCAGAGCAAGCCCTCCCCGTTCTGCATTCTCGACGAAGTCGATGCGGCACTCGATGAAGCGAACGTGGAACGATTCTGCAACGTCGTTCGGCAGTTCCTGGATCAGTCCCACTTCATCGTCATCACCCATCACAAGCGGACCATGCAGGCCTGCGACCGCCTCTTCGGAGTCACCATGCCGGAACGTGGCGTGAGCCGTCGCGTGACGGTCAAGTTCGATGAAGTCGGCCATGACGGGCGGCTCGCCGGCGATGCGGTTCGACGAAGCGAGTCCGAGGAGCAGACCGCCGATCCGGCGGTGACGCGTTCCGAATCCGGGATGGAGATCGAGACCGAGAAGCTGGATCCAGCGGCGCTCCTCGGCGGTCGAAAGACGCCGGAGTCGCCGCTTCCGGAAAGCTCCGGCAGTCGGCTGGCGGAAGCCTGGGACGACTGAGTTCGAGCCCTCAATCCGGCTTGATGGTCAGGCGGTCGCGGAGCTCCGCATTGAGCTGGAGAAACCTTCGCGACAGTTCGGTCAACCGATCGCGTCTGGCCGGATTCGGATCCGCCGAAGCGAGCCCTTCGGAAAGCGCGGCCACGTACCCCGTGGCCTTTTCCTGCGTCAGAAGAATCCGCCGTTCGAACGTCGGCCCGCTGGAGAGCAGCAGGCCCACCGTCTCCTGATTCTCGAGGCGGTTCCGCGCGTCGGTCTCCAGGAGAGGCAGTCCCGTCGCCCCGACGTCGATCGGGGGCGTCTCCGGGAGCAGCGCCGCCAGGTCGTCACGGGCCACCGTCGCAGCCGCCGAGATGCCCCGCAGAATGGCCTCGGTCACGGCGGTCGCCGACTTCATCCCCAGAATTCCAGAAACGCGAGTTTCATTGCCGAGCACTTCCATCAGGAGCGCGTAGCCGTGATCAAGCCGTTGGTCCCCCGCGTCGTCTCCGACGCCGTCAAGCCCCTTCAGGGGCGCCTGGAGGGTCGGACTGCAGCCAACGGTCGTCCATGGCTGCAGGAGTCCCCCGGTCGCGAGCATGAGCGCGATCGTGCAACGCGATCGATGATGTCGAAGACGATGACCCACGACGCCGGACGGTAGCAGGACGAGCGAATGACGTCAGCAGGTTCCGGAAGCGGGCCAGAATCCACTCGCGGCCCGATGAGTCTCTGCATGCAGGTCGGCGGTCAGTTCGGGAGAGGCCGCGTAGCCGCCGGAAAGCAGCAAGGTGACCGGAAGGCCCCGTCGATGGAGCTCGCCCAGGACGAGTCGCTCTCGGCGGCGCAGGCCGTCTCTGGTGAGCGCCAGTCGGCCGTAGCGGTCCCCGAGCACCACATCCACGCCCGAGAGGAGGAAGACGAGGTCCGGCCGACTCCGGTCGACCACATCACCGAGATGCCCTTGCAGGAGGTCGAGGTACTCGATGTCGCCGCAGTGGTCGTTCAAAGGGACATCAAGGTCGCTGGCGGGCTTCCGCATCGGGAAGTTCCGACCGCCGTGCATCGAGAACGTGAAGACGGACTCGTCGCCCTGGAAACAGAGCGCGTTCGCATTCCCCTGATGCACATCGAGGTCGATGATCAACGCCCTTCGAATCTCCTCTTCTCGTTGGAGAACCCGAATCGCCACCCCCACGTCGTTGAGCACGCAGAAGCCTTCGCCGTGATCCGGGCAGGCATGGTGGGTTCCGCCCGCGAGGTTCGCGCCGCTGCCGTCCTCCCGGGCATTCCACGCGGCGAGCAGGGTCCCGGCCACCGCCAGTCGGGACCGTCGAGCCAGTGCCGGCGACCAGGGAAGACCGAGCCGGCGTTCTTCCGTCTTGCTGAGCGTCCCTTCGCGGATCTTGTCGATGTAGGACCGCTCATGGGCGAGCTCAAGATCGGACCAGTCGATTTCGTCAGGCTCCACGAGATCTTTCGGCGCCAGAATCCCCTCGTCGAGAAGGATTCGCCGCAGCGCCGAGAACTTCCGCATCGGAAACGGATGTCCTTCCGGGAGCGGGATCTCATAGTCTTCGTGGAAGGACGCTCGCATTCGGTTTCCGCGCGGCCGGGATCAGCCGAGACGTCGGATCATCGCGTCGGCGAAGGCGTCGGTGCCGAGGTTCCCACCGAGATCGCCGGTGCGCTCACCTTCGCGGACGGCGGAGTTGTAGGCGACCTTGATCCGTTCCGCGGCCGCCTTGGTCTTCGGATCCGCGTTTCGGACGCTGATGTGATTCAGCATCATGACGCCGCTCATGGTGATCGCGAGCGGATTGGCGACGCCCTTTCCGGCGATATCGGGGGCGGAACCATGCACGGCTTCGAAGACGGCGTTCACGTCGCCGAAGTTCGCGCCCGGAGTGACCCCGAGCCCACCAACGAAACCAGCGCACAAGTCGCTGACCACATCGCCATAGAGGTTCTCGCAGAGAAGCATGTCGAACTGCGTCGGGTCCTGCACCAGACGCATGCAGGCGGCGTCGATGATCAGTTCCTCGTACTGAATGTCCTCGTAGTCGGCATCGTGCACTTCCTTGGCACAGCGTATGAAGAGGCCGTCGCTCTTCTTCATGATGTTCGCCTTGTGGAACACCGTGACCTTCTTCCGGCCGCGACTGCGGGCGTATTCGAACGCGAACTTCGCGATTCGGTAGGACGCCTTCTCGGTCGCGACCTTGAGGCTCGTGACCACGCCCGGGGTGATCTCGTTTTCGATCCCGGCATACAGCCCTTCGGTGTTCTCTCGAATCACCACGATGTCCACATCCTGGTATCGAGTGTCCACGCCGTCGATCGACCGGACCGGTCGCACCGCACCGTAAAGATCGAGCGTCTTGCGCAAGGCGACGTTCACCGAAGAAAATCCGCCGCCGATCGGCGTGGTGCAGGGTCCCTTGAGTGCGACCCCGACCTTTTGAATGGCGTCCACGGTTTCCTGGGGCAGGAGCTCGGTGTGACCGCGATCAAGGGCGGCGACGCCGGCGTGGCATTCGATCCAGTTGATCGAGGAGCCGGATCCCTGAAGGGCCGCGTCGATGATGCGACAGGCGGCGGATGTGACCTCCGGGCCGATGCCGTCTCCGGGAATGAGTACCGATCCATGTTCCAAGGGTGCGTTCCTGCTGTGCTGGTCGAGGAGAAGGTTCGAGGCCGGTCGTCGGTCTCGGCGGACCTCATCCGATGGATGATCGGACAGGATACGGGACCCGACAGGCCCCCGTCGCTCGCCGTCCTCGGCTACCGTGAAGGAATGCCCGAGTCGAGATCACAGTCGATCGATCTGGTGGTGGTCGGGGGCGGAATCGCCGGCCTCTGGATCCTTGACGCCGCCATTCGAGCCGGCCTGTCCGCGGTCTGCGTGGAGGCGTCGAAGCTCGGATCCGGCCAGAGCGTCTGCGCTCAGGGCATCATCCACGGCGGTCTCAAGTACACCCTCAAGGAACGCGATCTCTCGGCCGCCAGTCCCATCAGCGAAATGCCGGCGCTCTGGGCTGATCTGGCCTCCGGCGATCCCCAGCTCGGGCCGGATCTCTCCGAGGCGGTGATGTCTTCCCCATGCACCTGGCTCTGGCGGACCGATTCACTGGCGTCCCGGCTGGGCATGCTCGGGGCCAAGGCCGCGCTTCGGACGAAACCATCGACCGTGGATCGGGATGAACGACCGGCACTCATTCGGGATGCTCCCGGCGCCGTGCTTCGCGTCGATGAGCCCGTGTTCGACACGAGGTCGGTGCTGAAGACGATGGCCCTCGCGCATCCGGCCAGCCTGATCGCCGTCGACGGGCCGGAAGGGATCGAGTTCGCATCGCAGGGTGGCAGGGTGAGCCGGGTCATTCTGCGGAACGGGTCCGCCGAGGCGACGCTCGAGCCTCGGGCGGTGGTCTTCGCGGCCGGGGCGGGAAACGAAGCCTTGCTCTCTCGGCTTGGACTCGATGATTCGGTCGCCCAACGTCGCCCGCTCCACATGACGCTCTTGCGGTCTCCCTCGCTTCCGGAGTTTCACGGGCACTGCGTGGACGGCAATCGAACGAGGGTCACCATCACCAGTGGCCGTGATGCGGACGGCCGCGTCATCTGGCAACTGGGCGGTGATCTTGCGGAGTCGGGAGTGGCTCGGGATTCCGGCGATCAGATCGCCTTCGCCGCGACGGAGATTCGATCAATCCTTCCGGCGCTCGACCTCAGCACCCTTCCCCACGCGGCCTGGAGCACCTACCGGGTCGACCGGGCCGAACGTCGAACCAGATCAGGCTTCCGGCCCGACGATGCCGAACTGGTCTCCCTTCACGAAGGGAGACTTCTCGTCGCCTGGCCCACCAAGTGGGCGCTGGCCCCTCGTCTCGCTGCGGCCGTGATCGAGGCGCTTCCGCCCGAGATCGCCTCGGCATCGACCTCACCCGTGACGCTCTCTGGCTTTCAGCCTCCGGAGATCGCCGATTTTCCCTGGGAGAACCGCACGTGGACCAGTCATTCCGACGTCCGCTCGGCCGCACCGGCCTGACTCCGGCCCCGGTGGGTTTCGGCGCGTTCAAGATCGGAAGGAATCAGGCGACGAAGTATGACGCCGCCTACGCCCTTCCCGACGACGTCGCCTGCGAAGCGCTGCTGGATGCGGTGCTCGAGATGGGCATCGATCTCATCGACACCGCACCGGCCTACGGAACAAGCGAGGAACGAATCGGCCGGCTGCTCTCCGGGCGTCGTGATGAGTTCATCCTCTCCACCAAGGTGGGCGAGACCTTCGAGGACGGGGTCGGCCGGTTCGACTTCTCGGCCTCTGCAATCGACCAGAGCGTCACGCGAAGCCTTCGGCGACTTCGAACCGACCGGCTTGATCTCGTCTTCGTTCACTCTGACGGTGGAGACGTCGCGATCATCGACGCAGGAGAAACCCTCGAGACCCTCGCTCGGCGACGATCGACGGGCGATCTTCGCTTCATCGGTTTCAGTGGAAAGACGACCGAAGGGCATCTGCGTGCGCTCTCGACGGGACTCGTCGATTGTTTGATGATCGAATATCACCCCCTGGACGAATCACAGCGTGAGGTCATCGAGCAGGCGAGCGCCGCAGGCGTCGGGGTGGTGGTGAAGAAGGGGCTGGCCTCCGGACGGCTCGATCCTGCCACCGCCATCCCCCACTGTCTTCGTCCGGACGGCGTGGCCTCGGTGGTGATCGGGTCGCTGACCGCCTCGCATCTTCGAGACAACCTCGCGATCGCCCGGGCGGCCATCAGTCAAGCGTGAAGACGAGGCCGACTGGGCTCACTGGCCCGGATCGACGCCTTCGCTGCCCGGCGCGCCGGGTTTGAAATGCTCGAACATCCCGGGGAGTTTCTCGGTCGGAATGCACCAGCCTCCCCGATGATTGTCGAAGAAGACGCCGAAGATCCCCGCCGATTGAAGGCTCACGATGTGCCGGATCGCGGACTGGACCGGAAACGAAAGAATGGAAGGTTTGCCCGCGATCGGGACCAGGCCTCGCTCGATGGCGTACTCGTGGGCTCGTCCCTTGGCGGTGAACGCCATGACGAAAGGCCGCTTGTCGATCACCACGGCGGCAGGTCGGACTTTCGGGAACTCCCCTTCTCCGGCGAAGTACCACTTCGGCAGCGCGAACGCGGCGGCCCAGAGGACGTTCAGCATCGCGTTGTCGCTTCGCCCCGCGAGCGCGAGCTCATCCATTCGACTCGGAAGCAGGTCGGCGGCGAGCCGTTCCGCTTCGGTGGCTGGGGTCGGGTCGCTCATGGAATCACGATCTCCATTCCCACTCTCAGATTCCCGGGATCGTCGCCGATGACTTCGAGGTTGGCATCGTGAATCTCACGCCAACGCGAGGCCTTTCCGTAGTACTCCAGCGAGATGTCACTCAGGGTCTCGCCCGATTGAACGGTGTGAACGACGACGCCTCCCGAGGTGGGATTCGCTCGCTTGATCGTCGCGGTGGCGTTCTTCGGCGGAAGTTTGATGACCTGGCCCACCTGAAGCCGGATTGGATCCACGGTCGGATTGGCCATCGCGATCAGCGACTGCTTGCGCGGATCGCCGAACCAATCCGCGGCGATCGACTCGAAGTTGTCGCCGGACTGGATGGTGTACGGCGTGTAGGCTTCGGCGGGAAGGCCGGATGCGGAGGGCGCTTCCGCGATCTCCGTCTCCTCGCTCGTCTCCTCGACCACCTCGGTACCCGGTTTCGCCATCAATTCGCCTCGAAGCCTGGCGGCGATCCACGCGGCGTGCTCACGATCGAACCCCCCGACGATCTGGCCGCGATTCTGAATGGCGATTCGAAGGGCCGGGGTCGAGACGACTTCGCCGTCGACGATCCAGGCCACGGTTCCGCCCACGAGGTCGAAGGTCGCCTCCCGAACTTCAATGACCGAATCCGATTCGAGGAGATACGCGACTTCCGGCCGACCTTCGGCATCCTCTCTGACCGTGGCGCCCGCGATTCTTCCGTCGAGCCGGAGTCCGCCGACCGAATCGTCGCGGAGGAGCAGGAAGCGTTCTTCCGTGTCGCCCGAGCCGCGGGTCCCCACCACGACCCCTTCGATCTCGCCGGCGCCCCTGATGGTGTTCCATGACGCAAGGGGAAGCCACACGGTGCCTTCGACGCCGGCGGGTCTTCCGGCCTCTGCCGAATTGCGAAGCATGGTCCGCGCGGATTCCTTGTCCACCCGCTCATCATCCAGTGGGACCGCCGAGAGCAGCGATACGCCGGTCTCCCGAACGCCCAGGCTCGGCCCGTATGCGATGTCGAGCCCTGAGGGCGGCGTGGCCACTTCCTCGACGGTCGTCTCCACCGAGACGAGGTCGGCCTCTTCAAGCGGGTCGGCCGGATCTTCTTCGTCGGTTTCGGCCGGTGAGTCGTCGGGCGAGAGGCGATCTTCGGTTTCGGGGTCGATGCCTGCTTCGGCCGGGGAGGCTGGTTCCTCGATGGCGGTCTCGGCCGGTTCTGGCGCGGGTTCGCGCACGACCGGGGGCGGCGCCGGATCGGTCGTCTCGGAAGAAGGGGTCGCCGGATCGGCCATCCGGGCGACTTCATCCGGCCCGGATTCCGCGGGTTTCTCCAGACGCGCGTAGTACAAGCCGATCGCAAACATCGCCACGACGATGACCGCCACGGTAAATCGAACGCCACTGGACATGGGCCGTCCTCCAGATTCGGTCGATGCATTCGACCGGGGTCCGTACGCCCGGGGACCGTCTCGCACGGCGTCCGGGCCTTGCTGGCGGTGATGCCCTCGGCACCACCGGTCACGCATTCGAACTCAACCCGTGGTGAGTGCTGCGTTACGGGTCGAGCCCTCCGACTCTCCATCGGTACTGGGCCGGGTTCCGCTGTTGCGGCTCCAGGTCAGCGGGGCTGCGATCACCACCGACGAGTAGGTCGCGGCAACGAGTCCCACGAAGAACGTGAAGGCGAACGGGCGAATACCCGTGCCACCCAGTGAGTAGAGCACGATCGCCGAGGTGATCGTCGTTCCACTGGTCATGATCGTCCGGCTGAACGTCTGGTTGATGGAGTTGTTGACCACATCAAGCGACGCATAACTCAGTTTCCCGCGGTTCTCACGAATACGGTCCAGGATCACGATCGTATCGTTGAGCGAATACCCGACGATGGTCAGAAGACCTGCAACCACGTTGAGATCGATTCGGAACTCGTCGAGAACCCGCACTCCGGCGATGCTCGTCTCGCCGATCGTCAGGCTCAGGGCGATCGCGCCCAGACAGATGCTGATGTTGAAGACCAGGGCGGAGATCGCACAGACCGAGTATCGGAGCGAGCCGAATCTGAACCAGATGTAGACCAGCATGCCGAGCAGGCTGAGAATGCCCGCCACGATCGCGCTGGCGGCGAGATTCTGAGCGACCTTCGGAGAGAAGCTCGATTGATCGAGGCTGGCCTCTCGTGTCAAGGCGGCCTGAACCAGTTCGTATTCTCGCTGGGCGAGACCGCGATCCCAGGTGTCCAGTGCGACCTCGAAGCTCGAGAGCTCATCATCGAAGACCATGATCGCGATCGCCGAATAGGTGGAATCATCGCCGCTGGTGCCTGACTTCTCGAGACCGACGACTTCCATGTTCCGGCCTGCGGTATCGCTGAAGTCAGGCTGGTTTCGCATTCGCAGAATGCGTTCGTCGGCGTCGACGAGCGTGATCGGCGGAACGATTCCGTCGATCACCACCGCGACTCCGCCGCGGAAGGCGTCCACTGGCAGTGCGGCTCCGTCCCGGCCGATCGATTCTCCCAGTGATTTTCGTTCCAGGGCGAAGGTGTGACTGCTGTAGTCGGGATCTCCCTCGGCATCGAAGCGCACCGGTTGGATGACCGCAAGCACGTCACCGAACTGCTCGACCAGTGCGTTGACCACGCGATCAGCGATGTTCTCGTCTTCCGCGATTCCCGGGGGGTTGGCGACCTTGACCTGAAAACTGCCCGCTTCGTTGTCCGCAGTCGTGGTCCCCACCGTCAAGATCGTCGCATTGGCCAGCTGGGCCAGCACCGCGTCGTCCGGATTGTCGTCGCCGATCTTGTGAACCCGGTTTTCGACTTCGCTTCGGCTCAACAAGAGTCGGCCATCGATGTCGCGATCCTCGCCCGCGTTCTCGCCGGCCTCCGCGGCGCGAGTGGTCATCTTGACGCTGACGCCGCCCCGGAACTCCGTTTCGAGGACGTCGGCGCCCCGTGAGAAGAAGAGCACCAGCGATCCGACGGCCAGGACCGCACTGAACACCAGAAGCGGACCCCGAAGCGAGATCCAGTTGATCTTGGGCTCCAGCAGCCGGTGAATCGACGGGAACACGGTCGGAAGCATCGGAATCGACTTCAACTTGAAGACATCCGTGCAGACCGCGAAGAGCACCCGGCTGACGAAGAGCGAGGTGAACAGCGTGGAAAGGACGCCGATCGAGAGCGTGAGGGCGAATCCCTTCACCTCCGTCGCGGCGGTCTGATACAGAATGAAGCAGACGATGAGGTTCGTGATGTTGCCGTCGAGAATCGCACTCGCCGCCTTGGCGAAGCCGATCCGAATCGAGTCGCGAAGATCCTCGCCGTTGTTGATCAATTCTTCCCGAATGCGCTCGAAGATGAGCACGTTGGCATCCACCGCCATGCCGACCGTCAACGCGATGCCCGCGAGACCCGGCAGCGTGAACGTGCCGTCGATCATCGCCATGATCCCGAAGATCATGATGGCGTTGACCATCAACGAGATGTCCGCGATCAGCCCCGCTCCGAAGTAGTACAGGAGCATGATCAAGGCGACGATGATGACGGAGATGGCGACCGCCTCGAGGCCTCGGACGAGGTTGTCCTGCCCGAGTGCCGGTCCCAGGATGCTGGTGGAGATCGGTTCCGAACTCAGACGAGCCTCGAGGCTGCCGGCGGCAAGCACTCGAATCAGATAGGTGATCTCGGCCTCGCCGAAGTTGCCCTGGATGATGCCTCGTGAGCCGATTGCGCTGTTGAGATTCGGTGCGGTGTAGACCTCGCCGTCGAGCACGATGGCCATCGGCTGATTGACGTTCGGCGAGGTCAGTCGCCGCATTCTCGATCCACCGGCGCTGTCGAGACCGAAGGACACCGCTGGACGACCGAGGTCGTCGATCGTCTGGCTCGCCTGCTTGATCGCCCAGTTGTCCCCGGACGTATGCGTCATGCTCTTCTCGGGCGTGACGTACAGCAGGATGTAGCGACGGCCGTCCTTCTCACCGGCGACGAGGTTGTACCGGCTCTGGAAGTAACCGACCGGATCGGCGATCAGCGCTTCGACCGATTCCGGCTTGTCTTCATCCGTCCACTGCTTGAGATCATTGATCGGGAACCACCGGGCGACCGGAGAGTCCGTGTTGTTCGCACCCCGTTCGGCCAGTTGCTCCCGCAGGAGCGTGATCGGAACGTCCACCGCGCCGGGACGGACGCCGATTCGGAACTCGAGCACGCCAGCGCCGCGGAGAAGTCGTTTGAGATCCTCGGGGTCGTCGAGGCCGGTGCGCTCCGCTTCGAATGCCGCGTAGGCCGATGCCAGCGTGGCGATTTCGGTTGCAAGATGCGGGAACTGCAGCTCGAGTTCGGCGAACGCGACCGCTCGGTCGCTCGTCGCGGGGTCGAGGTTTCCGTCGGCATCACGAAGTCGTGGCGTGCCTTCGCAAGAGTTTCCATGAGGCAGCTTCGATGGCTCTGCTCCTCGTGTGTGCCCTTTCATTCTTCGCTCTTCTCCTCGTCCACCACTTTGCCTTTATCAACTACACGCCCGAGCGCACGTCCGCCGCG
>NHBO02000047.1 GCA_002167845.2 Phycisphaera sp. TMED9 | reverse complement strand
AACGACATCTGATAGCCGACGGTGACGAAAATCACAGGACGCTCCCTGCGTGTTCGACACCCTCTGCGGCCGCGACATCGGGCCACTGGGAGAGAACCTTGGTGGCATGCCTACGGATCTTGCGGCCAGAGAGAGAGAGTTCCTCGGCGTTGGCGATCGAGTCGACCCAGCAGGTACGGGCTCCGAACCAGCGGCCGAAACGAATCGCGAAGTACCCCGGGGCGGCACCGGTGGAGATGATCACGTCGGGACGGATCGATGCGACCAGCCACAGGATCCGGGTCGCCATCGCGAGCAGCTTGAGCTTGTTCCAGCGGGTGGCATCGGGGACCACGCGAAGGTCCTCGCCGGGGACGTCGCTGGCGTAGGATCGGCGGACGGTCACGTACGTCACTCGAGCACCCTCGAAGGCTGGTCGCAGGCGAAGCAGCTGAACCCAGTGGCCTCCGCCGGAGGCGATGGCAAGGATACGGACCGGAGTGGTCATGAAAGTCGGGCCGTTTTTGGCACCAAGGACTCAATCATTCCTTGAAAATCGGCTTCCGAGAGGAAGTTCGTCCAGATTTCAGGAATCGGAACGATGGGATTTGGCCAGAAGAGACCCGGCCGCACGGAAGTGGGGCATTCAGGCGACCTTTGCCCAGTGCTCCGGTGTGTGGATGAAGTCCCAGCCTTCCTGCCGAGCAAGTTGGATGAGCTGCCGAGTTGTTTCGAGAACGAATATCGGCCTTGCGGGATCGTTTCGGTCCATGTCATGCATGAGCACCACGCCGCCGCCGAATTCGTCGATCTCCGCCACGACGGAGGCGGTGGTCGGAAGCGGGGTGTAGGTATCGCCGCTGGGAAGGGTCCAGGTCGAGATCGGTATTTTGAGCAGTCGCGTGGCCAGGACCGTGAGCAGGTTCATTTTTCCGTACGGCGGGCGATAGACGGTGGCGATCGTCGGTCCGGCCTTCAGGATCTCCGGGAGCCGTATCGAGTCTCGCCAGGCCCGGATCGGATTGACCTTCCACTGGTTCAGGTGGGTCTTCGAGTGCCAACCCACGGTATGGCCCTCGGCCGCGATCCTTTGAACCACTGCGGGATTGGCTTCCGCGGTTTCGCCGATCAGGAAGAAGGTGGCGCGGGCCTCGAACTCCTGAAGGAGGTCGAGGATCTGATTGGTCAGGCCGGGGCTCGGTCCGTCGTCGAAGGTGATCGCCAGCCGTCCGTTCCCGAGCAGGCTCCTGGCCCGGCGGTCAGCAAGGAACCGGGCTGCCAATCCCACGCCGACATAGAGGGTCGCGAGCACGGCGAGGCTGATGATGGAGAGAAGCACGTAAAGCATGGGGAGAACTATTGGTGTTGGGTTTTCATCGTCATAACCGGGTGGGGTCGCCAGAAAGAAGGCCGAACGGTGGCTCGAAAGGTCGTTGGCGGTCAGACTACGGGAATGTCCCTGGCCTCCGTCCATCGCCGTCGCCGTGATCTCCGACTCCTGATCGGGGACGGCGTGTGCTTCTCCCTGATGACCGGGGCGGGCGAATGGCAGTT
Source organism: Phycisphaera sp. TMED9 (assembly GCA_002167845.2). GTDB lineage: Bacteria > Planctomycetota > Phycisphaerae > Phycisphaerales > SM1A02 > UBA12014. The sequence goes on along the minus strand of NHBO02000047.1, from coordinate 10,795 downwards.
CGTGCTCTTCGCACTGGCACTGGGATACAGCGAGGTCACCAGCGGGCTTCTGGCCACGGTGCCCATGTTCATCGGTGCGTTCGTCCAACTGGTCACGCCGTGGGGCGTTCGGCGGATCGGTTCTCTCCGGAGATGGGTTTGGATGTTCGCCGCGATTCAGGCGGCATCGCTGGTCCCGCTCGTCATCGGGGCGAGTCTGGGCTCCATGCCGATCTGGGTTCTCTACATCGTCATCTCGATCTACTGGGCCAGTGGCTACATGACGGGGCCGCCGTGGCAGACGTGGTTCACATCGCTGGTGCCGAGCGGGATTCGCCCTCATTTCTGGACGAACCGAAGTCGTTGGATTCAAGGGTTTCTCGGGATCGGCCTGATGGCCGGGCTTGTTCTTCAGGCTGGAGAGCAGGCAGGCCTTCCGTTGATCGCCTTTGCCGTGGTCTTTGGAATCGCGGCGCTGGCAAGGACGATCTCGGCCATTCTGCTCTCGAGGCACAGTGAGCCCAATCCAGGCCTCGCGAAGAAGATCGAACCTCCGACGCCGGGGACGATTCGTCGCCTCTTCGCGGATCGCCGCACGCGTGGCCTGCTCCTCTACATGTTGGCGTTCTTTCTCTGCGTCTTCGTGACGGCGCCGTTCTTCGGCCCCTACATGCGGGAGACGCTCGGGCTCGAGTACTGGCAGATCATGTGCGTGCAGGCCGGGACCTTCGGCTCGAAGATCCTCTTTCTGCCGTTCGTCGGTCGGCTGGCTCGGAAGTTCGGGCCGGGTCGGGTCTTGTGGGTTGGCGCGGTCGTCACCGCTCCGGCGGCGGCCTTCTGGCTGATCTCCGACCAGCTCTGGTGGCTGGTGGTGCTCCAGGTCTACGTCGGCTTCGGCTGGGCCTGTTGGGAGACCGGCTCGTTCCTGCTCGTCTTCGACACGATCCCGGAAGACAAACGGACTCCGATCATGACCGTGTACCAACTGGCGTTGGCGACGGTGATGACGCTTGGCAGTCTCCTCGGGGGCGGCGTTCTCGAGTGGCTGGGGACCGGCATGCGGGGCTACGCGGTGCTGATGACGCTGACCAGCGCCATGCGGCTGGTGTCACTCTTCCTGCTCGCGTCGATCGAGCCGAGCGGTCTCCAGCTGCGGCATCGAGCGCGAATGCTCGCGACTCGAACCCGGGGCATGATTCCCGGTTGGCCCGCCATCGACGTCGACGTGGTCGACTCGGATGAGCGGGATCCGTCCCGCTGACGAATGACGCGGCTCACTTCTTCTTGCGCTTCTGCTGGAACGCGACCTCGAGATCGTGCTGGTCGAATCCGGAGACGACGGTGCCGTCGGTCGCGAACCGGAACAGCGCCGTCTGGGTGATCCCGCGAAGGGTTCCGGAGAGAATCGCCCATCCCACCAGCACCAGCACGCCGCAGGTCGCGATCGCGATGCCCGCGGTCATGCCGATCGCCGTGCCGTCGCCCGCGGCCGCGGCGATCGCGAGACCACCGCCGACGATCAGGATGATGCCGAACACGGTGATGACGATTCCGGCGAGGCCGAAGCCCACCGCGATCATCAGGCTCTCGCCCCAGGTCTTTCGAATGGTCTGGCCCGAACGTTTGATCGCGCCGATGGGCCCGACACCCTCGAGGACCACCGCGGGGACCGCGAAGTAGATCGCGATCGCCCAGCCGATGCCGATCAGGCTGACGATGATCCTGCCGACCAATCCAACCCGTTCCTCGATGGCTCGAAGGATCAGGTTGACGGTGGTCGCCACCAGCGTCCAGCCGAGGATCTGGGGCAGCCGTTTCAGGGCGACGCTGATTCCGGCGCCGACGCCGGTCGGTCTTCCCTGGAATCGTTCGTTCGCTGCCGCGATGAGCGCGGCGTTGAAGAAGATGACCACGAAGCTCGTGACGAAGTAGAACGCGAAGAGATAGACGTAGCCCGTGATCTTCCAGCCTTCGGGGATCACGGCGCCGCTGTCACCGCCCGTCTCGTTGGTCGCGGCGGCCGCCTCCGACGGGGACTGGTTCGCCTGCTCCGCCTGGTTCATCGTCGTGATGACTTCGTTTCGAAGCGTCTCGTCCGTGGTGAGCAGTGTCACGACCGGAATCGCGAAACTCGCGATCACCACGAGAGAGGCGAGGCTGCTCAGGATCGGGAACAGCAGGAGGGTCTTGTCCTCGCGAAGGACCGACCATGAAGCCTTGAACAAGGCGCTTGAGCGTTGGATTCTTCCGGCCATCGTGGGGCTCCCTGCAGTTGTATCAATTGGTGGATCGATCGCCGTAGACCGCGGCGCGAAGTCGTGGGGGGATCGTGCCGTTGAACTCACGGGAGCGGCTCATGAAGACCGCCCAGGCGTTGGTATCGGGGTCGACGAAGAAGTGGGTGTTGTGATACCCCGACCAGCCGAAGACGCCCCGTGGGGCATGGGTGCCGTCGGCTTCCGGGTCGGTGATCACGAACACGCTGAAACCCATGTCCACCCCCGGCATCAACTCGGGGAAGACGTCTTCGCTGTGGACGGTGCGAATCGCCTCGATGCTCTGGGGCGAGACGATCCTTCGGCCACGGAAATCTCCGTTGTTCGCCAGCATCTCGCAGAACTTCGCGTAATCCGCGGGGTTCGAGACGAGCCCTTCGCCGCCGAAGTGCGCCTTGCTGTCGGGGTCGTAGTTCAGTTCATCCAGGAGGTTGGTGTAGCCCTTCAGGTCACCGATGTTGATCCACAGCGGTTGGAAGCGTTCGCGGCGTTCCTGATCGAGCACGAAGCTGGTCTCGCTCATGCCGAGCGGCTCGAAGATCGCTTCCTCCAGATAGGTGCCGAAGGGACGGCCCGAGAGGACTTCGACCAGACGGCCGAGGATCGCCTGATTGATGCCGTAGCGAAAGTCGGTGCCGGGATCGAAATCGAGGGGGTGGTCTGCGGCCGCCTCGCAGAACTCCTGGAGGTCCTTGAACTTCGTCTGGCTCTGCTGCGGATGGTCGTGTCGCGGCGGAATGCCGGGGACCACGGGGTAGTAGGAATAGCCGGAGCGATGCGTCATGAGGTCGATCACTCGAAGCGGCGTCTTCGCGGGCCGAACGGTGTCGCCTTCCCGGACGGTGAGATCGGCGAAGCAGGGGATGTACTTCGAGACGGGGTCGTTCCAGTCGAAGAGCCCCTTCTCGTGCAGGGTCATCATGGCGACGATCGTGATCGGTTTGGACATCGACCAGATGGGAAACAGGGTCTCCTCGGTGATGTCACGGTCGCCCCGGCGTCCGGAATTCCGGACGGACCGATGAACGATCTCGCCGTCGCGGCCGACGAGAACGACGTTGCTTCCGGTCACCTCGTTCTCGATGAGGGCATCCTGGAGCATCGTCAACTTCTCGGCGAAGTCCGGCGCAAATTGTGTCTCGGTTTGGGCGGACGACTGGGCGGCGGCGATACCCGTCAGCAACAGCAAAGCGACGAAAGGGGCGAAGGCGCGGGTGGCGGAGGAACGCATGATTGATTCCAGGACGATGGGTTCGGAATACGGCCCACGGGCGGCGATCGAAGTCGCGATTCTAGATGCAATGACCTCCGTCTGCGAGATGCAGAGGTGGGTGATGAGGCGATTCGTGGCCAGGAATCCGTATCTTAATTTTCGTTTTCGAGGGCTCGCCCGTGTCGGCTGCCTGGCGTCGCGCGATGGATTCGTCGTGTGAAAGAACACCCCCGGAACCTTTCGGTGCCGGGGGTGGGGGCGTTTGATCAGATGATCGCGTGATCGTGCTGGAGTGATTCGGCGGAGCGGACTACAGGTTGCCGCGGCGGTCCTGTTCGATCTCGAGGGCCTCGAAGAGGGCTTTGAAGTTGCCCTTGCCGAAACTCTGGCTTCCACGGCGGCTGATGATCTCGAAGAAGAGGGTCGGCCGATCCTGCAGTGGCTTGGTGAAGAGCTGGAGAAGGTAGCCTTCGTCGTCCGCGTCCACCAGGATCCCGAGGTCGCGGATGCGTTCGTGATCCTCCTTGACCGGCTCGTGGCCGTGCTCGGTGAGGACGCCGTTGACCCGCTTCCAGACGGCTTCGTAGTAGGTGTCGGGCAGTGAGAGGAAGTCGACGCCGCGTCGTCGGAGTTCGGCGACCGAGGCGAGTTCGTCATTGGTGCGAAGGGCCAGGTGCTGGACGCCGGGCATCATGTCGTGCCACTCCAGATACTCCTGGATCTGGCTCTTCTTCTTGCCCTCGGCGGGTTCGTTGATCGGCATCTTGATGAGATGGTTGCCGGAGGCCATGACCTTGGACATCAGGGCCGAGTACTCGGTCGAGATGTCGGCGTCATCGAAGTGCTTGAACATCGAGAACTCGAGAACGTTCTCGTACCAGTCGACCCAGTGGTTCATCTTGCCTTCTTCGACGTTGCCGACGCAGTGGTCGACGAACTGGAGGCCACAGGGGTTCTCGCGGTTGTAGGCGTTGAGGGCGAAGTCGATCGCCGTGAAGTCGGGTGAGAAAAGGCCGCCCTTCTTCAGGTTCGGGAGGGCATAGTCGCCGCTTCGGCTCACGAAGGTGTGGACCGCCCGGCCGTAGGTCTTGATGGTCGCCATCGTGACCTCGCCGCGATCATCGGAGGTCGTTCGGGGTTCTCCGACGGGAGTTCCACCGTTGGAGACCGCTCGTTCGAATGCCTTCTCGGCATCGTGGACGTTGAAGGCGACATCCTTGACGCCGTCACCGAATCGCGCGAGTTCCTCGTTGATCGCATGGTCCGCGGAGAGCGGGGTCTCAAGGATGAATCGGATGTTGCCCTGGGTCAGCAGGTATTGGGCGGTGCCGCGACTTCCCGTGGTGAGGTCCGCGATCTGGCTCACCTCGAATCCGAAAGTGTGGGCGTAGAAGATCGCGGCCTGCTTCGCGTTGCCCACGAAGAAACGGACGTGGTCGACATCGATCAGTTGCAGCGGGTCGGTCGTGGTGGCGCCGGACGTCGCGGGCGAGGAACTGGCAGTAGTCATGGATTGATCCTGAAATACGAAACGAAGACGGAATACGTCCCAAGCACGGTTTCGCCGGAACTCGGCAGAGGCGGTGTTCGGACCGTTGATTGTACCCTTCCCGATCAATCAGGCCAGTGGGTCGAGGTCCCATCGGTGACGAGAAATCGCCCTTCTGGATCAGCAAGGCGGCCCGGTCTTTCGAAAATCAGTAGGGTGGGTTTTCGGCAGGGTTCGCCACTGAGGTGTTTGGATCTCCGTTTCACCCAATACTTTGATTTTGGAAACCACCATGAAACCTGATCGAGGTTCACTCATTCTCGTATTCGGAATTCTCTCTCTGGTCGTGTGCGCCCCGCTCGGTATCGCCGCCTTCATCATGGGGCGATCCGACCTTCGAGAAATCGACGCTGGCGAACGAGATCCTCAAGGACGTAGCACGACGCAGGCTGGATATGTCTGTGGGATCATCGGTTCGATTCTGTTCGGCTTGCAGGTCGTCGTGGGTGTGTTGCTGCTCATCGTGGTGCCGTTGGTGGGTCTGGCGGCGTCCGGCGGGGGGCATTCGGGTTGAACCGTTCCAGCGAAACATCGAAGATGCACACCCCGTGGTGACTCTTTCTCTCAAGTTCCAGGAGTCTGGAATACGTCGTTGTTCGTACCGGCGCAGTCGGTTGTCCGCGTCATCCAACAAGCCCTCTCACTTCAGGAACCTGCCATGAAACCCGACCGCAGCACTCTCCTTCTTGTCCTTGGCATTCTCTCCGTCATCGTGTGCGCTCCGATCGGCATCGCCGCCTTCGTCATGGGACGATCCGACCTTCGGGAGATCGACGCTGGCGACCGAGATCCTCAAGGGCGAGGAATGACCCAGGCCGGCATGATCTGCGGGATCGTCGGCATGGTCGTCTTCGCCCTGCAGATCTTCTTCGTTGCGGTGGGGCTCCTGCTGCCGGCGATGGCCGCGGGTTGACGCGGAGCCGTCGCCGGAGGTGGAGCCCGTGCTTTCCCCGTCGATGTCACGAAGTTCGCCGCGCGACGGTTCTGTCTCNAGATGCCTGGTGGCGCGGGGGTCGAGATCAGTACTGGATCGCGGCGTGGATGTCGATGCCGTCGAGCTTCCGTCGGCCTTCGAGGAACGTGAGTTCGATCAGGAACGCCGTGGCGGCGATGTCCGCCCCGAGGCCGCGGACGAGGTCGATGCAGGCGCTCATGGTCCCCCCGGTCGCGAGAAGGTCGTCGACCATCAGCACGCGTTGGCCGGGCTTGATCGCGTCGACGTGNACCTCCAGCACGTCCGACCCGTACTCCAGGTCGTAAGAGGCCTTGGCGGTTTCGGCCGGGAGTTTTCCGGGCTTCCGAATCGGCACGAAGCCGCATGACAGCGATTGCGCGATCGCCGTTCCGAAGATGAATCCACGACTCTCGGCGCCCACGACCAGATCCACCCGATCGTGTCGGAAGGGGTTTGCCATGACTTCAACCGCCATCGCGAGGCCCGCGGGGTCCGCCAGCAGGGGGGTGATGTCCTTGAAGACGATGCCNGGCTTGGGGAAATCAGGGATGTCACGGATGAGGGCGCGNAGATTTTNNACGGGNTCGNTCATGNGNNGAATGCTACCTGCCCCGNNGGNGTGGCCCCGAAATCGGGNCAGACCGAGCCTTCCCGGCTNCNGTGGGACCGTCAGGGCCTTTCTCGCCGTATGATTCGNTCATGGCCAGCAGTTCAACACGAAAAGACACCATCGAAGTCGTCGAGCCCATCGGCATGCGGGTTCTCATTCGNAAGGATGAGGACAAGAAGATCACGAAGGTGGGCATCCATCTTCCGGACAAGATCGAGATTCCGACGCTCACCGGACGGATCGTCTCGATCAGTTGCCAGATCGAGCGTGACGAGGACTATCCGATCAAGCAGTACGANCGCGTGCTCTTCAATCCCAAACAAGGCGTCCCCGTCGACTTCGAAGGGGACAANCGCCTCTTCGTGATCCCGGTCGAGGATGTGGTCGCCGTGTTCCGACGGGAATCCTGATCTTGGAAGAGTCCGGATCAGGGAGTTCGAGGATCGTTTCAAGGCTCGACGGGCCGCTGATCTGCTCGGTTCGCCCGCCTGGCTCGAAGAGTCTCACCAATCGACTTCTGATCCTCGCCGCGCTCTGTCGCGGCGAAGGGGTTCTGCGGCATCCACTGCGAGCCGACGACACTGATCGGCTTCTCGCCGCCATCGAGACGTTGGGGGGCATCGTTCGGCCGGAAGGCGAGGTGATTCGTCTCGACGGAGGTGATGGTCGGTTCCCCGGGGGCGGTTTGATCGATCTCGGTGCCGGTGGAACGCCGACGCGTTTCATGGTCGCCGCGGCCACGCTCGCAAGGCTCCCCGTCACGATCGACGGTGCGCCGCGGATGCGAGNGCGTCCGGTCGGTGAAGGCGTCGAATTCGTCCGGCGACTGGGTGGGCGAGTCGAATATCTGGCGGGGGATGGTCATCTCCCGGTCCGCGTCGACCCTGCGGGCGACCTTGAAGGCGGCGANCTCCTGGTGGGAAGAACCGCCAGCAGCCAATTCGTGTCGGCGGTGATGCTCGTGGCCCCCTTCACTCGCAACGGGGTCGTCATTCGTTTTTCCGATTCACCGACGAGCGCCACCTATCTGGAACTGACTCTGAGTGCCTTGGAACAGGTCGGAGTGCGCGTCGTGGTCGATCGGTCCGAGGACGGCGGGCTCCGCCGCCTCGAGATCCCGGCGCAGACGGTCAGGAGTTTCGATGTGGAGATCGAAGCCGATGCATCGAGTGCGGTGTATCCCGCGATGCTTGCGGCGGGTCTCCCGGGCTCGAAGATCGAAATCAGGGGGATCGGCGGTGGGAGTCGCCAGCCTGATCTTCAGGCCTTGTTCGCGCTCCGAGCGTTCGGCGCCGAAGTCGACGCGTCAGAGGATCGGATCGTCGTACAGGGGCCGCCGCGCCTTCGGGGTGTGGAACTTGATTGCTCGGCCTTTCCCGACGCGGCCGTCGGTTTGGCGGCGCTGGCTGCGGTCGCCGACTCGGCGTCTCGATTCACGGGGCTCGAGACCCTTCGGGTCAAGGAGTCCGACCGCATTTCNGCGTTGGCGATCGAGTTGAGGAAGATCGGCTGCGAGGTTCTGGAAGCGCCGGATGCCATCCACGTCTCCCCTCCGACGAATGATCGCCGAGCACCGGATGCGCCGATTCGCATCGGGACCTGGGATGACCACCGGATCGCGATGAGCTTTGCGGTGATCGGCTCGCTGGTGGGTGGGCTCGAAATCGAAGATCCCGATTGCGTGGCAAAGAGTCATCCGGGGTTCTGGGCGGAATTGGAGCGTTTCAAGGCCTGATCAGCGGTCGGGCGTCCGCGTGGTGGACGCTCTTCACGTATCCTGCGCTGCTTGCGACCGGGTGGCTCATCCCGTGCTCCCCGGCCTCTTGATCTCCTCGACCACCCCCGGTTCCGAACACTTGATGGACGGTCTTCGACACCTGCTTCCGCGGCTCCTTCGGCATCCCTGGCTTCTGGTCGGGTCGGTGGTCTGCGCCGTCTTTTCGGCGGGTGGCCTGGGAGTTGGATTGGTGAGTCTCGGGCCACTGCTTCGGATCATTCTCGAAGGTCGCTCGAAAGAAACCGTCACCCAGTTGATCTCGCAGTACAACGCGACTCGCCCGGGCTTCACGGTTCCCGAGGGGCTCGTGGAGCTTCTGCCGGCGAGTCCCTTTCATGCCGTCGTCGCCATCATGGTGGGCCTGGGTCTCCTCACGGTCTTCGGTGCCACGGCGAACTTTCTGCATCAGTTCCTCGCCCTCGAACTCACCAATCGGGCGGTCGCTGAGGTTCGGACCGAGGCGTTTCGGCACTCGCTCTCGATGCCGCTTGGAGAAGTGCAGCGTCGAGGAGCGGCCGAACTGGTGAGCCGCATCAACAAGGATTCGATGGCGCTGCAGGCTGGCTTGCTCGCCTTGACGAGCAAGACGGTCGCGCAGCTCACCAAGGGGCTTGCCGCCTTCGCCGCGGCGGTCTGGTTCGATTGGAGATTGACCATCGTGGCGCTCTTCGTCGCCCCGGTGCTGGCGAGCATCCTTCGAAAGCTCGGACGGCGGATTCGCCGTGCCACGAAGGCGGCCCTGGTGGCGCAAGAAGATCTGCTCCGCGTCTCCAATGAGGCGATCCAGGGGATTCGCACGGTCAAGACCGCGACGGCGGAGGAGTTGGCCGGCGCTCGATTTGAAGTCGCCAATCAGGACGTGCTCCGTGAGGAATTGCGAGTCCGCACCGCCAGGGCGATCTCGTCACCGTTGATCGAGATGCTCGCGGTCTTCGTGTTGATCGGGCTCGCCACGTTGGCGGCCCGCCAGATCCTCGACGGGAAGATGGAATTTGATTCCTTCATGCTCTCGCTTGCGGCGCTGGGAGTCGCGGGTGGCAGTTTGAAGCCGCTGGCCGGCCTGGTGAACGACATTCAGGCTTCTTCGGCACCGGCCGAACGGCTCGAGGAACTTCTGGACATCCCCGACGAGCACGCGGGCACGCGTGATCGGGCCGAGTTGCCGAGGCATGCCGACTCGATTCGGTTTCAGGGGGTTCGATTCCGCTACCCGGAGGCTGAGCGTGACGCGCTCCTGGAGGTCGATCTGGAGATCGCGTTCGGTGAGCATGTGGCGATCGTGGGGCCGAACGGCTGTGGCAAGACCACCTTGCTGGCGCTCTTGCCCAGGCTTTTCGATCCCTCGGCAGGAACCGTTTCGATCGACGGGCATGATCTCCGGGAAGTCCGGCTGGACAGTCTTCGTGACCAGATCGGCGTGGTGACGCAGGAGACCGTGCTCTTCCGTGGGACCATTCGAGAGAACATCACCTTCGGTCTGGATGTCGACGATGACGCGGTTCGCGCCGCGGCGGAGCTCGCGCATGCGCGGCCGTTCATCGAGGCGCTGCCGGCCGGGTATGAGACTCCCGTGGCTGAACTGGGTACCTCGTTGTCGGGTGGTCAGCGGCAGCGCATCGCGATCGCCCGGGCGTTGCTTCGAAAGCCGTCGCTTCTCATTCTCGACGAGGCCACCAGTCAGATCGACGCCGAGAGCGAGGAGCAGATCAACCTGGCCATCGCCGATTTCCGCTCCGGGAGAACCCTGGTGGTGATCGCGCATCGATTGAGCACCGTGCTGGCGGCCGATCGCATCGCCGTCATGGATGAAGGGCGGGTCGTGGATTTCGGAACCCATGCAGAACTGCTCGAACGAAGCGACGTGTACCGTCGGCTGGCTCAGACGCAGTTGATGCCGGGATGACGTTCGTCGTTCGGGCGTCCGGGGCGATCTCCTGATCCTCAGCCTTGGACGCCGAGCACCGCCCAGGCGAGCGCCAACGCGGCCGCTGATGCGGCGATGCAGCCGACGACGCTGGCCACGATCCAACCCTGGAGGACGCTGGAGCGTTCTTCCTGAGCCTGATCGCGATCTCGAATCTCATCGATCATCGCGGTCATGGCCTCGCCGACGGCTCGGCTGGTCTGATTGCTCTCCGAGATCGCCTGGCTGACTTGTTCGAGCCGGTTGGCGGTCTCCAGCGTGATCTGGTGGTTGGCGTCGAGCTGCCTCTGCACCAGTCCAGCGACTTCGGTGCTGCGTTCGATCGACTCGGTCACCCGTTCCAGGGTCGTGTTCGAGCGACTGGTCTCCTCGCGTTGATGGCTTGCGAGGCCTTCGAGCACCTCGAGCGTCTTGCCGTACGCCTTCTGGAAGCCCGTGACAATCTCGCTGATGTGGAGCCCCGTCCGCAGGAGGTTCTCCGCCTGCGCATTCCCGACGCACCCACACGGCAC
>NHBO02000046.1 GCA_002167845.2 Phycisphaera sp. TMED9 | reverse complement strand
GGGGCGTCGATCTGCATCGACGCCCCGCCATTGCTTGTTCGAGACCCGTTGATCGGAACCGTCCGGATCGTCCGAAACCGTCCCGGGGGCCCGAGGGTCTTCGATCAGTCGCCGTCGACGATCGATACCTCGACGCGTCGACTCTTGGACTTGCTTCCAAGCGGCGCGTCGGGCCCGAAGGTCGCGAAGCTGATGTTCTCCGAGTCGAAGCCCTGCGAGTCGAGGTAGGCGCCGACCGCGAATGCTCGCTCGAACCCGAGGTGGTAATTCGACTTGAACCCCGACTTCTTGATGGGATCCGTGTCGGTGAAACCGGTCACTCGAAGTTTCGCGTTCGGATACGACCGACGAACCTCATCAGCGATGTTCTTGAGCGTGCTCTTGGAAGCGGCCTTCAGGGAGGTCCGTCCCGAGTCGAAGAGCACGTCGCCATCGATTCGAACGACCATCTCGCCGCCCGACTGGAAGACCTCGACACCGGGGCCGAAGTTCCCACCCACGGGCTGGGCTTGCGCGTTCGCCGCCTGATCATTCGCTTCGTTGAGCTGGAACTCGAGTTGCCGGCTTCGTGCCTGCGCGTCGTCCAGATCCTTCTGCGAAGTCGCCAGGTTGTCGCGCAATTCGCGGTTTTCCTGTATTAGGGCATCCTGATTCATCTTTGCGTTGTTGTCACAACCGCCCATCGCCGTGATGCCTGCGAAGAGGGTGATCAGAAGAAGTCGTCCGTTCATGTCGTCGAAACCTCCGCGTTGTTCCTTCGGCATCGAGTCCGAAGGGTCGTCCATGACTCGGGAGACCCAGGTGGGTTCCCGACGTTCTAGTCTCGCCGGAAGACGTCCGATCAAACGGCAGATCGGAGCCGGCGGGTCGAGTGTATCGCCTGCAGATCATCCGGGCGGATTGAAGAGCGCCCGTTGAAGTTCATCCACAAAAGGCCTTGCGAAGACCACGAGGAAGGTCGCGGCGGCAAGATGCGGCCCGTACGGGAGTTCCCGTCCCTCTCGGCGAGCCAGCCGTGCGACCAGCCTGGAGACCGCAATCCACGCCAGAGCCAGAAACGGGGCCAGGAAGAAGATCCGGATCGGGTCCACCCATCCCAATGCGGCGCCGACCGCCGCGAGCAGGTGGACATCGCCCATTCCCATCGCCTCGCGGCCGAATCCAAGGGTCCCGAAGATCCGGACCCCCCAGACGAGCCCCCCACCCACGAACCATCCGAGGAGCACCGCCCCCAGAATCCCCAGAACGCGAGGCGGATCCGCCTCGATGGAGGTGATCGCCGAAACGCCCCAGCCGATCAGGCCACCGAGCAGAATCGGAAGCAGGAATGCCAGCTCGTGCTTCATTTCCCGGCGGCCATGGGGATATTCCGCCAGAGGGTCATCGTCTTTCACGTAGTCGTCGTAATCCGCGAAACTCCGCCGAATTCGGCCCGATCGAAGGAGCTGGCAGGCCACGAAGGTCCCCGCGAGTCCTCCAAGCGTGATGAAGACGGTCGTCCAATCCGCCAGCGGCAGTGGAAAGATCGACGGGTCGGAGATCCGCGTGGGAAGAAGCCCCTGAACCACCCATCCCCCGATCGCCACGATCGTCATGGTGGTCGTGATGCCCGCCGGGATCAGAAAGGTTCGGGCATCCACGAGGGTGGCCGCCACCAATCCGCTCAGCAGGCCGACCATGACGAGATAGGCGGGCCAGGCGCCCGAGAGCTGGGATCGAGTCCACCACGAACCGCCGATGCCGGTCATCCAGGAATCGGAGACCGGCCAGAAGAATGCGAAGTAGGTGATCGCGAAGAGCAGCGCGACGAGAAGTTCGATCGACGGATACTGGACGCTGATTCCCCCACGGCATCGACGACATCGACCGCGAAGGAGAATCCACCCGATGATCGGAAGGTTCTCGTGCCAGGAAAGGCGCCAACCGCATCGAGGGCAACGACTCGGAGGGCTCACCACGCTCCGGCCTTCGGGCAGGCGATAGGCCACGACATTCAGAAAACTTCCCACACAAGCGCCGAAGGCGAAGAGGAAGATCGCGGTCACGATCCGGGGTGACCAGATCAGGATCCATGGCGGAAGGTCGGCAAGCAGCGGCTCCGAATTCAAGAAGACGACTCCTTGCATCGGGGCGGGCGAACGCACTCGTGAGCGGCTCGACTAGGCATTCGATTCCGTGTCGTCATCGAGCGCGTCGAGATCGACCTCGGCGATTTCCGCCGCCGCGGCATCCAGGATCGATCGGCATCTCGCCAGCAATGATCGCCCTCGTCCGTACGCCGCCAGGCTCTCTTCAAGGGGGATGTCCCCTTGCTCGAGCTGGTCGATGATCGACTCCAGTTCTTCGGCTGCCGCTTCAAATCGAAGCGGTGCGTCCGGTTCCGAGTCCTTTTTCGATTTCTTCGAGGTCGCCATGACCCGGACTCTATCACGCCGGGTGGGGTGACACGCCCGCCGCTGGTCAGGAGGGTGGGCCTTCAGCGGGGCGGACCCCGGACACCGTGGCGTCGAAGTCGCCGGAGGCGAGCCTGGTGGTGACGGCATCACCTTCGGCAAGCTCGCTCGCCGAGCGAACCGGCCGGCCCTCCGAATCGAGGGTCAATGAATAGCCCCGAGACAGAACCTGATCGGGGTTCGTCGATCCAAGTCGCTTCGATGCGTTGTCCAGCGAGGCCTCCAACCCGGCAAGTCGACCCTTCATGGCGAGCGTGAGACGGTCCGAGGCGGCCTGCAGCGTGGTGGCCGCCACCGCGAACCGGCTCTTCGGGGCGACGCGTTCCAGGGCGGTGCTCTGGCGTGCCAGTCTGGTGCTTCGAGTGGTGGTGACCGTCTCGATTCCGACCTGAAGTCGGTTCGCCAGACCATCGAGGCGCTGCCGATGGGGAACCAGGAGCCGATCGGGACGACGGAGCAACTCGTGCCGTGACGCGAATTCCAGACGTGCGGCGGCTTCNCCCCAACGCCGTTCCACGAGCATCCGGATTCTCCCGCCTCGGCTCTCGAGAATGCCGCGGTGCTCATCGGCGTCAGGCACCAGGGCCATGGCGGCCTGCGTCGGCGTGGAAGTGCGATGGTCGGCGACGAGGTCGGCGATGGTGAGATCGGTCTCGTGCCCGATCGCCGAGATGAGCGGAACCGCCGCCGGTCCGCCCGTCGCCTGGCGATCGATCGCCTCACGGCGTGATTCCTGGATCGCGTCGGCGACCGCTCGCTCATTGAAGCACCAGAGATCCTCGAGGCTGCCCCCACCCCGGGTCAGCACGATCGCATCGATCCCCAGCGACGGCGCGAGACGTCGAGCCTTGCGAATCGCCGCAGCGATCCGAGGTGTCGCTCCCGTGCCCTGAACCGCGACGTGCTGAAGGAGGATCTCGAGCCCCGGCCAGCGTTGACGGGCCGTTTCTTCGATATCGCGGCGAGCGGCGCCCTCGCGGCTCGTGATCATGAGGATCCGCCTGGGAAAGGACGGAAGCGGAAGCCGAATTGACGGATCGAAGTAGCCGGCGGCGTCCAATTCCGACTTCAGTCGTTCAAACCGTCGATGAAAGTCGCCTTCGCCCTCTTCGCGAAGCTCGTGGACGACGAGCGACAGCCGGCCTCCTTGATCCCAGAACTCGAGCGTGCCGGTGGCGACCATCAGGCTTCCCACCACCGGCGTGGCCGCCTGGGGATCGAATCGCCGCCGTTGCGCGAAGAACGAACACTCGATCTTCGCCTTGGTGTCGTCCTTCAGCGAGAAATACCAATGGTTCCCGAGCCTCGCGGACCCCACCTCGCCGATCACGCGGACCTTTCGGCCTCCATCGATGCCGGAGAGGGTTCGATTGAGCAGGTCGACGAGTTCTCGAACCGAATAGGGCTTCGGAGAATCCGAATCGCCGTTCTTCGTTCCGGGCGGTTCCTTCACCCCTTCGTCGTTTCCACTCCCGAAGAGCATCACGTCGTTCAAGGACCGCTTCTTGTCGGAGGGCGTGGAGGCCATGACCGTATGCTACGACCTGCCCGCCCTCTTCACCGGTGCCACTCCTGATGACCCCCTCGACCCCTTTCCAAGCCGACGCTGAGATCACGGTCGTCCCCGGGGTCGGGCCCCGACTCGCCGCGGTACTGGGCCGAATGGAAATCACCACGGTCGGAGGCCTGCTCGATCACATCCCGATGCGATACGAGCACGAGCATGCGGAGTCGACGATCGCCGAGGTCGATGCCGCCCTTCCGGACGATGAAGGCGCCGCGGCGAATGTGTCGGTTCGGGGCGAGATCGCCGCAATCAAGATTCCCCCCGGACGACGACCTCGCATCGAAGTGACGCTGGAGGACGAGACCGGAACCGTCCAGCTCGTCTGGTTCAACGCACCCTGGCTTCGGAACAAACTCCGTCCGGGGCTTCGACTGGTCGCGGAGGGACGAGTGAAGCGGTGGCGGGGCTATCTGCAGATCGGAAACCCCCAGTGGCGAGAGGAGGATGACGTCGACACCCCCGCTCGGGACGCTCGACTTCGTCCGGTCTATCCGGCGAGCGAGGATCTCCCCAGCCGGCGAATCGAGGAATTCGTGACCAAGGTCCTCGAACCGGCCACCGAGTCGCTGATCGATCCACTTCCCGAGACGATTCGAAAGTCGAGGGCGTTGAAACGACTCGGCGACGCCTATCGCCGGATTCATCAGCCCGAGAAGGCCGGTGACGCCAAGGATGCCCGGCGACGACTCGCCTTCGACGAACTCCTGCTTCTGCAGCTCGGCGTGATGATGAAGAGGCGCCACCTGCGCGAGACGATGAAGGCCGCGCCACTGACGCTCACGCCGGAGATCGAGGCTCGTATTCTCAGTCGATTTCCCTTCGAATTGACGACGGACCAACGACAGGTCTGCAACGAGATCGGCGCGGACCTCGCCCGGGACGTCCCCACCAACCGACTCCTTCAGGGTGATGTCGGGGCTGGAAAGACCGCCGTGGCGGTGCACGCGATGCTCCTTGCCGCGGCCCACGGACATCAGTCCGCGATCATGGCGCCGACCGGCATTCTGGCGGAACAGCATCACGCCTCGATCAGCCGAATGCTCGAGGGGGCCAAGGTCGAAGTCGGCCTGCTCACCGGCTCCACGCCCGCCAAGGAAAAGCGGGAACTGCTCNAGCGGATCGCGGCAGGCGACGTCAAACTTCTGGTCGGCACGCACGCGCTCCTTTCCGAGGGCACCGTCTTCGACGATCTTGCGCTGGTGATCATCGACGAGCAGCATCGGTTCGGCGTCGAACAGCGATCAAGACTCCGCCGCCCCAATGCCGAGGGCCGGGTCCCGCATGTACTGGTCATGACCGCCACCCCGATCCCGCGAACGCTCTCCNTGACCGTGTTCGGCGATCTGGACGTGTCGGTGATCCGCCACCTTCCGCCCGGACGAAGCCCGACGGTGACCAGGGTGGTCCCGCCCGCGAAGGCGCCCGACGTCTATGGCTACCTCGCTGACCGCGTCGCCGCCGGCGAACAGGGGTTCGTGGTGGTTCCGGCCGTCGAGGAGTCGGACATGGGGCTCGCCGACGTGGAGAACCACCTGAAGATGCTCTCGGCGGGGCCGCTCTCCGGCCTTCGTCTGGCCGCGATCCACGGCCGTATGAGCCGGGATGAGCGCGAGGACGTGATGGGCCGCTTCCGGGACCGGGACATCGACGTTCTGGTCGCCACGGTGGTGATCGAAGTCGGCGTGGACGTACCCAATGCCACGGTCATGGTGGTTGAACACGCGGAGCGGTTCGGCCTTGCGCAGCTGCATCAATTGCGTGGTCGAGTGGGCCGCGGCGAGAAGCGCGGCGTCTGTGCCTTGATCGGCGAACCCACGACCGAGGAAGGGCGTCGCCGCCTGGAGGCCATCGGTGGCACCGACGACGGTTTCGAGATCGCCGAACTCGATCTGGGAATCCGGGGACCGGGAGAACTCTTCGGCGCCCGGCAGTCCGGCCTGCCCCCTTTTCGGGTGGCCGATCTGCTCAACGACCTCGACCTGCTCCGGCTCGCCCGGCAGGATGCGGCGGACTGGATCGAGCGGGATCCGCGACTTCTGGGCCCCGATGCGGTGCACATGCGCCGGCATTTGATGGCTCGATACGGCGCGACGCTGGGACTGGGCGACGTGGGCTGATCGTCGCCGGTCTCGTACCATGCCTCTCCATGAGCATGAATGAAGACATCGCGGCGATCTTCGAAGAGTTGGCAACCCTCCTCGAACTCACGGGCGCGAACGGTTTCCGAGTGAACGCCCATGCCAAGGTCGCTCGGGTCGTGGAAGGCCTCACTTCCGATCTCGGAGAACTCGCCCGGTCCGACGACGCCCTGAAGTCACTCGAAGCGATCGATGGAATCGGAAAGTCCAGCGCTCAGAAGATCATCGAGTTCGCCACCGGCGGGTCGGTCAAGGACCTCGACACGCTTCGCGGATCGGTCCCCGACGGCTTGCGGGAAGTCATGAAGGTGCCGGGTCTCGGTCCCAAGACGGTTCGACGACTCTGGCAGGAAGCCGAAGTCGAATCGCTCGATGATCTCGAAGCGGCCATCGAGGACGGCAGACTCGAGGCGCTGCCCCGAATGGGGCGAAAGACCATCGACAACATTCGCGAGTCGATCGAGTTCATGAAGACCGCGGGAGATCGACGGCGACTCGGCACCGCGATGCCGATCGCGGAGCGACTGGTGGAAATGATGCAGTCGGTGCCCGGGGTTCGCCGCGTGGCCTACGCCGGAAGTCTGCGACGAGGGCAGGAGACCATCGGGGATCTCGACCTTCTGGCCACCACGGACGACCCGATCGCGGCCAGCGAGGCGTTTCAGTCCCAACCCGGGGTGACCCGCATCCTGGTCGCGGGCGAGACGAAGTCATCGGTCCGACTCGAAGACGGGATCCAGGTCGATCTTCGCGTGGTGCCGGAAGAGGTCTGGGGCGCGGCCCTCATGTACTTCACGGGAAGCAAGGAACACAATGTGGCTTTGCGGGAGCGGGCCATCGGCCGGGGCCTCCGGCTCAACGAATACGGCTTGTTCCCCGATGACGGCGGGGACGGATCTCCGCAGTCACGAGGCGTCGCGGCGATCGCATCGACGAGCGAGGCCGAGATCTACCNGGCCCTTGATCTGCCTTGGATCCCACCCGAACTTCGAGTGGATCGAGACGAGTTCGAACTCGACGTCCCCGAAGACCTCATCACCGTCGAGGACATTCGTGCGGAGCTTCACAGCCATACCACCGCCAGCGACGGCCACCTCACGATCGAGGAACTCGCCGTCGCGGCCCGAACCGCCGGACGAACCGTCCTCGCGATCACCGATCACTCCCGATCGAGTGCTCAGGCCAACGGCCTGGACGAAGACCGTCTCCGCCGGCATGCCGAGGCGATCCGGGAAGCCGATGCGAAAGTCGAGGGGATCCGGCTGCTCGCGGGAAGCGAAGTCGACATCCACGCCGACGGATCGCTTGATTACGACGACGACGTCCTGGCGATGCTCGACGTGGTGGTCGCCAGTCCGCATGCGTCACTGCGACAGGACCCCGAGACCGCGACCGCACGCCTGTGTGCCGCAGCCCGACATCCATTGGTATCGATCATCGGTCATCCCACCGGAAGACTGATCGGAACTCGGAAGGGACTCGAGCCCGACATCGAAGCGGTGATCTCCGCCGCCATCGAGGGCGGGACGGCCCTCGAAATCAATGCGAACCCGTATCGCCTCGACCTTCGGGACATCCACGTCCGCGCCGCAGTCGATGCAGGATGTCTCATCGCCATCAATACCGACGCCCACCGAGCGGAGCACCTGGAGTTCATCCGGTACGGCGTTCTCACCGGACGCCGAGGACGACTTCGGGTTCCCGGATGTCTCAACGCCTGGCCGGACGAGAAGCTCCTGGAATGGCTCGCTCGAAATCGATGACCGACGGTCCGCGGCTCGCGTGGATGGACCGCGTCGGGATCATCCCCGCGAGTTCTTCGCGTTCCGTGTGCCCTGCTTCGTGACCTCGGCCTCACCACTCCAGGCATCGATGCTCTCGACGGTGTTGACCAGGTTGAGCTGGAAGATGAAGCTGGACTGCTTCGTCGAACCGGCGGAAGCCCGGATCTCGAGGATCTTGCCGTTGATGATGAAGAACGGAAGCCGCGGTGCGTCCTCNCCGGCCTTGAAGTCTCGATAGTCGGCGACCTCGTTGGCGCGCCCGTCACTGCTTGCGAACGCGACCTTCCCGGACTGCTGAAGTGCAATCTTGATCTTCTGGGTCAGAAGGTCGGTGTCGATCCGCTGGGCGGTGTCGTTCACGACCCGGGTGACCTCGATTCGTGCGGGCTTCGTCGGCGCCGTTTCGAGCGCTCCGCTGGCGAAGAGCTGTTGCAGAACCTGGTCCGCCGCGTTGGACCAGTCCTGGACGTCGATCTGGTTCACCGAGACGATCTTGTCCTGATCGTTGGTGACCACCCGGGCGTTCTGATTGCAGCCGGCGGCCGAGACGATGGTGGCGGCGGCGAGCGAGAGACAGAAGAGATTCAAATTCATGTTCAGGTTCCTTCCAGATTCAAACGGCGGTTCAATCAGCGTTGGTCAACGTGAGACGAAAGTCCGCCGCCCTCGGGTCGCTGGCGGTCGCGGTCACGGTGGAGAAGGCGCCTGCGGCCACCTGCTCCTGACGATAGCCCGAAATCGGGCTGAAGAGCAGCCTCCCATCGGCATCGAAGAATTCAAACTTGTAGTTGAAGCGGGTGTCGAAGGGCAACGTGTTCTCCACCTCCACATCGATTCGGAGGAGATCGTCGCTCACCTTGGTCTCGCGGACCACCCGCACGTTGGCATGCGAGGAGAGCCAGCCATCCTTTCGGATCTGCTGGGTGCTCGTGACGGTGTTGGCGTAGCAGCCTGCGAGAAAGACGGTGGCGATCAGAAGAGTCCGAGCAATGAGGGGATTCATGGTCCGATTCCTTTCATGAGATTGGCCGTCCGAAACGCGACCTCGTTCGGCGGAGGAGCGACCGGTCCGGCGTCGTCCAAAGGGATGACATGGATCGACGCGGGGCCCNCGGCCCGAAAACTTCGCAGCACGATCATCGAGTCCCGGTCCAATGGTACGTCGATCTCGTGAACCCCCGCAGGTCCTGCGATTCGCACGCCGCCATCCTGCGGCGCCGGAACCCTCGCCACGGCGTAATACCGAGGGAGGGTTCGCCAGGTCCGGAGGTCGGCGATGGTCGTGGCATACCCGTAGACGTTGGTGGCCACCATGCTGGCGAGCAGCGCCCAACTGGAGCCGGAATTCTCCGCCGCGAGATTGGCGGTGAGCGATGCGGCGGCCTTGAGGATCGCGGAGGCGATCGCCCGACCGGTGATCAACGGGAGTTCGACCTGAAACTCCTGCGCGACCACGCTTCCCATGTCGCAGACGATCGAGGTCTGCACGGTCGCCGAGTCGCCGGTCATGGTGGCGTGACCGGCGGCGCCGGGAACCTGCACGAGTTTCGGCAGCGCGATTCCGATGAAGGGCATCTCCGGAATGAACGCCGGAATTCGAAAGGAGACTTCCTCTCTCCTCGGTGCAAACCCGCTCTCCAGCAGCAGCCAGACCTGTGGCGACCTCGCCGTCGAGGACTCCAGCAGGGCCAGATCCGACTCCACCGCCGCATTCGCGCCGATCGTGCCGCGGACGCGACGCAACAGATCGATCGCCCGGTTCTCGTCTCCGCGATCGACGCCATCGACGTACAGGAACACCGCGGTCAGCCAGTCGGTGAAAGGATTCGTCCAGCCGTCGTACGGGCGAAACGTCTCCTCAAGTCCGCCGTAAGCCTCGTCGTATCTGGATTTGAAGTCGCCGCTCTCTTCAATCCTCGCCACGTCGGCGTGCTCGGCTTCCATCTTCTTGCGAGCCTTCGCGATTCGATCCGCGAAGCGTGCTTCAGCATCCTCCTGCGCGAACTGGGCTCGTTTGAGTTCGACCCGAGCGGTCTCCAGATCCCCCATGGCCATCGCATCCAGCGCACGGAGCGTCGCGCACATCACCCGGTCCGAGGAACTTCCGATGTAATCGAGCGCCCGTTCGTTCGCCGCCACGGCGGCCAGGGTGTCGATGAATGCAGGCTTTCCAGGGTCGGANGAACGCTTCATCTCTCGCCAGGCGCGTCCGAGACTCTCGTCGCTTGTTTGGTAGTCCCCGGCGATGCGTTGCACCGTTCCGAGTTCCAGGGCATCGATCACCGTGTTCCGGCTCGTCCCATCCGACGCGGCCCGTCTCGCCTCGTCCACCGCCTGATCCCAGTCCCCCGCGTTCAGCGCGGACACGTACCCCTGGGCGCGATCGTTGTGGTTCGCACATCCGATCGCGCTCAGAAGAGACCCGACGAGCGCCGCAGTCGCGACGGATCGCACTCCGCCATGAATCACCAACGATTCCAGTAGGAGTTCCAGCGTTCGATCACCGGAGCTTCATCGGTATCGACCTTGACGTCCTGCCGCTCCTGGCGGTCGATCCGGAAGCCGCTCTGCCGGAGGAACTGTGCGAATCCGTTGATCCGTTCCACTTCCGCGGCGGTGAGTGCGGCATCCTGTTTGAGCCCCTCGAAGATGGCCGCATTCTCCAGCCATCGTCGACGCTCGGCATCGGTCAATCGAAGACCAACCGATATTCTCTGAGGCGTCTCCGAGGTTCCGCCGAGCACGCGGATCTCTCGCGNCCAAGTCTCCGCCCCCGTGCGGGTGACGGTCAGGCGATGAGGGCCGCGGTCGACTTCCACGCCGCAGGGTGTGGTACAGATCACGAAGCCGTCCAGTGCGATCTCGGCACCCCCGGCGAGCACCGGAAGCACCTCGCCGGAGATCCGCCATTCCCCGGCGTCGTTCTTGATGATCTCCGGCACCGAAAGCCCGTCGAGAATGGCATCGACCTGAAGGTATCCCGTCCCGGTCACCGCCGCGGTNGATCCCGAGAGGGTCGCCGCGTCGGACTTGAGCTGGGTGGCGATGGTCGTCGCCGCGTCCGAATAGAGCCGGCCAGCGAGGGATTCATCGATTTGGACGGTGGCTGAACCGCCACCATCGGAGGCCATCGAGCCGACCCTGACCACGAAGTAGTCACCCGCCTCGGCCGCCCCCGATCCGGAGTCGAGCAGTCGCCACCCTCCACGAAGGGTCGTCTCCTGCATGCTGGTTCGATTTCCGCTGACCTCCACCCGGCGGATCGACTGGTCGACCGTCGCCAGGTTGATGATGAGCACCGAACGCGCGCCGATCGCGGCGGCCATTCGAGCGATGGACGCATCGGCTTCCAACGCCTCGTCCGCCGCGCCCGGTCGCATCGCACGGACGACGTCGGCCGGATCAACGGCTCGAAGGCCGATGCCCGAGACTGCCCCCCCGACGTTCGCCGCGAGCGCCGAAGTCGCATTCTGCGGAAGGCCCGGAACATCACCTTGCACCACGACCGCGACGGGCCCGAGGGCGGCAAGCATCTGTTCGGGCGTCCTGTCCGCCGTCCCGTCCGCCGTCTCCGCCCGTTTTCGCGGTTCACTGGCGCTCGAGGTCATCGATTCGGAGGACGCGGTCGCGAAGCTCGTCGGCGGAGACCAGCCCTCAGGGGCCGGGCGAACCATGTCTCCCCGAGAGGCGGTGCCTCCGATGAGACGCCCGCGGGTCAGCTTCGCACTCACGGTGGTGATCTTGACGGCGCCGATCTGTTGTTCATCGAATCCCAGAGTCTCACCCGTGTCGGGATCGACCAGCGCCGCGCCCCGATGGGTCAGGATCCAGGTCTGTCCCGTGGCGACACAACCGCCGTCACCCCGGTTGAAGGTCACCAGGTCATTGGTGACCGCCAGAACCGAAGCGGGATAGGCGACGTCGAGGACGCGACACGCAATGGCGTCGGCGGCTTCCAGCGCCATGGAATCAAGCAGCCGATTGGTCGAATCACCGCCGGTCGGCCGGGCGCGGTCGTTTTCGTCCGCGGAGTCGGTCCGCTCCACGACCACGCTGGCGGTTTCTCCGACGACTCCGGTCGTGGTGTTCAGAATCTGCATCGCGAGGCCGACGCGGATCGTCCTTCGTTCGACCGTCCGCTCGATGCCTTCGAAACGGCGGGTCCGAGTGATGTCCTCGAAATCGATGATCCTCGGCACGGCCATCCACTCCACGCCAGCGACCTTGAGGGCTCTGGCCGCGTTGGGGTCGTCGGGGTTGATGAATCCGGACGCCGCGAGGCTCTGCTCGGCGAGGATCGAATCCAGACGCGCCCTGGTGACCATGGTGAACTTTCTGGTCTGAGCCAGTGCCAGACCGAGGCGTTCCTCCAATGACTCCTGCACCCGGGCCAGTGCGACGCCACGCCCTTCGGCATCGGCGGCGGCTCGGGTGGCCGGAGAGATCTCGACCGGGCCGACGGCGAGCGAATCCGGCCGCTCGGCGCTTCCCTGCCCGAGACCGGCCTGGGCATGGGCGTCACCGGAGGCGACGGTCACCAGACCGAGGAACGCGACGAGAGCGGCCTTGAAGTGGTGGCGGAGGCGAAACCCCCCGAGATCAGGACGAAGAACGGCGGGTGTCGGGAGCGTCATGGAATATTCTCCGGGGCGACCGGTCAATGAAGAAGTTGGATCGCTCCCTCATGGTCTGCGTCCCAGACGGCCGGGTCAAGCGTCGCGATCTGTATACTTTGCCTCTTCTCGCCTGGATCGGGTTCTCCCCGGCCGGCTTTCGGACCGGCACGCCCCCCTAGAGAGACCAGCGGACGCCTCGATGCTTGATGCTCTTTCCGATCGCTTCAACGCAGCTTTTCGCGGCCTCTCGGGTCGCGGGCGGATCTCCGAATCGAACGTTCGCGAGGCCATGCAGGAGGTGCGTACCGCCTTGCTCGAGGCCGACGTCCATCTCGACGTCGTCAAGAAGTTCTGTGCGGATGTGATCGAAGACGCCATCGGCCAGGAGGTCATCGAGAGCCTGAAGCCGGGTCAACAGATGATCGAGATCGTCAATCGGCGGCTCATCGATCTCATGGGACCGGTGGACTCCCATCTCATGCTGGTGGATCCCGGCCCGACCGTCTTCATGATGTGCGGGCTTCAGGGAAGTGGAAAGACCACCACCTGCGGCAAGCTCGCCGCCCTGCTGAAGAAGCGCGGCAAGCGGGTTCTGGTGGTCGCGGCGGATCTGCAGCGGCCCGCGGCGGTCGAGCAGCTTCGAATCACCGCCGAAGGCGTCGAGGCCGATGCGGCGGGAAGCGGCGCGGTCGCATTCCATGGTGAGCCCGAACGATGCGCGGAATACGGAAAAGCGGTCGGCGCCGCGGTCGGCGTCTGCCGGCGAGGCATCGAGCGTGGTCGGAAGGAGAAATTCGACGCCGTCATCCTCGACACGGCCGGCCGACTCCACGTGAACGACGAGTTGATGAAGGAACTCGAGTCCATCAACAAGCTGCTCACGCCTCACCAGATTCTCCTGGTCGTCGACGCGATGACCGGTCAGGACGCGGTGAACAGCGCGAAGGCGTTCCATGAGCGACTGGCGATCGATGGCGTCATTCTGACCAAGTTCGACTCCGACACTCGGGGCGGTGCCGCCCTTTCGGTGAAACAGGTCACCGGTGCGCCGATCAAGTTCATCGGCATCGGCGAGAAGTTCGATGCGTTGGAGGAGTTCCATCCGGAACGAATCGCGGGCAGAATCCTCGGCATGGGCGATGTGGTCAGCCTCGTCGAAAAGGCTCAGGAAGAGGTCGACGAAGCCGAAGCCGAAGAGATGGCCGAGAAACTTGCCAAGGGCAAGTTGAACATGAACGATTTCCTGAAGCAGATGAAGACCCTGCGACGGATGGGCCCGATGAAACAACTGCTCGGCATGCTGCCGGGCGTCGGGGCCGCCTTGAAGAACGTCGACATCGACGACGCGCAGTTCAACCGGCTCGAAGGCATGGTCCATTCGATGACGTCGGCTGAACGCGAGGACGTCAAGCTTCTCAGCAAGAGCCGGAACCGGCGGATCGCCCGAGGCAGCGGCACTCAGCCCAACGAGGTCAACCGGCTCGTGAAGCAGTTCGAGATGGTGCAGAAGATGACCCAGCAGGTCTCGGGGATGGGTATGAAGGGCAAGATCGGCGCGGCCCGTGAGATGGCCCGTGGAGGCGGCATGCCCGGCATGGGTGGCATGCCCGGCCTCGGCTCCAAGGGCACGACCAAGACCCAGAGCGTCAAGACGGGCTACAAGCAACGCAAGAAGGGCAAGCGTCGCTGAGTTCCGGCTTCAGCCTCCGGGCAAGGGATCCGAGGCTCGACCTTCCCGCCACGCCTGAATTCGAGGCATGAAGACATCACGCAGGATGATCTTCACGCACGCCGCGGCCGGAACCGCCAGCAACATGCCGTAGAGACCGGCCAGCGAACCGCCCGCGAGGACGGCCACCACGATCGCCACGGGGTTCAAGTTGGTGACCTTGCCCTGGATGAACGGGGTCAGAACCCAGTCGTCGAGCGACTGTCCGATTCCATAGACCAGGGTCGGCCAGAGCAGGATCCCCCACCAGACCATTCGTTCCGAATCGGGAAGCGAGAACTGCTCGACCGCCAACAGCGTGACCGCGACCGGAACGCCGATCGCCGAGAGATAGGGAACGGCACAGAAGACCCCGACCAGCAATCCGAGCGCGAGCGAATAGGGAACGCCGACGATGAACCAGCCGATGGCGAAGATCGTCCCCAGAATCGCGCTGATCACCAGCCGCCCTCGAACGAAGCCCGCCACTGCCTTGTCCATCTCTCGAACCAGATGGAACACTCGTGATCTTCGATCCTCCGGGATCAAGTCCCGGCCGAATCGCAGGACTTTCGGGTACGAGGTGGCGAAGTAGAAGAAGTAGAACGGGACGAGAAACACCAGAAGGCCGAGTTCGATCGAACCGAGTGCGAACGCCCAGATTCGACGGGCACCGGCGCCCACGAAACCGAGGGCTGCCGATCCAAACCCGCCGCCGACCCCGGTTGCATCTGATCTTCCCGAGTCTGCCAGGCCCGCCGAGGGATCGAAGATTCCGTCACCGAGCTGCCGGGCCACTTCCTCCTGCACCATCACCTTGATTCGTTGGCGTTCCTGTTCCTCGAAGGATTGTTCCGCGGAGGCGGGAACCACGGGCTCATCGATCTTTGAATCTTCCGCTTCGCCGGCCCCGTCCTTCCGGGGTTCCTTCGGCGTTTCTTCCGGATTCTCCTTCGACGCCGGCTCGGGGTCGACCGGCGTCTCGACGTCGTCGCCGAAGACCTTCGCCGACCACGGCAGTTTCTCCTCGATCCACTCCTTCCCGTCCTGGGCCTGGCCGCGCATGTCCTCGGGCAGGAGCGCGACCCCCTTGTCAAAGAGGTCCGCGTAGCGACCGCTTCCGGCACTCGCGATGAACGACCCCGTCTGGCTCACCACNAGAAGNATGGTCGGAACCACGATGACCACGACGCCGGCCAGGAAGATCCCGAGGATCACGGCGACCGAGACGGTGCGTGAACAACGGAACCACCGCTGAAGTCGCTCGATGAGCGGCTCGAAGAGGTAGGAAAGCGCCAGCGCGACGAGAAGCGGGATCGTGATCGCGCTCATCGCATAGCCGAGCCAGAGAATGGCCAGCACCGTGACGACCAGCATCACGTCTCGGACCGACTGGATCTGCCAGACATGCAGGCGGGCGAACGACGGCTCGTCGGCCTCTGATGGGGACGATTTCGTCGATTCCGATTTCTCGTGTGGATTGCTCACGCGGGCAGATTAGCCGCCAGCGCGATCGGCCGAGCGTTCTTCCCGACGAATCTCGATCAGGGCCTCTTTCACCGTCCCGGGGGCGAAGGCGGTGGAAAAGGGCCTCACCCCGAAGAAATCCTCGAGATCGTCCTCGTCGGTCTTGCTCATCAGGCCCTGTTCGATCATGGCGAACACGATTCGCCCGAAATCGTCGGTCCGAGTGATGTTCCAATGAGACAGCACGGTCTCCGCCATGAGGCCGTACTTGCGAATCGCGAAATGAAGCAGCCCGAGGCTCAGCTGACCACCATCCACGTGCCGGTCATGCACGTCCTCTTCGTCCAGCGGCCCTTCCGGCAGTTCTCCATGAAGCCCCCGGACGGTGTGATCGAGCCCCTCGCGAACGAACGCGAAGGCCTCCATGGGATAGGGCGCGTTCTTCTCGAGGGCGGACTTGAGATCCAGCTCTTCTTCGTCAGCGGTCATATGGTCATGCTAGCCACTCGGANCTCCCCGATCATCCGACGGAACGCCAAGCGCCGCCCGATCGGGGCCGAGCAGCCATCTTGGCGGCTCCGANCGAGTGAACAGATCTCGAATCGGATCGATCCCAGANCCCCGCATCGCGAGCAATCCGGCCAGCGGCCCCGGCCCCAGAGTGACTGCTTGGGGATTCAAGCCGAGGCCTCGAGCCCCGGAGGTGGTGGCCATGCGAAGAAGTTGGCAGGCGTCGAACGCGACGCCGGTCCGGGCGAGAAATCGCATCTCATCAAGCACGGTGAGGCGATCGGGCGTGTCCAGGCAAGGCATGCCGTCCGTGCCCAACGCGACCTCGATTCCGGCCGCCAACAGGTCACGCCAGGGGTGCCCCCCGCGGCCCGCCCGTGGATGCCCGAGGAAGGCGCTCGCCCGTGGGCAGTACGCGACCGTGATCTTGCGATCCGCCAGATGCTGGAGTCGGTCGGCCAACGCCTTGTCCGGCTCGTCGGGCTCCGCGGGATAGTTGAGATGCGCCACCAGCCAGGCTCGGGCGGGTTCGATGGCGAGCAGTTGGTCGACCGGATGCGCGCCGGAGGTGTGAATGGCCTCACCCTCGGCAACGCTGCCGACGCTGCGAAGCAGATCGAGCAACGGCCCGGTGCCTCGGCGGGTCAAGGCTGCCTCTTCCGGCGTCTCCGCGAGGTGCGTCGAGCACGGAAGCCCGCTCGCCGCCGCGGCAGCGTACGTCTCGACGCCGCAGGAATACGGGGCATGGGGTTGAATGCCGATGGCGAATCCCGGCCGCGCGGGGATCGATCGGGCGAACTCCCTGGCCCGCCGGACGCCCTCAAGGCCGTGGTTCGTTCGCTGGCCGATGCCGAAGACCTCGATGAACGACACCCCACCGATCNGCGAGTCCGCCAAGGTGGTCGCCGACGCGAACCCCAGCGCCCCCGCGATGTCGCCGACCGCCACCACTCCGCCTCGAGTCGACGCGTCGATCCCGGCCGTCACGGCGGCCGTGACTTCCGAGGCTTTCGAGGGTCGGTTCGCTCGAATTCGCTCCAGCCAGTGCTCGAATCCGTCCTCGCACGACATCGGCCCCAGCTCGGTCAGATCAAGATGTGCATGGGCATTCACCAATGCGGGCGTGACGACCTCATCAGGGAGATCGAGAACCACGGCGTCTTCAACGCCCCCGACGGACTCCGGGGAACCGATGGCCAGGACCTGCCGGTCATCGATCAGAATGCTCGCGGGAGCGATTTCCCGATCGCCGTCCACGGCTCCCGCGGCTCTGAGCAGGGTTCGGCGACCATCGATCACCGGAAGTCGTCCATCAGGTCCGGTCTCAAGCGGAGTCATGGGATCGGTCGATTCCTAGGGGTCCGGGAGAGCACGGCAGACTGCCGCTGCTCCATCTACACTCTAAGCCACGAGGGAGTCTCGTTTCGGGCCGATCCACCGGTCTTCGCGACTCCGTTTCTGAAACGCCATCCAACCGGGATCCTCACCCATGAAACGACGTCTGCTTCTTCTTCTTCCAATCGCCCTCTCCTCGCTGGGATGTGTCCCCCAGGAGAAGTACGACGACCTTCTCACTGCGTATCGGGCCAAGGAACGACAGAACATTCAGACGCAGTCTGAAATGGAGGCGATGCAGCAGAACGAAAGCATGCTTCGCGGCCAGCTTCAGAAGTCGGTGACCGATCTTGATCAGGCGCTCTCGCAGCTGGATGATCAGAACGGCGAGATCACCAGGCTTCGCGGTGACTTCGAGGCGATGCTCGAGACGGTGAGCGGCCTCAATGCCGGCCCGCTGCCTGCAGACCTGAATGCCGCCTTGGTTCGTCTCGCCTCCCAGAACGCCGAACTGCTCAGCTTCGACGAACGAACTGGAATGCTGCGATTCTCCAGCGATCTGACCTTCGACCTCGGCTCAACGACCCTCAACCCGGCAGCCAAGCAGGCGATCGAGGCTCTCGCGGGCATTCTCGAGGGCGGAGACGCGGCAGGCTTCGAGATTCGCGTGGTGGGTCACACCGACAACATGCCGATCAGCAAGCCCTCCACGAGGGCCAAGCATCCGACCAACATGCATCTCTCGACGCATCGAGCGATTTCAGTCCGAGACGCCTTGGTCGCCGACGGAATCGCCGCCAACCGAGTTCAGGTCGCTGGCTACGGTGAGTTTCGTCCGGTCGCCGAGAACGGCAAGCGTGGGTCGGCCACCAATCGACGAGTGGAGATCTTCCTGACACCGATGCCCGTGGTCATCGAGACGACGGCAGCCCCGACCTCCACCGAAATCAGCGAGGAACCGGCGNCTGATTCGGGCGAAGTCGAGCCCCTCAAGTAGCCCGAGGCAGCGACCCGTCCTTTGCAGACCGCTCAAGCCCGGATGACCAGACGTCATCCGGGCTTTTCATTGGCCTGGGGATCGATGCAAGCCTCTGACGGACANAGATTTCCGTCAAAATCCCGTCTCCGGTTCAAAAATGGCGACTTCTCGGTTGGGAATCGATGCAATCACCAGATAATGAGGTTTTTGATCAGGAAAACGGCGTCCTTGGGGGCTAAATTAGGGGCAACCTTGCTCGGGGCATTTTCGAGCATATCGTGCGCTCCCTGCCCTTCCGGCCAGACCGGGTTCTCAGGGTTCAATTACCCGCGGCAGTTTCACCGGCACGCTTCCCTTGCTTGCCGGCAAGCCTGTCTCGGATCTCATGTCTCCCAATCATCGAGTCCCAACTCGAGGAGAACTTGATCAATGCTTCGATCGATCACCATGATGGCTGGCGTCGCCTCGCTTGCACTCGCACCGACCGCGATTGCTGGTCTTGGCAGCATTTCCGAGGTGCGCACCGCGCAGCCCGGCCTCGATGTCGACCAGTACGTCGAGTTCGTCGGTGTACCGGGAGCCTCCCTCGACGGCCTTCAATTCGTCGTCATCGGCGACCTGGAGGGTGCATTCCCTCCGGAGCAGAACGGTGGCGTCGAGATCGTCGTTCAGCTGAGCGGCGTCTTTCCTCCCGATGGTGTCTTCCTGCTTGCCAACGACTCCTACAGCCTGGGTGATGCCGATCAAGTCGCCACCTTCGACTTCGAGTCGGGCGAGAACCTGACCATGATCCTCGCTGACGGCTTCACCGGCCAGGTGGGCGATGATCTTGATAGTGACGACGACGGCGCCCTTGATCGCAACTCGATCAACATCGTTGATTCCATGGCCATGCTCGTCGACGCATCACCCGACGGGTTCGGTGCGGAGTACTACTACAGCGACAACACCGTCGGCCCGGTCGCCGGTTTCGCCCCGCTGCACGCCTGGCGTTGCACGGATACCGGTGCCTGGCGCCCCGGCACGGACGACATCGGCGGTACCAACGAGACCCCCGGATCGATCAATCCCGATTGTGGTGGCGGTGGCGGCGGTCCCGACGGGCTCATCCTCAACGAACTCCGCATCGACCACTCCGGTGCCGACAACGATGAATTCTTCGAACTCAAGGGCGATGCCAACGCCTTGCTCGATGGATACAGCCTCATCGTGATCGGTGACGGTTCGACCGGCAGCGGCACGATCGAGAGCGTCTCGAACCTTGACGGGTACCAGATGAACTCGAACGGCTACTTCGTCGGTGCGAAGAGCACCTTCACCCTCGGAATTCCCGATGCGATCTTCGATGATCTCGCTTTCGAGAACAGCGACACCCTCACCTTCTTCCTCGTCTTCGGTTTCACCGGCGCCATCGGCGACGACCTCGACGTCGACGACGACGGAATGCTCGACTCGTACCCGTGGGACAAGATCGCCGACGGGGTGACGGTCCTCGAGACCTGTGTGACGCCTCCAACCACCACCGAATGGGGCTACGCCGAAGTCGTGGTTCCGCCCNATGGCATCTACGTCGCGGGTGGCATCTTCCGATGCGAGCCGAGCGGTGAATGGACGATCGGCAGCTTCACCGACTACGCCGAGGAACACACTCCCGGCGAAGACAACATCGAATGCGAGTCCGTCGGTTGCGGTGGTCTCGCGCGAAGTTGCTTCACGCCTCAGGATGGGCCCGGCTGCAGTGACATCGTGCTCTGCGAGCTCGTCTGCGAAAGCGACGTGGCCTGCTGCACCGCCAACTGGGACGTCAACTGTGCGAACCTCGCCGCGAGTTTCCTCCAGTCGGGAGATGCGCCGGCGGTTTCCATCAATGAATTCCGGACGAAGCAGCCCGGAACCGACGAAGACGAATACATCGAGATCATCGGTGATCCCGGTGAGAGCCTCGACGGCCTGAGCGTCGTGTTCATCGGAAGCGATGGCTGCGAACCGAACGGCGTCGTCGTTCACCAGTACAACCTTCAGGGTCAGACGATTCCAGGGAGCGGGTACTTCGTGATGGGTGATCCCACCCTGAGCCTTGGTGCCGGAGCTCCGGATTACGCGATCGATCTCGAATTCATCGATGGCGGAAACCTCACGGTCCTGCTCGCGTGGAACTTCAACGGTGCCAGAGGCCAGGATCTCGATGCGTCGGACAACTGCAGCCTTGATTCCACCCCCTGGGACTCGACCGCGGGCGACATCGTCGCGATGATCGGCGACTCCAGCGGGAATTGCACCTACCTCAACGGGATCGAAGTCGGTCCCGATGACATCTACACCGCCGCCCATGCCTACAAGTGTGCCAGCGGTGAATGGGACTGGAGCGCCTTTGATCCGGCCCTCGGATCCGACACCCCGGGGCTCGAAAACCCCGAGTGTGGAGCGCCTCCGATCCTCTGCGGCGATCCGACCGCAGGCGACTGTTTCGAAGTCGGCGTGGCCGGCTGCGACGACGAGATCTGCTGCAACCTCGTGACCATGATCGACCCCTACTGTGCCACCGACTCGTGGGACGAGACCTGTGTCTCCCACGCGATCAACAGCTGCCTGGACAATGGCAAGCTCGCTCCGGCGATCTCGATCTCGGAAATCCGAGTCGACCAGCCGGGCCTCGACCTTGACGAGTACATCGAGATCAAGGGTCCTGCGGGGACCTCGCTCGACGGCGTTTCGGTCCTGGTGGTCGGCGACGGTGCTGGCGGCTGCGGCAGCCTCGAGGTGGCGGTCCCGCTCGGCGGAATGGCCATCGGCGGAAACGGGGTCAGCCTCGTCAACACCGAAGCCTTCACCCTCGCCGCGTCTGGCACGGTTCGTCGCTTCAGCTTCGAAAACAGCGACAACCTGACCTTCTTCCTGGCCTTCGGGTTCATGGGTGAAGCAGGAATGGATCTGGATACCGACGACGACGGCGTCCTGGACGTGCTGCCGTGGGTGGCCCTGATCGACTCCGTGAGCCTCATCGAGACCGATGTGGTTCCCGAAGAAGGTGATTGCTACTACTCCGACACCGTGGTCGGTCCGGACATCGACATCGATGAGAATGCCTTCGCCCCGGCACAGGTCTGGGCGTGCGACGACTCCGGCGTCTGGAACATCGGAACCTACGATCCGCTCAGTGAGGATCCCCCGGCCGCCGATACCCCCGGCGTCGAGAATCCTGAATGCGGCGGCGGCCCCGACTGCCCCGGCGATTTCAACGATGACGGCCTGATCAACGGTGCGGACTTCGGTTCGCTGCTCGCCGCCTGGGGCCTCTGTTCAGGATGCCCTGAGGATCTGAACGGCGATGGCGAGGTCAGCGGTGCCGATGTCGGCCTGCTCCTGTCCCTGTGGGGCTCCTGCCCCTGATACGGACACCTCTTCGTCTCATAACCTCAAGCCGGGCGGTCAACGG
>NHBO02000045.1 GCA_002167845.2 Phycisphaera sp. TMED9 | reverse complement strand
GAAGAGGAAGAGGAAGAGGAAGAGGAAGAGGAAGAGGAAGAGGAAGAGGAAGAGGAAGAGGAAGAGGAAGAGGAAGAGGAAGATGCGGACGGCGACGAGCCAGCCGAAAGCCTTGAGGACTCCACCGCGCAGGGCAAAGCTGGCGAGTTGACCTACGAGCCGGTTTCGGATGAGGGGTCACTTTGGGATGATCTGGAAGATCAGGACCGGAGCCTCTGAACCTTCGCTGGCAGTTCGACTGAAAAAAGTCGACATCGCGTAAAGCGTTTCCATCACCGCATACGATCGCCGAGAGGTGGGCGAGGCGATCGGGGTGATCTTGGATGCGCGACGAACGGAAAGTCACGGCATTGGCGATGCAAGGCGTCAAAGGGTGGGGGCCTCGCACCGTCTCGAGATTGTGGCGGGCGTTTGGATCGATCGATCAGATCCTGAACGCGCCGGTGTCTGCGATCGCCGCCGTGACGGGCGAGTCTGAATTGGTCGCGGCGGCGAGAATCCGTTCGCTTGATCGCAAGGGCGCCCGGTCGGATGTTCGCCATCTCGAGCGACTGGGCGGTTCGGTCGTGACGCTCTTCGATGCCGATTACCCCGCATTGCTCGCCGGCATCGACGACCCGCCGGTGACGCTTCGATGTCTGGGATCTCCAGCCGTCCTCAATCACGACCCGGTCATCTCCGTCGTCGGTGCCCGGCGATGTTCCGCGATCGGGATCGATCTGGCGGCGCGGTTCTCGGCGGCCCTTTGCGAAGCCGGATACGCGATCTGTTCTGGAGGTGCGATTGGAGTCGATGCGGCGGCGCATCGAGCCGCGCTTCGGCGTGGAAGGCCGACCATTGCCGTGCTCGGCTCCGGGCTCTCGCACCTCTATCCGCCTGAGAATGCCTCGCTCTTTCAGGCGATCGCCGCGGAGGGAGGCGTCGTGCTGAGTGAGTATCCATGCGACGCAGGACCGCGGCCGGGACGGTTTCCGGAGCGGAATCGAATCATCGCGGGACTTTCGCTTGGCGTGGTCGTCTTCGAGGCGGGGCTTCGGAGTGGAGCGATGATCACCGCACGTCTGGCCGCCGAAGACTATGGCCGTGAGGTGCTCGCGATTCCGGGTCGTGTGGACACGGGAGCCAGCGCCGGATGCCATCGGGCCATTCGTGAGGGCTGGGCGTGTCTCGTCGATCACCCGGACCAGATCGTCGAGCGCGTCCAGGAGCAGGTCGGGCTGCTGGCACTGCATCGGGCGTCCCTGGCCGGACCGAGCGGGTCATCGCCGGCAGGAGAATGAGCTTCGACACCGCGCCGGGACGGAATTATCGGGATCGGCCGACTTGGCTGGTGAGCGGCGGGCGAACGTCCGATGAGACAGATGCAGGGTCATTCTGGAGAGAAAGAACCGTCGAGTGAGACGCCATGCTCGCATGCCGCGTCTGAAGAATCGCGAAGGGTGGAACGATGCGGCTTGGAATCATCTCCGACGTTCACGGGAATCTACTGGCGCTGAAATCGGTCCTTGCGGAGCTTGATGCCGCGGGGATCGATCGACTGGTCTGCCTTGGAGATGTCGTGGGATATGGCCCGGATCCGATCGAATGTCTCGATCTCATCTTCGAGCGAGATCCGTTGATGGTCGCGGGAAACCACGAGGATGCCTTGATGCGACCGGAACTCGGTCGGAAGTTCCGTGAGGTCGCTCGTGAAGCGATCGACTGGACCCGGCGTCGGCTCGTCACGGAGCGGCCCGATCTCCTGGAAGCCGTGGGGCGTCTTCCGGGAATGATCTACTTCGAATCAAACGTCATGATCGTGCACGACTCGCCGATCCCCGGTGGCGCTCGCTACATTCTCGATGGCGTTGCCGCAGGGCCTGCGTTTCGTGGCGTCGATGTTCCAATCTGTCTGGTGGGCCACACGCATCTCCCCGCCTGCTTCCGTCTCGTCGAAGACGATCCGGCGACGTTGGTCGAGAGTCACCGAAGTGTCTCTTCGAAGTCGATCGGCGTGGATCTCGAGGGGCGATGCATCGTGAACCCCGGGTCGGTCGGGCAGCCAAGAGACGGCGACCCTCGGGCGTCGTATGCGATTCTCGATCTGGAAGCTTGCGAGATCGATTGGTATCGAGCCGGGTACGACATCGCATCGGCTCAATCCAAGGCCATCGCGGCGGGGCTTCCGGCACGAGCCGCCGAACGGCTTGCCCTCGGAGCGTGATCGCCCGCGATCAGCCCAGGCCGAGTGTGAAGAAGAGTGCGGTGAAGAACAGGTCGGCGAAGATCACGGTGACCACCGTCTGAACCACGGTGTCGGTCGTCGCCTTGCCGACGCCCGCGGCGCCGCCCGAGACCCGAAGCCCGTTGCGGCAGGCGATCAGCCCCAGAATCGTTCCGAAGATCCCTGCCTTGAACAGCCCGGTCAGGAAATCGGCGCTGGTGAGCTGCTGGATCGTATTGTCCTTGTAGACCTCGTAGGGAATTCCGAGTTGGAGGATGCCGATCGCGCCGCCAGCGAAGACCGCGGAGAGGTCGGCGATCACCGAGAGCAGGACCAGGCTGATGGCACTCGCAATGACCCGTGGAACGACGAGGAATCGAACCGGGTTGAGACCCATTGACTCGAGTGCTTCGATCTCCTCGCCGACCACCATGGTGCCGATCTCGGCAGCGATGGAAGCGCCGGCGAAACCGGTGAGGACGATCGCGGCGATGAGCGGGCCGAGTTCCCGGAACACCGCGACGCCGACCAGATTGGCCACCTTGTCGACCTGTCCGAACTGTTGAAGGCTGGGTGCCGTCTGCAAGGCCAGGATGAATCCGATGCTGCCGGAGACGAGCACGACGATGCTGATCGACCGGACTCCGACTCTCACCATCTGGGAGATGAAGGCCGTCCGCCCGAATCTGAACTGATGCCGGACCGTGGATCTCCAGACCCACCCGATCAGTTCGTGCAGGAGCCAGTACAAGCCCCCGACGAACTCGAGGATTCCGAGGACGAGTCGACCGACGCCTTCGAGGACGCGAGCGATCGGACCGGGTTGGCTGACGGTATCGGGCATCTTGGGTCAGGCTTCCAGTGCGGAATTCACATCGGGTGTGATGGTGAACACGGTATCGAGTCGGGCGATCTCGAACACGGATCGCACTCGGTCTTGAAGGCCCGCAAGGAACAGCGAGCAGTTTCGGGCTCGACTCTGCTGCAAGGCTTCGACCAGCGTGGCCACGCCCGAGCTGTCCATGTAGGGAACCTGGCTGAGATCGACCACGAGCCGGGCCGGCGAGTCGCCGAGGACCTGGGCGAGTCGGCTTCGGAGTGAGGGGCTTCGAGCGAGGTCGACCTCGCCGATCGGGGTCACGAGCACCGAACCGTCTCGGTTCTCGACCTGAATTTCCATGTCATTCCCGCTGGTCATTGGTGTCCATTCTCCGGCGTACCGGCGTGATTCTGGTCCGAGTGGTCTTCTTTCGCTCCACGAGGCGTCTTCTCGAGGATGAGCCGCATCCCCCCCGGGGTACGGCGTTCGAATTGGCAGGTGTCCGTGACCTCTTGCATGATGTGCACGCCCAGCCCTCCGGGTCGGACCTCCTCGAGATCTCTGGACGCGATCTTCGCCGGTTCGGTCTGATGGCCTTCGTCTTCGATCTCGATTCTGATCCGGCGTTCGGGTTCTTCGATCAGGAAGGCGGACAGCCAGATTCGCCCATCCGGGCGAGAGTCGTATCCATGTCTGATCACGTTCGCGAGTGCTTCATCCACGGCGAGGGCGAGGTGTCCGGTCTCGACTTCGTCGAATCCGGAGCGTTCCGCGAACGAGGTGAGCATGGCGCGTACCGGCGCCAGAAGGTCTGCTCGGCTGAGGATCTCGATTCGGATGGCTGGGGGAAGGCGGGTCAAGATCCGGGCCCCCCGGAGGATGAAGTTGCGGGGGCGAGTGAGTCGACCCAGGCACGCCAACGGTTGACGGCAAGGAAGCGAATTGGAGCGGCCGCGGAAGCATCGAAACCGAAGTCCTCTCCGGTGACCATGCGGAGGGTCTCCGCCGCGACCAGACGTTCAGCCGGGTCACTGGATTGGAGCATCACCACGAGTTCTCGAAGGGTGCCGATTGCCGGCCGGCGTCGAGCCTCCGGCGGCTCGGTCGAGGCCCAGTCGGCAGCCACGTCGGCGGCGGCATAGATCCTCGAAGCCGGGTCGGGGGCGTTGAACCCGCCATCGGGAACCGGGGGGGCGCATCCGGCGAGCAGAATCAGCCCAGCGGTGCCGCCAAGCAGTCTTCTCTTCTGAAGATGGGTCGCCGGAGACATGTTTCGCAGGATACCAGCCCGCCACGCTCGCCATCGATGACCCCGGATGGGGGAGATCGCGCCGATGGTCCCCGGCGAGATCGAGGGCGCGGTAGCCTCTCCGGCTTCCACCCAAAGGGGCGATTCCCCAGGCATCGGATCCGGATACCCATGAGCAAAGTGACCGCCAGCGGCGTTCCCGCCACCGAGACCATTCCGATTCTCGACTTCGGAAGCCAGTACACGCAACTCATCGCTCGGCGCATCCGGGAGTTGGGTGCCTTCAGTCTTCTGGTGGCACCCGATACGGATCTCGAGACCATTCGTGGGCTGAATCCCAAGGGGATCATCCTGTCCGGTGGTCCTTCGAGTGTGAACGAAGCCGGCGCGCCCACGTGTGATCCGGGGATTCTCGATCTCGGCGTGCCCGTCCTGGGGATCTGTTACGGAATGCAGCTCGGATGCGAGTTGCTCGGCGGCACGGTGGAGAGTTCGAGTACTCGTGAGTTCGGGCGCGCCCAGCTCGAGATCGGTGACTCGGACGGGCTTCTGGCGGGCATTCCCGCTCGCACCTCGGTCTGGATGAGCCACGGTGATCAGGTGACGGGGCTTTCCGACGCCTTCGAGTCGGTGGCCTCGACCTCGACCTGTCCGTACGCCGCGATCCGGCATCGGGACAGTTCCTTCTGGGGTGTGCAGTTCCACCCGGAAGTGACGCACACGCCGCACGGTGTCGACATTCTCCGAAACTTTCTCTTCGGCATCTGCGAGTGCAGCGGCAATTGGCGGATGAGCGAGTACCTCGACGCGGAATGCGCGCGGGTGAAGGAGCAGGTCGGTGACGACCGAGTGATCTGCGGCCTCTCCGGCGGCGTGGACAGTTCGGTGGTGGCGGCGCTTCTTCAGCGTGCCATCGGAGACCGGCTCACCTGCATCTTCGTGGACAACGGGCTGCTGCGAAAGAACGAGCGTGAACTCGTTGAGACCACGTTTCGTGGTCATTTCGACATTGATCTTCGCGTGGTCGATGCCGCCGACGAGTTTCTCGCGGATCTGAAGGGAATCGACGATCCGCAGGAGAAACGCCGGCGAATCGGGCATCGGTTCATCACGGTCTTCCAGCAGGAGGCACGGAAGGTCGAAGCCGAGCCATCTCGCTACGGCAAGGCGAGATTCCTCGCCCAGGGGACGCTCTATCCCGACGTCATCGAGAGTGGGCATTCTCTCGCGGGTACCGCGGCGAACATCAAGCTCCATCACAACGTCGGAGGTCTGCCGGAAGAACTCGGTTTCGAACTCGTCGAGCCACTCCGAGACCTTTTCAAGGACGAGGTGAGAACCCTCGGCGAAGTCCTCGGGCTTCCCCCGGCCATCGTCTGGCGACATCCATTCCCCGGACCGGGCCTCGCCGTCCGGGTGCTGGGCGACATCACGATCGACAAGCTCGATCTCCTCCGGGATTGCGACGAGATCCTGCTCGAAGAGATCGTCGCCAACGAACTCTACCGCTCGACGAATCAGGTCTTCACCGTGCTGCTTCCGGTTCGGTCGGTCGGGGTCATGGGCGATGGCCGCACCTACGACAACGTGGTCGCGGTCCGGGCCGTCGAGACTCAGGACTTCATGACCGCCGACTGGGCGAGGCTTCCGTACGGGGTGCTCGCATCGATCTCGAACCGGATCATCAACGAAGTGACCGGTGTGAATCGGGTGGTCTACGACATCAGTTCAAAGCCACCCGCCACCATCGAGTGGGAGTGATCCCGACTCACTGACTGCCGCGACTGAAGACCGTCTGCTTCATCATCAGGAGCAGCGTCTGGCAGATGATGTCGACATCCGCTGGCGTCACGAACGAATGGCAGGGGAGAAGCATCGTCCTTGATGCGAGACGTGCTGCGAAGGGCCATCGATCTTCCGGATCGCCGCCTCGGCGGGCGATCGGCAACGCGGGGCCGAGCGACCAACCTGCCGTGACCCCGATGTCGTGGCGTCGCATGCCCCGGATGATGGAGTCGCGATCTTCCTGAACGAAACGTTCGTCGAGTCGGACCGGGAAGGCCGTCCAGCTCGGATGCACGCCGGGTGGCGGTGAGGAGATCATCAGGTCGGCTTCCCCGCCGAGTCTGGCGATGTAGCGATCAGCGACCTCGCGTCGGGCGGCGAGCGTCTCGTTCATTCGTTCGAGGGAGCCGATTCCGACCGCGGCCCGAAGCACGTCGAGACGACCGTCGATGCCGGCCCTGACATGGCACCAGCCTTCTTCCGGCATGTCGTCGTCTTCCTCCGCGTCATCGGGGCTTGCTCGGCCTTCCATGAGGATCTCGCGGCACATGGCGGCCATCCGCTCGTCGTGTGTGACGATGAGCCCGCCGCCTGCAGCGATCGCAGGGCTTTCCCGCCCGAGACCGATGACCGCCATCACGCCGAATCGAGCGGCGGAATCGGAGGACATGGTCGTCCCCAGACTCTCGATCGCATCCTCGATGAGTGGAACCTCGTACTTTCGGCTGATCGAGGCGAGCTCCTCCAGCACCGATGGAGCCGTCCAGGGGGCGATCGCCGCCAACGCTCTCGTCCGGTCGGAGATCGCGGCCTCGACGGCCTCGGGACGCATTCCACCGGTCCGCGAGTCCACGTCGACGAAACAGGGAATTCCCCCGGCTCGAACGATGGCCGCGACGAGCCGGGCCGGCGCGAATGCGGGGCAGATGACCTCGTCTCCGACCTTCAACCCGACGGAGAGCATCGCAGCCTCCAGCGCCACGCCCGCGGTCGTCGCCGCGACGGCGTGCGGCCGATCCGTGATGCGGGCCGCGAGACGTTCCAGTTCTCGGATCGGTGAAGTGTCTTCCTCGGCCAGTGCCTGCAGCGCCGATTCCAGTGACGCGAAGTCCTGATGGCGGATGTCCGGGCGATTGTGCGGGATGAAGTTCATGATGGAAGGTCAACCTTCGCTGAGATCGGATGGAAGTGCGTTTCGTCGCTCGTGGGACGAATGACGATGGAGTCAGGGTTCGATGATGCGTGGAATCGACTTCTTGAGTTCGCCACGAGACTCGAGAAAGAGCCAGGCGGCCAGAGGTCGAAGATCTGGAGGCAGTCCACCACCGCCGGCGGCGGCCCGTCCGAGCAGTCGGATCTGAGCCGGGTCGAGATCGCCGGATCTGGCGACCGCCAACAGGGCGAGCGACCTCGTGGTCCGTGCGGATGCTTCGAGATAAGGGGTGGCTTCCGCGGCTGCTTCGGGCGTTCCCGCCGCGATCAGGCCACGGAACACGAACTCGATGATCGCCTTGTCCTTCTGGTCGACGAGTCGCCGGCCAAGCGCGGAGGGAGACGTCTTTCCAAGCGTCTCCGCGGCACGAATCGCGAATTCTTCGATGCCCCGTCGCTTCGATGTGGAGGCGGTATCGAAGATCGCTTCCAGCAGGGGGAGATCTTCGCTCGATTCGGCTTCGCCCATCGCCCAGATCATGGTCGGTCGATGGCCGAGTCGGATGGCCGGGATCGCCGCCTGCCCTCGTTGGGACGGGGGCGTGAAGATCAATGTCGTGATCGCTTCGGACATTCGGTCTTCGGAGGGGAAGCGACCTCTCTGGTCCGCCGGCGCGGGTTGGCCGGCGGAAACCAGCAGCATTCCGATCGGGGTGATCATTCCATCGTCGGGACAATCATCCACCATCGAATTCCAAGCCACGAGGCCGGTGGCCGGCGAGACGTCAAGGAGGGATTCCACCAACGCCGCTCGGAGTGCGTCATTGAACGGTCGATCTCCGATCAGGGTCGACATGCGACCGACCGCAGCATCGAAATCGAGGCGGTCGATCGTCGCCAGCACCTCGAAGACGTTCAGATCTCGCATGGCGGGCTCGAGTTCCGCGATGGCGTTGAACCAGTCTTCGAGGGCCGCCGTTCCTCGTTGTTCCAGCGTCGCGGCCGCGATGCCGCGGGCGAGCCAGGCCGCTTCCGGGTCGCCGGTGAGTTCGGACAGCCTCGCGGAATCTCCGTCTCGATCCGCCACGGCCAGGAGCACCGCCATCGCCACACCCTTGGTCTCAAGGTCGTCCGCGATGGTTCCTGCCGTGGATGGTTCGATCAGCCCTTCGCTGAAAGTGGCGATGATCAGCGCAGCACGCTCGTCGTCCGAAGCAAGTCTGGAGACGAGAAGCGGAATCGGCTCCCCGGCCTCGGCGAGATCGATCGACGACCGAACCCGCATCGCGGCGTTTGGATTGGTCACGCCCGCCTCGAGGATCGAGGAGAACCCGGGAAGATCCAGGCTCGCCAGTTCGCTCACGTTGGCGGGAGTCCCCGCGCCGCCGACGCTTCGGCGGAGCACCGATACGCTGGCGTCGGTCGCATCGACCTTGCCGTAGGGATCCGTCTGAGCGACCGTGGCTTCAGGGAACAGGATCAGGGCGAAGGAAACGATCAGCAGGCACGATGACGAAAAGGAGGGACGGCGAGGCATCGGGGGAGTGTACCGACCAAAGCCCCGTGCACGGGCCACCCACGCCGATTCCGCCCCGGCATCAGCTGCGACGGAGGGCCTGTCGAATCTCGTCGACGAGATCTCGCAATCGGACCATCTCCTCGGAGTGGCCGGAGACCAGTTCGTCGGCCTCCAACTGTCGGCGGATTCGTCGATCCGCGGTGTGCACCGTGGAGTGGGTCGTTCGCCCGAGGGCGGAGGCGATTTCCGGGAAACAGGCGTTCGTCAACTCGCGGGCCAGGTAGGCACAGAGGCCCCGAGCCAGGACGACGCGGCGATGCCGGCCGCTGGAGAGCAGCTCGTCTCGATCGACGCTGACCTCCTTGCAGACGACCTCGAGAATGCGTGAGAGCCGGATCGGCTTGCCGCCGGTGGACATCGATTCATCGCCGAGGGCCCTCTGGACCGCGATGGAACCGATCTCTTCGGGCCCGCCCGACGCCGAATCGAGGCGGGCGAGTGCATCAATCCGGGTCAGTCCACCAAGGAGTTCCCGTACCGAGCCCACGCATCGCGACGCGAGCGTTTCCATGGCCGATTCGCCCAATCTGATGCCGCGGTCGCTGGCCAGTCGCTTCACGAGTCGAACTCGAAGTTCCCGATCGGGTCGGTCCACGCGAACCACCATGCCGGAAAGGAATCGGCTCACCAGTGGGCCACTGAAGCGATTGATGGTCCGGGGATGATCGTCGCAGACGACGGCGACCGCGCCGCCGTTCATCGCGATGGCATCGATGGTGTGGAGGAACTCGCTCTGCGTCGCGTTCTTGTTCGACAGGAAATGGACGTCGTCGATCGCAAGGAGATCCAGCCGGCGAAGGGTTCGACGAAAATTGTCGAGATCGCTGCTCCGGACCGCTTGGATGTATTCGTTGGTGAATTGTTCGCCGGTCAGGTACCGGACCTTGGCTCGTCGGTCACGCTGCTTTCGTCGTGCACAGATTCCGCGGAGGAGATGGGTCTTGCCGATGCCGCAGTCTCCGTGGATGAAGAGCACGCTCGTGGCGCCGTCGAGATCCTCGCCGAGCCGGGACGCCGCATCGAAGGCGAGCCGGTTTGAATCCCCGATTTCGAAGTGGTCGAGTCGCGGTTCGGTCTCCCGCCGATCGCGGTTCCCGGTCCGCCGACCACGACGGGCCGTGGACCGATCCGGGGCCGGCGGGGGCGTCGTCTCGACGGTGGTGGCGGTCGAGTCGCCCGGATGCGATCGAACACCCATCTGCACCTTGATGTCGTCGCCGAGTTCGGCCCGGGCGGCGATCTGGATGGCTTCGCGGAAGTGTCGCTCGATCCAGTCGGCGACGTAGCGGCTGTCGGCCTCGACCTTCAGGCGGCCATCCTCCACCACGAAGTCGGTGGTTCGATCAAACCACATGTCCCATCTTCTGGAGCCGACCTGGCGAGCGACCTCGCGACCGATGCGTTCGGTCGGGTTGCCCGCAGTGTCGTGTTCGAGAGGTGGGCTGGAGTCCTTGGTGAGGTTGGTCATCGCACGCTCGCTCCGAATCGAGGAATTCGACTCCT
Organism: Phycisphaera sp. TMED9; assembly: GCA_002167845.2. Classification (GTDB taxonomy): domain Bacteria; phylum Planctomycetota; class Phycisphaerae; order Phycisphaerales; family SM1A02; genus UBA12014. Next base: position 56,246 of record NHBO02000045.1, on the reverse strand, counting down.
CGGGGTACTCAGCGGTTTCCGAACGACCACGTCGCAAAACACGTGGCCACGACGATCGCGCTCCGGCCGGGAAGCCGGTCTGATGGCGATACCGATCTGATGACTGGAGTCCGTCCCGATTTCGAACTCGGTTCGAGGTCGGCGGAACCGACGGCGAATCCTGAACTCGGAATCTCGGCGCTCGATCGGAAATTGAGCGGAACCGGTCCAGGGCCTTTTCGAATCGACGGGAGGTCGGTTCGTTGGTTCGGCCCCTTCGAGTCCCGCCTGATCGGGCGAGCCGCCCATCCTTGGGCGAACGTGAAATCTATCCGCGGCTCGGGGTCCTGCGTCGGGTGAATTCACGCTTCACCGGTCTCTTCGGCGCGAAATCCCTTGCGGGACATGGGTTCTGCCGGCGCGAAAAAAAGTAATCCACCGTGTGGGGATCGTGTTCACGTTTCGTTGTGGAAAAGGGCGGCGCGACCGGATCAAGCGTCGACGAGCGATCGAACCATGGCCGTTCGCCGGACCGAATGTCGGAACCCGGCGCGGCGGTAGAGCCTGACTGCAGGGAGGTTTGCGCGGTCGACGGCGAGAATGACGGTGCGGGCTTCATCACCGTCGATTTGAGAAAGTCCGAATGTCAAGAGGGTCTGGCCGAATCCTCGGCCTCGAATTTTCGCGGTCAATCCCAGGTACACGAGTTCGATCGACGCTCCGTCATTTCCTCGATTCAACAGAAGCAGACCTTCGGCCGTTCCCTCCACATGCAAGATGTGCCACCACTCCGGTTTGAAGGTTCCCGATGCGAGGTGGCCGGTCAGGATGTCTTCGGTCCGGCGAAGGCCGGCGAGTCCGGGGCAGTCCAGCGTGTCCTCATACGTGCGGTCGAGCAGTTCGATCAGGCCGGATCGATCCTCCGGATTCCAAGGCCGGATCTCGACGTTGGGAGGCAGTTTGGGCATCTGGACCGCGTTGAATCGGGGTACGGGCCGTTCGAGGTAGTCCAGCTGGGCCAGGCGGTGGAAGCCGCCGGAGACGAACATGGACTCCTCCAGCGGATCAACCGGGTCGATGAGGGCCTGAGCAAGGTCGACTTCCATGTTCGTGCAGCCCATCGCCGTGGCGTCGATCAGAGCCCCGGCTCGCAGGGCGGAAGCCTGATCCTTCGGCCGTGGGGCGAAGATCATGGCCGTTCGACCGGCGGCGGGAGCCGCCAGAGCGGTCATTTCGATCGCGCCGGATGGGTTTCGCAGCACCCAGGTCTGGTCGAGCGCCAACCTGGATTCCTTGGCGTAGGCGAGGAACCTGGCGGCGGCGGCCCGATCACCATTGACCAGAACCCGAATCGCTTCCTCGATCTCGCCGGGCTTGATCCGCTCGGGATTCCCGGATGGAAGCGTTTGATGGTGGGGTGAGATCGACATTCTGATCAAAACGTACCACCGGGGGCGGCTTCGAGGGGGTGACGGGATCCTCCGGGAACCGATCGTGATACACTTCCGAACTGGTTTTCAGGAGCTTATTCATGGTTCAGATGCGTCAATCCCGGTTTTTGCGATCTCCCCTTCGTCCGGTTGGACGGGCTTGCGCTCTTCTGATCGCGGCTGCAGTTGCAGTCGCGACTGGAATGACCGCGGCATCGGCTTCAAGCCCGGCTCCGGCGCCGGCGACGGTCGCATCGCTCGACTGGCAGTTGGACTTCGCCCCCGGTGACCTCCGGCTCTATGTCGATCCGGTCGATGGTCGGAGGTACTGGTACTTCACGTACACCGTGACCAACCAGACCGAGCGAGATCTCGTGTTCGCGCCTCGTATCGAGCTCTTCATGGACAGTGGTGAGGTTCTTCGCTCCGGCCGTGGCGTTCCAAGCCGCGTGATCGGCCAGCTCAAGAAGCTGTTGGGGGACCCGTTGCTCGAGGATCAGAACCGGATCATCGGCGACCTGCGGGTGGGCAAGGAAAATGCTCGCACGGGGATCGCGGTGTGGCCGGCGGAAGACCAGGACATCACCGAGCTGACCTTGTTCTTCCAGGGACTCTCCAGTGACCGGAAGGTCGTCAAGCATCCCAAGACCGATGAGCCGGTCTCGTTGTATCGGACCCTCCGCCGGGAATACGTGGTCTCGGGCGAGCCGGAGCAGCGCGGATCGGCCCCTCTGGTCCTCGATACCCGGAAGAATCGTCGTGGACCGATGTGCGATACGGAGTTCCAGATCGGCGGCAAGTCCGCTGGTTGCTGGATCTATCGCTGATTCCGGAGGTTCGCCCACCCTCCGGGGATTGGCGGCCGCACGCGTTTTCGCTATCATGATCCATTCGGCAGTCTGGAATGCGACCCGTATTCCGCCAACCTTAGTACACCGCTCGCGATGACGGCCCTGATGCCGTCGACCATGCGAGGATCGATCGGAGCTGACCGTGGCACATAAGAAGGGACAGGGCTCGTCAAAGAACGGCCGTGACTCGAATCCCCAGTTCCGTGGCATCAAGCTCTACGGCGGGCAATTCGCAAAGGCTGGCGCGATCATCGTTCGCCAGTGCGGCACGCAGTTCAAGCCCGGCTATCTCGTTCAGCGTTGCAAGGACGACACGCTCATGGCGCGGGTTGAAGGAACGGTGCGATTTCGCGGCCGCTTCATCGACATCGTTCCGGCGGACTCCGAGATCCCTCGATACGAGGTGATCGATCGAGCGATGGCCGCCTCGAACTGAGTCCGGCTTTCGAGGGTGTTCCCCAACGAAACATTCGTCACGCCTCGAGCTCCAATCGCTCGGGGCGTGTTCGCTTCCCTGACCATCCGTCCCTTCACCGCTCGCCACCTTCTCGGAGATCACAGCCATGCTCATGATCGACGAAGCCCGGATCTACGTTCGAAGTGGCAAGGGTGGGAACGGCTGCGTGAGTCTTCATCGAGAGAAGTTCATTCCCAAGGGTGGTCCTGACGGCGGCAACGGCGGGCGCGGTGGTGATGTGGTGTTGGTCGCCGATCCACATCTCGACACGTTGCTTCCCTTTCGATACGCGCCGCACTTCTTCGCGGAGAAGGGGAAGCCGGGAGCCTCGACCAGTCGTCACGGGTCGGACGGCGAACACAAGATGGTGAAGGTGCCGGTCGGGACGATCGTTCGAGACCAGGAGTCCGGTGAGGTGATCGCGGATCTGGATCACCCGGGTGAGGAGCTGGTGGTCGCGAAGGGCGGGCGAGGTGGATTCGGAAACGAACACTTCAAGAGTTCGACCAATCAGACGCCTCGCGAAGCGACGCCTGGAGAACCGGAAATCGAGCGCACGCTCCTTCTGGAACTGAAGCTGATCGCCGATGTCGGTCTGGTGGGACTGCCCAATGCGGGCAAGTCAACGCTCCTGAGCGCGGTGAGCAAGGCTCGTCCGAAGATCGCGGATTATCCATTCACCACGCTGACGCCACAGCCGGGTATCGCCGAACTCCCCGGAGACCGTCGGCTGGTCATCGCCGACATTCCGGGGCTCATCGAGGGCGCGGCCGATGGGGCGGGGCTCGGTCACGATTTTCTGAGACATGTCGAACGGACGAAGGTGATCATCCACGTGATCGATCTGTTGCCGTTCGACGAGAGTGAGCCCGTGACCAATCACGACGTGATCCGACGCGAACTGCATGCGTTCAGTCCGGTGCTCGCAGAGAAGCCCGAGCTCGTGGTGTTCAACAAGATCGATCTCGTCGACCCCGACGAGAAGGAAAGTCTGGTGCGCCGAACGGCTCATGCGATCGGCCTCGATCCCGAGGAGGTCGTCGTGGCGAGTGGTGCCACCGGTCTGAACGTGCGTGAGATTCTGGAGCGAGCCTGGAAACTGCTCGTGGATCTCGAAGGTGAGAAGGAGAAGTGGCCCGGCATCACCGGAAAGCCGCCGCTCGATTGATGGATCTTCGATTCGAATCAGTGATCAGCGTGGCTCAGCGACAGAGCTCCATGTAGACCTCGAAGAACTCGACCATCGGTTCCTCGAAATCAACCCCGACGATCAGGCCGGCGATCTCGGGAACCAGACGCTCGTCGCGGTCCAGATTGACCACTCGGCCACCACCTGCTTCAGCGATCTCCGGAAAGAACTCGATCGCATCTCGATGGCGGCTCCAACGGCGTCTCTTCGTCGGACGACTGATCGCATCTTCGCCGCGCTCGACGTCGAACGGGCTCACCGCGCCGCCATCGTCAGCGTCCACGAGTTCTTCATCCTCATCTTCCTCGCTGTCCACGATCCGAGGATCACAGCCGATGACGTGCGTCGTCACCCCTCGCTGCCGGGCGAACCTGGCCAGCTTGATGCAACCCTCCCCATGTCCGGGATGCGGTGGAGCGTCTCCGACGAGGATCAAGACTCCCCGATTTCGAGGATTCCACGAGAACGTCGTATAGGCCAGAGAGAGCCCTTGATCGACCAGTTCGGGTCGGTCTCCGCCACCTTCGGCGCTCAATCGCCAGAGATTGGCCCGGGCCTGTTCGATCGAACCGGTGAGGTCCCATCCCACCTTCTCGAAGAGTTCGCGGCGATCCCGGTATCCGGCGATACCGACGCGGATCCCGCCGGCGACGTCCCCGACGAAACGCATCAGGTCGTCGACTCCTCCCTGCGCCTCCGCGATCTCCCCGGACATGCTGGCGGTGCAGTCAAGCACGATCGCCAGGTCGAGTGGTTGGAGGGCCAGCGCTTCGAGGTGGTCACTGAGCGCGGTGAATTCCGCGAAGGGGAGGCGGGCGATCTCACTGAGATCCGCTGGATTTGAAGGCGTCGGGACGGCGATCACCTCCGCGTCTTTGACCGGTGGAATCGCCACGGACCGCGGTGGAAGCATGCGGGCGGCGTCGATGCTTCGGAGGCCTCGATTCTTCTGGTACCAGAGGCGCCACTTGTAATCGCGTCGCAGGTCGTCGCCGCCGGTCAGACGTGCGAGCCTCGGGCTGAGGCTGCCCGCCTCCTGCTTGTTCATGCGCAGGATCACGGTGCGAATCAGTTCGATGGCGAGTTCCTGAAGATCCTCGTCCTCGGACAGGAGACCGAGTTCGGCGGCCAGCAGTTTGTCATCGAGCCTCGAGCTTCGCGAAAGCGCTGCGGCGCCTCGGGCGAGGCGGGCGGGATCCACGCGGTACCCGACTCGCAACGCGGTGCGGATCACCGTCGGCTCGGTTTCGTGCTCCAGCCAGTCTTCGGCCTGTGGGACGTTCCGGTGGGCGAGCACCAGAAGGGCGAAGGATCGCACCGCGACATGGCGGTCATGAAGGGCGTCGATCACCATCGACGCTGATTCCGCACAGTCGAATCGTTGAAGGCGGAGTACGGCGATGATCCGTCGCGGCCAGGCGAGTGCTCCGAGGAGATTCCGGATCGCGGTCCGCTCGGCGGCAGGGGCCTTGTTCAGCGGCATCCTCGGGGCCGACTCGGGCTGGCGCTCGCTCGACGACGAAGTCGAGACTCCGCCATCCTGGGCGGTTCCAGGTGCCGTGAATGCGGTGACGGCACCGATGGACAGGATGGCCATCAAGAGGAGGTGAACGGTGATGCCGGAACGCGATCTCATGATTCGAGTGTAGTCCGGGAGAAGGAAATTTCGCAGTTTCAGGCAACCCATTCCACGGCCGAGACGTACTATGTGACACATAGTATGCTTGCCATGCAATATCGGGTCGATCTGGCCCTGGGTTTCGAGCATTGGAGAGAACGTCATGCGAATCGAACGCGAGTTGATGCGGGGTGCGGGGCCGGTGGCCGTCTTGAGTCTGCTCTCCAACACGGAGATGTACGGGTACCAACTGGTCGAGACGCTCACCGAGCGGACCGAGGGCACCTTGGAAATGGGCCAATCCACGTTGTATCCGCTGCTCTACAACCTGGAAGCCAAGGGGTTGGTTCGGAGTGAACGACGCGTCGCGGAGAACGGGCGAACTCGCAAGTACTACGCGATCACGGGCAAGGGTGAGACGAGGCTCGCGNCGGACCANNNGCAGTGGCAGGCCGTGACGGACGCCATGCAGACGCTCGGGGTCGTTTCCGGAAAACTCATGACGCCCGGTCTCGCGATCGCCTGAAGGCTCGGTCGAGTCGTGAATCCTGAGGGATCTCGTTGGGGGATCGATTCGTCTCGAAGTCTGTGGAGGCCATTCCATGTCCGATGAATCAAGCATGAACACCACGCCGTCGTTTCTTCGACGTCTTCTGAACACTCCCCTGGGGGATCTGGCTCGGGGCCGGTTCTCGGGATGTCTCGATACGAAGGCGATCGTNGCGGNGGCNGGTCTTCCCGAGGAGCTGNATCTGNTCGTTCGNCGTGTGGTGGTCGGCACTCGATTGAGCCGGGTCGAGCGNGCCGAGGTCGCCCACGAACTGGTGGACCATTTCATGGACGGGATGGCCGAGGGCGTCTCCGCCTCGGGACTCATCGAAGCGTTCGGCGATGAGCGCGTCGCCGCGAAGTTGATTCGTCGGTCGATGCAGCGAAAGCGTTCCGTCTTCGCNCGNGGTGTCCGGCAGACCGTCCGGGCGGGGGTGCTGTGCGTCGGGGTGGTGGTCNTGCTCTATCTCATGCTNGCCATCAAGCATCGGAATCGNGAGNTCAGGATCGAGGTCGACTATGTGGCGATGNTGAATGCGCCGACGGAGGCATCCGATCCCTCGGATCGNTCCTGGCCGGAGATCCGTGAGGCGATCACCACATTGCGTGGGCTCGCCGGACCTCTCCCCGACGAACTGATGCACGTCGACCGGGAGATCTCGAAGATCGTTTCGGCTTCCTTGTCGGAAGCGCCGGCGCCGTGGATCGACGCGGAGCTGGGGCCCCCGGCGCAGCGCTCCGATGACGACGATGTCGAAGCGGCGAGGGTGGATCGATTCTTCGAGGCGGCTCAGCCCGCACTCGAACGGCTTCGCTCGGCAGCAGCTCGGCCGCTGCTCGGATTTCCGCTGGCCGCCGGCGGCTCGAAGGATCCCGCGGACCGCGCCTTCTTTGGCATGGATGGCGCTGCCCCTGGTGTCGACTCTTCAACCGGTTCCGAAGGAGATGCGGGCGAGTTCCACGACTCGATTCTCACATTGGACTTCCCATACTTCGGAAGCGTACGGCTCGCGGCTCGTCTGCTGGCCGCCGATGCCCGGCGTGCCGTGGTCGAGGGAGATGATGCCCGGATGGTCGCGGACATCGGCGCGATACTCGAGCTCGCGGAGCAGACCCGGCAGCCTTCGATCATGATCGCCCAGCTCGTCGGCATGTCGATGGAGCGTCTGGCGTTCACCGTGGTGTTGGACTTGATCGCCGCGCTCCCCGAGAACATCGACGATCGATCCATGCTCGCCCTCGCGGAGATGATTCGCGGATTGGATGATGAGCGGCTCGGTCTGGAAATGGCCGGTGAGCGATGGTTCTTCCTGGACATCGCCCAGCGAATCTACAGCGATGACGGCGAGGGGGATGGATCGCTTTCGATCGGATCATCGGTGGTCGACATGCTCGGCACGCCGTCCGGGAATCTCGGACCGGAGCAGCTCACGTCAGGGACCGGGGCGTTTCTGCTCGGCCCGATCGTCGCCGAACTCACGCTCGGACGGGCGGAAGCGACTCGAATCTGGATGAACCTCATGGACTCCGCAGAGGAGCAGGCGTCGAAGTCCCCGTGGGAGATCGATACCGCTCCGCTCGGCCTGATCGACGAGATCCCGCGGCAGGCCATGAACGATGACCTCACGCACATGATCCGGTACTTCCCGATCAACCTGTTGATTCCCGCGACCGAGAGCCTGGTCTTCACGAGCGGGACCGTCCGTCTCGAGCGTGATCTCGTGTTGACCGTGCTTGAACTCGAGATGACTCGTCGTCGAATTGGAGGATGGCCAGACACCCTCGACGAACTCGAGTTCGCGGCGGGCGGTGAACCGGTTCGGGATCCTTTCGATGGCTCGGCCGTGCGATACCTCCGTCGGGATGGTCGNCCGCTGATCTACATTCTCGGGCCCGATCGAGATGACGATGACGGTCGTGGGATGGCGTCGGTGGGCCCCGGTTCCGGCGGATGGAGAGATCTCNGACGAGGCGGCCTGGCGGGATCGTCCAAGCAATGGGGGTTGGTTCGAGCGACGGGGAATGCCGAACCCGACGGTGACATCGTGGTCTGGGCGGCCGGGAGGGAATGACGTTTGTCAGCGCTCACTCGGCGAAGGCGGCGAGTGCGGCACGGTTCGGCGGCGTGAGTACGCTCGGGATCGTTCGATCGAATGCCGCGTGGAGTTCGGGCTGCAGCGAGCGGAATCGTTCGGGGTCGGAGAGATTCCATTCGCCATTCTCCGCATCGGGACCGAAGGGACGCTGGAGATCCCACTCGGTCGAGATCACCCAGTAGGAATACTCCTGGAGAAGCACCCGTTCGGCCTCCTCCTCGTCGTCGAATTCGTCGAGGTAGTCGACGACGTACCACGATTCCTCCAGCGCCTTCCGCATCGAACGATGCAGCGTGGACCTGGTGGTGATGCCCCAGTCATCCGGAAAGACCTCGTGGAGGCCCACCATGTTCAGGTGGTGGAGCAGGTGTTCGACCACCTCCATCGGCTGGCTCGCACGGTCCCGCGGGTCGAGTTGGAAGATCGCATCACAGATCGAGAGCCGATCGGTGAGTCGATCGAACGCGATCCAGTCGTCCTGGTTCGGGAAGTCGGGTTCTTCACCCTTCCACATCGGAATCGCGGTTCGAGCCTCGAACATCGAGGTGAGGACGGCATCCTGCAGGCCACGATCGATCCCGGGAGCCGTGGGATCGAACATCGCCGCGTGCAGATCACCGACCGCGGTCATGAAGGAATCCTCGATCTCGTCGGTCGCGATGAAGACGACCCCACCCGAGGTCAGGTGTTTTGTGAATGGCGCATAGCGATCATCGCGGAGGATCTTCGTGTGAAGTCGGAGATCTGACGGCACCTCTCCATCCCGCCGTTCGATCACGCAACCGCCGAGGGGGGAGGGTGCCGAGCCGTCTTCTTCGGTCGCGTCCGCGGACGCGTCGGATGCGGTGCGAAGCGATTCGACCCTCGCGAGAACCGTCGCCGCGTCCTGAATTCCGTCGAGGCGATCGAGCACGAGACCGTCTCCCGAGAGAAACCACAGTGTCGGCCGATCCGCCCAGCCGATGAGAGCGACCGACGCGCCCTCCGTGGTCACCACCGGATAGGTCGGTGCCTCGATCGATGTCAGGTCGCCGTCTTGGACCGCCTGACGCCGACTTTCGAGCCACGGAATCACCGTCTCCGCCCACTGGATCGACGCGGCGATGACCCGGATCTCCCCGGGGTGGTCCCGGTGCAGCTCTTCGAGCGTCGAGAGCATCGAGACCGAGTCCGGCGCATACGTCGCCCAGACCAGAAGAAGAGTGATTCGATCATCGCCGGACGCCAGTTCGACTTCCCCCTGGTCGGTGGTCTTCAGCGTCGCGGTCTGGATGGTTCCGAGGAGGCGGGGAGGTGTTGGTCCCACTCCGCTTCCTCCGTATCCGCAGCCGGTCGGGAGGANGGCGAAAAGGAGCACGCCGAGGATCATGATGCGAAGAGGGGGCATGTCTCGATCATAAAGACACGCGGGAACTCGGTGGTGGAACGGTTCGACCCAAGGGCTGTTCCCGTCGAGGGAGCGGCGTTTGGGCACGCCTCAGTCAGTTTCTGAGTCCTCGAGATCGCCCGGGCGTTCGCGGTTCGGACCTCAGCGGCCTTCTGCTGCCGCGTCGTCCGGTTCGAGAGATGAGGCGCGAATCGCCGCGAGGATCGTCGGGAGGTCGTGCAGCCCCACGAGGGTCTGGCGGACGCTTCCGTCGGGACCGAGCAGATACATGGTCGGGTAGGCCTGGGTGGCTCTGACCAGGTCAGGCAGCGGATCAATGCCCGCGGCGATCGGGTACGTGGGAATCGCCGACGGTTCGAGCGTTCCCGCACGAACCTCCGCCGTTCGTCGCTCGAGCCACCCACGCACGGTTCTCGCCGATTCACCGGACAGCCCGATCACGCGAACTTCGTCACCGAGATCACGGTGGATCGCCTCGAGCATCGGAATGGAGGCGATGCACGGGGGGCACCAGGTCGCCCAGACGTCGACGAGCGTGAGTCGATCGTCGCCGCCNGCGAGGTCGAACGTCCCGCCATCGAGGGTGGTCACTCGACCGGTCTGGATCGTACCGATCGGGGAAGGGCCGTCGTACCGCCCCGGGCCGATCATCCAACTGCTCGCGACGAGGCCTCCCAGAAGCACCGAGACGAAGCCGATGATCACCGTCGCGAACGCTTGTCTTTGATTCGTGTTCCTGGCGGAAGAGCGGCTCGCCATCGCAATGGCGATCAGGCCGAGGATTCCACCGATTCCGAAGAGCGAGAGTGGCAACGAGAACAGGGCCAGGATCGCGGCCACGCGACCGGTCGGACGCGCGGCGCTCGTCGTGATCGGTGAGGCCGGATCAGGCATCACCGGTATCGCGGGTCTTGGCCGCCAGTTCTCGAAGCCGATCGAACGCCTCGAGCGGAGTCATGGCATCGAGATCGAGTACCCGGAGTTCTTCAATGGCGGGATGCGGCAGGAACTCCGTGAACAGCGACAACTGGTCAGTGGGCCTGGTGGCGGGGGCGGAGGGAATGGCGGCGGCTTTCGCGGCGGCATCGCCCTCCCGGACTTCGAGCGTGGCGAGCAGTTCGCGGGCCCGTTCGATCGCCTCCGTGGGAAGACCGGCGAGTTCCGCCACGTGGATCCCGTAGCTCTGGTTGGTGCGGCCGGGTTGGATTCGATGAAGAAAGACGATGCGGTCCTGCCACTCTCGAACCGAGACGTGGAGATTGGCGACCGCGGGGAGTCGATCGGGAATCGAGGTCAACTCGTGGTAGTGCGTCGCGAAGAGCGTCCGGGTGCCTCGTGCCGCGAGATTCTCCGTGATCGCCCAGGCGAGGCTCAAGCCATCGAGGGTGCTGGTGCCTCGTCCGATCTCGTCGAGCACCACGAGGCTTCGATCGGTGGCGTGGTGAAGGATGTTCGCGGTTTCGGTCATCTCGACCATGAAGGTCGAGCGACCGGCGTGCAATTCGTCGCTGGCCCCGATCCGAGTGAAGATTCGATCGACCACGCCGATTCTGGCTCGGGTGGCGGGAACGAACGAACCGGACTGGGCGAGCAGCACCACCAGCGCGGTCTGACGAATGTAGGTGCTCTTGCCCGCCATGTTCGGGCCGGTGATGAGGGCCAGCGTCGATGACTGTTCGGTGGTTCCCAGGCTGCAGTCGTTCGGGACGAAGCGATCCCGCATCGAAGCGTCGAGCACCGGGTGGCGTGCGTCGGTCAGTTCAAGAACCGCCGAGTCCTCCATCTCCGGGCGGACCCAACCCAGTCGATAGGCGGTCTCCGCGAGGCAGGCGGTACAGTCGATCTCGGCGATGGCGTCACCGAAGGCCGCGATCGGTTCAATGGCCTCCGAGATGGCGAGGCAGAGTTCGGCGAAGATTCGCTTCTCTCGTTCGATGGCGCGGGCGCCGGCGGTGAGCACCTTGTCTTCGAAGGTCTTCAACTCGTCGGTGATGTAGCGTTCGGCGTTCTTGAGCGTCTGTTTCCGGACGAAGTTGGCCGGCACCTTCGCATCGTTGGCCTTGCTCACCTCGATGTAATACCCGAAGACGCGATTGAAGCCGACCTTGAGGGCGCCGATACCGGACTCCTCGATGATCTTGGCCTGGTAGACCGCGAGCCATTCGGTGGCGTCACGTTCCAGGGCGCGGGCCGCATCGAGTTCGGGGTCCACGTCGTCCCGGATGAGGCCCCCGTCACGAAGATGGGTCGGGGCGTCTTCGATGCAGGTGCGTTCGATTCGATCCGCGAGGGGAGCCAGTCTCGCGACCGCGGCGTCGAGTTGTTCATGGGCGGCGGCGAATGCCGGACGAGCGGCGAGCAGATCGACGAGGGGGCCGGCGGCGATCACGCTGCGACCGAGGGCCACGACGTCGCGAGGCGTGGCTCGCCCGACCGCGATGCGACCGGCGATCCGAGCGACATCATTGACTCCGGTGATGGCCTGACGCACATGTTCGGCGGCATCGCGATCCTCGATCAGGCCGCCGACGGCGCGATGACGGATTTGAATCTCCTCCGCATCGAGCAGCGGCCAGCAGAGCCGTCGCCGGAGGGATCTTCGTCCCATCGCGGTTCGGCAGTGGGGAAAGACCGAAAGCAGGGAGCCTGCGATCTCGCCGCTGCGGCTGGTTCGTTCGATTTCGAGGCTGCGGAGCGTCGAAAGATCGAGACGCATGCTCCGATCGTCGTCGCGGTGGCGGGGGGGACGGAGATGGGGGAGCGGTCGTTCGACCTCTCCGGCCGCCTGCGTCTCAAGGAGATACCGAAGCAGTCCTCCGGCGGCGGCGCTGGCCAGATCGCCGGGCGCCAGTCCGAACGCCTCGAGACTGGCGACGCGATAGTGCTCTCTCAGCACGCGCTCGCCTTCATCGATCGCGAAATTCCAGCCGGGTCGATGAGTCACCACCGCACCGATCATCTCGGCGAGGTCCGGGTCGATGGCGTCGGCTTCGGAGAGATCGCCCGGATCCGGAATCAGGAGTTCGCTGGGCGCGTACCTGGCCAGGGCATCTGCGAGGTCGCTTCGATCGCAGCTTTGAAGTGTGAAGGCACCGGTGGAGAGTTCGGCGATGGCGATTGCCATCCGGTCGTCGGGGCCGGGCGTGACCGCGGCCACGAGATTCTCTCGTCCTGCTTCCAGGAGCGTTTCGTCGACGAGCGTGCCCGGCGTCAGAACCCTCGTGACCGCTCGGTCGACCACGCCCTTCGCGTCCTTGGGGTCCTGGATCTGATCGCAGACCGCGACCCGGACGCCTTGTTCGACGAGGCGTCGAAGGTAGTTCTCCGCCGCATGGTGCGGAACGCCGGCCATGGGCATGCCCTTGGTTCGTTCCGTGAGGGTGATGCCCAGAAGTCGATGCGCCGCTTCCGCGTCAGGACCGAACAACTCATAGAAGTCGCCCATGCGGAAGAAGAGCAGGCAGTCCGGGTGCGCCGTCTTGAAGCGCGTGAACTGGCGCATCGCGGGGGTTTCCCATTGGGAACCGCGATAGGCGTCCGGGAGTTCCGGGCTGTCTTGGACCGGCGTCGAAGTCACTCGGAAAGTCTACGCGGACGGTTCCCCGTCGATCGTGGAGAACCTGTCGGACCGGCGCTGTTTGCCGATCAGACCCCGGACTTCGCCGGGGAATCGGTCTTCCAGAAGATCCGAACCCGTTGCTTTCCGAATTTCAGGGCGCCCTTGAGGTTGAGGCCGTAGTACACGTCGATCCGGTCCGTCCATCTCTTGTTCATCTTGTCCAGAACCAGATAGGGGCCGGTCTCGACGCCGTTTTCTTCGATCCAGACCTTGGTCCGGTGGTGCAGGCCTTTTTCGAGAAGATCCCGGCTCACCGCGATCGACTTCACCTTGGGATCCAGGCGTTCGTTCCAAGCGGCGATGAAGGGGTCTCCGTCGGTCTCCTGGGGCCGTGAGCAGTACGCGGTCGCGGTCACCCACATCGAGTGGCGAGCGCCATGTTCGGGGTGCTCTTCGATGGTTCGAGTGGTCGACCCGGTGTTCGGATGATTCTCGTTCACCGCGGCTTCCGTCGAGCTTGGGCCGCGAAGGAGCAGGAACCCGGCCACGACCAGGACGACGACGGCCGCGGAGAGCACGGTGAGTGGGAAGGGTTTCATGGGTGCAGGTTCCGGACGCGGCCTGACTTCGATCGTCAGGGCTGGTCGATGGTCAGCGGAGCGGTGGGGTTCTTCTTGGCGGGAACGTCGGACCGGCCGCATGCCCACATGACTGCGCCAGTGAGGTGTTGCCGGAAGAGCGGCTCGGCGTAGGACTCGTCGGTATGTCCGCCGCCGGTGTAGAAGGCCCGTCCGCCATCAAAGTCGTGATACCAGCTGATGGGATGATCGCCGTCCATTCCGCCGCCCTGGTAACTGGTCTCGTCGAGACTCATGAGCACCTTGACGTTGGGTCTTGGATTGTCCCGGTAGACGTACCACTCGTCGGTGCGGTCCCAGATCCGCGGAAGCATCTTGGTCGCGGGAAATGTTCGATCCTCGACGTTGATCTTCGCGGGCTGGATTCTCGGGTGGGTCTTGAACCAGGCGCCGACCAGTCGGCCGTACCAGGGCCAGTCGTACTCGGTGTCCGCGGCGCTGTGGACGCCGACATACCCGCCGCCGCTTCGAATGAACTTCTCGAAGTGCTTCTGCTGGACATCGTCAAGGACGTCGCCGGTGGTGTTCAAGAAGACCACGCAGGAGAGCGTCGCCAGGTCGTTTTCGTTGAAACGGGTGGAGTCCTCGGTCGCGACGACGTCGAAACCATGCTCCTTGCCGAGTTCGATCATGGTCTTGATGCCGACCGGGATCGAACCGTGTCGAAATCCGGTGGTCTTTGAGAAGACCAGCACGCGAGGTCGCTCGGCGACTCTGCTCGCGGGGGTCTCCGGCTTTCGCGCCGGAGGTGGTGGATCCTGTTCCATCGACTCCGCGAAGGCGAGAAGCAGGGTCGCGGAAGCGGCGCAGGCCAGAACCGGCGCGACGATCCGCGTGGCACGATGGATCCATGAGGGGGACGTGTTCATGAGTGGATGCTACCCCCTCGGATCCGTGAGACAAGGGCCGGCCGTCTTCGAGCCCGTGTGGTGGACGAAAAATGACGCCCGGTGCGAACACCGGGCGTCATTCGGGGAACATTCCATCCGTGATCACGGATCTTCAGAATCATCCTCTCTCTGGATGATCCATGATTTGATCCATGATTTGGTCCATGATTTGGTCCATGATTTGGTCAAGGAACCCTCCATGATCTCACGGCCACCAGGATTTTCCCCACTCTCTCACGCGGGATCTTGCGATGACTTCGGCATCCCTCCCCTCATTCAATCGGGGGTGGGATTGCACAGCCTTCGTCTGAAGTGACATGCGAAGATACGAAAGAGGCGACGGGAATCCAACCAGAAAATTGATCTTCCAACGCCGCCGCCCCAACGGCTTGCGGGCTGAGGCGACCCGTGCAGCTGGTTATTGACCAGGGAGTGATCGCGATTTCGACCTCGGCGGCTTCTTGCTCGGCCGGGCGAAAGAAAACCCTCTTCGCCCGGCGGTGGGGCGAAGAGGGTTGGCGGGCAATGGAGCCGATCGGGATCGAACCGACAACCTCCTCGATGCGACCGAGGCGCTCTCCCAGTTGAGCTACGGCCCCGCCGTCACCGACTTGAATCGGGTCGGTGGGGGAAGGAGTATATCCCGACCGCAATCCACCATCCAGCCCGGGATATCGCCGGGGCATCGTCCGGATTCCGCCCATCCAGCCGTTGGACGTTATCTTTGAGGCTGGAGGTTTTCACATGTCCGCGTTCGCAACGCTCGTGGTGTATTCAGGGGTCATTCTCCTCGTCTCGGTGCTCGGGGGGCTGATTCCCAGCCGGATCTCGCTCACCCATCGACGAATGCAGTTGTCCCTCTGTCTCGTCTCCGGCGTCATGCTCGGCGTCGGGATGCTGCACATGCTCGGTCATGCGGCTGAGGCGGTGGTGCACGCCCATGGAGCGGGACCCTCGATGCATGCGGTCATGCTCGCGGCGGTCGTTGGCTTCCTCGCGATGTTCCTGCTCGAGCGTTTCTTTTGCTTTCATCATCACGAGACGCCGGATGAAAATGGCCATACCTGCGGCCACGACCATGGTTCGACGACGCCTTGCGCCGACGATGCGCCGGTCACCGAACACCGACTCGGTTGGGTCGGAGCGCTGATCGGCTTGACGATCCACACCATTCTCGCCGGAATCGCCCTTGGAGCCGCCGTCGCGAGCGGCGAGGACCAACTTGCGACCATCGGTCCGGCGCCGGCGGCCTCCGACGGAATGGTCTTCGGGCTACTTGGTTTCACGGTGTTCCTCGGCATCGTCCTTCACAAGCCTTTCGACGCGTTCACGATCGTGGCGCTCATGCAGCGTTCCGGACGAAGTCAGGCGTCGATGAATCTCGTGAACATCGTCTTCGCCTTGATGATTCCGCTCGGCGTCTTGCTCTTCCAACTGGGTGCGGATCTCGCCGCGGATGCGCAGGTCTTCACGATTTATGCCCTGGCCTTCAGCGCCGGCACGTTCATCTGCATCGCGGCGAGCGACGTGCTTCCAGAATTGCAATTCCACAAGCACGACCGTGTTGCGATGACCGTGATGCTCGTGCTGGGGCTCGCCATCGCCTGGGGAAGCGGACTCCTCGAAGAGGGGGGCCACGATCACGGCCATTCCGCCATCGAGTTGGAGACTCCGAGCCCCCCGGCCGGATAAACAATCGATCAGTGCGTTTGGGGGCGGTCCGGCCGGATGTCTGGTGGTCGGGCGGCCCGGGTTCGACGCATTCAGGCCGGAAAGCGACGGTCTGAGAGTTGCGGTGACTTCCGAAGCCGTCTACCTTGGAGGATCGGGAGAACCCAAGCGTTGAGTTGTGCGGCCTTGGAGGAGAGTCGCCTGATTCAATCGAACTCGGCCTGCTGAACACGATTCGGCAGGTCGGGTTTTCTTTTTTGGGCAAACGTCGCGGGAGGAGCCCGGCGATGCGTCGAGAGATCGGCCCGGATCGGGCTCATCCCTTGGACATGGTTGGTCTCTGGCCGTCCGGGGGGCATCGTCGGCCCGGCGTCCTGATACGCTGGCCCACCATGAAATCCGAAAAACTCCTCGCCGAACTGAATCGCATCCGAGCCGATCTGGACAAGGATCCATCCGACATCGAGTGGTTCACGCTCCATCACGTCTTCTGCTTCATCAGCTACCAGCAGGGGGCTTTCCAGAAGTATCTGGATGAGGTCATCAAGCCGGGAGACGAGATTCCCGAGGACTGAATTCCGCTGAAAGGGGCATCGGAGCGGCGGTCGAGAACCGTCCCCGGAGGGGCTTTCGGTATCCTGTGGCGTCACGCACGCCACTCCGGATCCCCACCTCCCATGTCCGAACAGTCCACCAATTCGACTTCCGACAAGCCCCGAGGATTCAAGGACACCCTGAATCTTCCGGCGACCCCCTTCGCGATGCGGGCCAACCTCGCTCAGAACGAGCCGCAGACGGTCGCCCGCTGGGAAGCGGCGTCCATGTATGCGTGCATTGATGAGGCTCGCCGAGAGGCGGGGGCGCCGACGTTCCGATTCCACGACGGGCCGCCGTACGCCAACGGTTCCATTCACGTCGGACACCTGCTCAACAAGGTGCTCAAGGACATCGTGGTGCGTTCCCGTTTGATGGAAGGAATGCGTTGCCCCTACACCCCGGGCTGGGATTGCCACGGACTGCCGATCGAGCACCGGGTGATGACCGAGCTTCATGAGAAAGGCAAGACCGCCAAGCTCGCGACCCTCCCCGAGGACTCGCGACGGATCGCGATTCGTCGAGAGTGCGCGAAGTACGCGGAGAAGTTCATCAAACTTCAGGCCGGACAGATGCAGCGGCTGCTCACCCTCGCGGACTACGACGATCCGTATCTCACGATGAATCCGACCTACGAGGCGCGGACGATCGAGGTCTTCGCCGAGCTGGTCGAACAAGGAGTGGTCTACCGCGACTTGAAGCCGGTTCACTGGTCGATCGAGAATCAGACCGCCTTGGCCGAGGCGGAACTCGAATATGAAGATCGCGAAGATCCTCAGGTCTTCGTCGACTTCGAGGCCACCGACCGGGAAGCGGTGGCGAAGGCCTTCGACGTCGAGATCGATACGACGCCGAGTTTCATGATCTGGACCACGACGCCCTGGACGCTTCCGGCGAATCTGGCGATCGCCGTCGGCCCGAGGTATCGATACGTGCTGGCCCGGCTCGACGGGCAGGAGACGGTGATCGCACGCGAACTCTTGGAGCCGGTCGTCGAACAATGCGGCATCGAGGAGGTTGAAGTGCTCGCCGAGTGCGAGGGGAGTGATCTGCTCGGACTGGAGTATCGCCACCCGCTTCTGGACCGCATCGGTCGAATCGTCGAAGCCGACTACGTGACTCTGGAAGACGGAACCGGACTGGTTCATACGGCACCGGGTCACGGGCAGGAGGACTATCGAACCGGCCAGCGAGAGGGGCTCGACGTCTATTGCCCGGTTCTCGGTGACGGGACCTACGACGAGACCGTGCCGGACTGGTTGCAGGGCGAATCGATCTGGACCGGGAACGAGTTGATCACCGCGCGATTGCGGGAGAGCGGTCATCTGGTTCATCACGAACTCTTCATGCACAGTTATCCGCATGACTGGCGATCGAAGACGCCGGTCATCTTCCGATCCACCGAGCAGTGGTTCGTGGCGGTCGATCGGCCGACCAATCGCGACGATCAGAGTCTTCGCGAGATGGCGATGCGCGCGACCGGCGAAGAGGTCGAGTTCATTCCCGCGTGGGGGCGGAATCGCATGCGGGGCATGGTCGAGTCCCGACCGGACTGGTGCCTCTCCCGGCAGCGGGCCTGGGGCCTTCCGATTCCGGCCTTCCGAATGCCCGATGACCAGGTGTTGCTGACCCCGGCATCCGTCCGTGCGGTCGCGGCCGCATTCGAGGCACGCGGGTCCGACGCCTGGTTCAGCGAGTCGCCTTCCGACCTTCTGGCGGGGTGGGATCCATCGACGGATCCCGATGCGCCGGAGGGCGTCGATGTCGGCACGCTCGAGAAGATGCAGGACATCTTCGACGTCTGGTTCGAGTCAGGCTCGAGCTGGGCGGCGGTGATGCGAGCCCGAGGACAGGGGATCCCCGCGGACCTCTACCTCGAGGGGAGCGATCAGCATCGAGGCTGGTTCCAGCTCTCCCTGCTTCCGGCCCTCGGTGCCACCGGCGAAGCACCGTATCGAACGCTCCTCACCCATGGCTTCATGGTGGACAAGGATGGACGGAAGATGTCCAAGTCCTCTGGCAACGCCCTGAGCGTGGACGAGCTTCTCAAGGACTTCGGTGCCGATGTCTGTCGCTGGTGGGTCTGCTCGCTTCCCTTCGAGAACGACATCAAGGTCGACCTGGACTTCTTCAAGGTCGCCGGCGAGAGCTACCGGAAGATCCGCAACACGCTCCGATTCCTGTTGGGAAATCTCGCGGACTTCGAGGTGGAACGAGATGGCGTGCCACTCGAATCGATCGAACCGGAGTCGATCGACGCCTGGGCTTTGGCCGAGGCCGTCCGGGTCGAGCAGCGGGTGCGTCACGCCTTCAAGACCTACGCGTTCCGCGACGCTCATCAGGTCATCTACGACTTCTGCAACGAAACCTTGAGTGCCATCTATCTGGTGGCCACCAAGGACCGGCTCTACTGTGATGCGTCCGATTCCGTCCGGCGTCGCCGAACCCAGACCGTCATGCACGCGATCTCGGGTCTGCTCTGCCGCCTCCTCGAACCGGTCATTCCTCACACCGCCGACGAAGCGTTCCGGGCGCTCGAGCGATCCGACGAGGCCAACGTGCACCTCTGCGAGCCCCTGGATCTCTCCGCGCAGTGCGATCACGAATGGTCCGCGGTGATGAACCTGCGTGACGCCGTGCTGAAGGCGCTCGAAGAGGCGAAGGCGGAGGGGCTCGACAATCCGCTCGATGCCGGCGTCGTTATTCCGGATCCGGAAGGCACCTTCGCTCGGTTCGGAGGCGATCTTGCCGACGTCTGCGGCGTGAGCCGGGCGAGATTCGAGACCTCGCTGGGCGATGTGACGATCGATGACCTGCGGGACGAGCCTCGATGCGATCGCAGCCGCAAACGAGACGGCACGGTGCGAGCGCGTTCCGACGGTGCGATGCTTTCCGATCGTGACGCGGCTGCCATCGGGCTTGATCCGGCGAACTGATCGAGGCCGCAGGGGCCTTCGAGGCGATCGTGGTTCGGACGGCACGATCCACATCAACGACCATGCAGAGCGACCCCTCGGATCTCCAGAGAGATCCGAGGGGGCTCGCATCGAAGTCGATTGGTCCGCTTGGGCGGCGTCGACGTCAAAGATCCCCCGGAACGTCACCACGATGCTCGAGAACGACGGGAACGGACGCGATCCTCGTCATCCATGTGCCGATTCGGGACGTGAATCGGCCCGAGCGGAGTGGCTTCACGAGTCCGTAGTGGGGGGACAGGGTGGTGTGACGGTTGCGATTTGAAGAATCGGAAGGTTCATCCAGGTCCAGGGCGATGACCACGAACCCCCCTCTGGCACTCCGACGGGGGGTGCTGACGCCTTGCTAGAATTTCTCTATCGAACTTCTGGCTTTCATGAAGGCATCCCCGAAATCCGCGAGAAGATCAGGGCTCGCACCGGAGAATGATCATGTCTGAATCGAAGAACAAACTCGTGCAACTGCTTGAAGCGTGTTGGGATGACGATGACTTGAAGCGTCGGTTCATCTCCGACCCCGGCGCGGTCATGGCCGAACGGGGAATCGAAGTCCCCGAGGGGATCTCCTTCAAGGTGGTGGAGAACACCGATCGCTGCGCACACATCACCCTGCCCAGGAAGTTGGCCGGTGATCAGTCCACCATGAATCTGGCCTGGGGGATGGGCGAGTACTACCACAGCCTGGTCTGTTGGGTGCTCGACATCTCCGCACAGCGTGCAGCGCTGGCACAGATCTTCGAAACATGCTGGGCGGATGCGGGCTTCAAGAAGCGGTTTTTCGCCGATCCCCGGACGGTGCTCGCGGAACACGGCGTGGACCTGCCCGCGAACCTCGACCTGCGGATCGTGGAGAACTCCGACGATTGCATACACATCACGCTGCCCAGGCGACCTTCGGGTGAACTGGACCTGGAGGAATTGAGTCAGGTCGCCGGCGGCTTCTATGAGACCATTGCAAGGACCGGGGCCCGCAGCCTCTGAGCGATCTCCTTCGTCGAGTCGCGATTCAGGGCCGAGTCTTCGGAGTCGGCGTGATCGCCTTGGGAAAACCAGAACGCTTCCGGGAGGAGTCGAACTTCCGACCCTCGGTTCAGGAGATGCCGAGAGACGTCGCGAGGGGAGGCCACCTCTTGACTCCCGAATCGAAAACGCATGAAACAGCAGCCACGGGCTCATGGCTCGAGGCTCGGCATCGCCGTGCGGGGTTCTTCGGTGGTTTCAGCTGACGCGGGAGCCGGGCTTGACGGGCTTGTCGATGGTCATGACGACCACGTCGCGTTCATCGGGACCCGGCTTGCCGTCCGTTTCTTCCGCGGGTGCGTCCTTCAGATCGCTCGCCGCGAGGATCATGCCCTGGCTGATCTCTCCTCGGAGCTTCCGAGGTTCGAGATTCGCCACGATCACGACCTGTTTTCCGACCAGTTCCGCGGGGTCGTACCACGCCTTGACGCCGGCGCAGACCTGGCGGCCGTCGGCGGTTCCGTCATCGAGCGTGACCTTCAGAAGCTTGTCCGCATTCGGATGGAGTTCACAGGCGGTCACGGTGGCGACGCGGAGGTCGAGCTTCGAAAAGAGCTCGAAGTCGATGTTGGGGAGTGGTTCGATGTTGCTCACGGTGCGATCCCGGCGAGAGAGGTGGTGGGGGAAGGTGGCCCGAGGGTCGACTCAGGCGGCCGGTGCTTCGTCGGCGAATTCTTCGTCGGTATCGTCCTCGCGTGATCGTACGAAGTTGTGCCGATCCTTCATGGCGTCGAAGCCGAAGATGGATTCGGGATCGAAGGACGCGAGGTCCTCGGCGATCGCGGCCTGCAGCGGGGCCTGATTCGCCGCGAGTCCCGACCACTGTTCTTCGGTGAGCGGTGCGATTTTGTCGACGGAAACCACGAGGATCGACAACTTGTCGGGAAGGGCGATTGCGAAGACCCGTTCATCGATCGGCTGGTCCGCGATCGGGATGGTCGGATCGAGCTTCATGGATCGTTCGATCACTTCCGAAATCGCGGTCGCATCCGTCCCCACTCCGGGGATCGAAGAGGCGAGCTGGATTCCATACTGAAGCAGGAACTGCAGGTTGGCCTCTCGGATGTCGGGTGCGAATTCGACCGGAACTCCGTACTTCGTGGCCAGCGATCGGAGGCCGTCGGTTCGAGCCTCGGATTCGATCGTTTCGAGCTGGCCCGCCAGTGCTTCGTATTTGAAGATCGCTTCGACGTCATCACGAACCGCCGCTCGAACCTCGTCGAGCTCCGCCGGGGGATGTGAGGGATCCGTGTCGATGATCCGGGTGAGGAAGAGATCTCCTTCGAGCGTGGTCATCGGAGGAAGCCCGACGCCGGCCTGAACGGCCACCGTGTCGCTGCCACCGAATTCCTTGATCGCCGGGATCACGTCGGTCAGGGGCATGCGGTTCCGCCCGAAGAGATCGGTGCCGCTCGTGGCCAGATCGCCGAAGCGTTCCTGGTCATCCAGATCGGTGACCTGAAGCCATTCCTGACCGCTTGAGCGGTAGGCGGGAAGCGGCAGGTCGAATTCCTTGGCCGCCTCGTCCGCGAGCGCCGTGAAACTCTGTCGCCGCTCTGGCCAGTTCGCCGGGAGGTCGAAGTGAAGTCCGATGCGGTTGATTCCGCGGCGGGGGAACTGCAGTTGGTCGGAGAGAAACTTCGCGATGGCCTTCATCCGCTCGTCGGTCAGCTCATCGAGGACCGCGGTTCGAACCTGATCGGCGCGGCTGCTGAAGTCACTGGAATTCGCGGGAGCGCCGAAGCGTGAGGGGTCCTTCATGAACGACTTGCGAAGTTGAATCGGGCCGAGGTCCGGACTGTCCTCGAGCGAGGCTCGCACCGCGGACTTGGGAATCATCAGCCACTCGAGCTTGAAGCGATCGGGGATTCGATAGCCGAAGCCCATCTCGCCTTCGCCTGGGAGGGCGTCGCGATGAGCGGTGAGTTGATCCGTGAGGCTCGTCTCGTCCACTTCGGGAGCCGGCAGGGTGGTGTTGGTTCGGGCGTCGATGACCACGACGTCCGCGGCGACTCCAAGTGACTTGCGAGCGGCGGCGCTGCGGAGCCGGGTGTCACTGAAGCGTCCCGCAGTGCTGACGAGGGCCACAAGCTGGGTGACTCCTCGAACCTCCGCAAGCGTGGCCAGAGTCTGCTTCGGGCTGAGGCCTGCCTGGCTGGCGAGGCTTCCGATCACCATCTCCGGGGTGACGCCTTCTTCGGGAGGTCGGTTGGCGGCGATCGATTGTGCGACGTCGTAGCCCGAGCTCGTTCCCGCGATGAGGCCGGCGGCCGCCGCCTCTCGGACCAGCAGGTACCAATGCGCCGGGTTGTTGCCGACTCCCAGTTGGCCGAGCGGTGTGCCGGCGCCGAGAAGATCGATCAGGCGCGTCTGCCGACGCAGCATGTCCGCTTCACCGGCGGAGACCGATTCGCTCGAAGCACCGACCGTGGCCCAGGTGGCCCCGGTCTGGGCGCTGTACTCGGAAAGTCCCTGGATGGCCTGCGGCACCAGGAAGGTGATCATCAGCAGCGAACCGCCCACGGCGAGGATCCACTTGTCGTACTTGCGGAGAAACTGGAACATGGGGGCTTCCGGATACGGCGACGAGCGGGAGGGGAGTTGATTCGTCCGCGGTCCGGACGGCTCCATGAATTGCAACGAACGTTCTTCAGGCTTTCAACGGATGGCAGGAGAACGGATGGGCGTTTCAAGCGAAAGGACCGTCGCGTCGGTCCATCGATGCCATTGAGGGCCTCGAAGGGATCCGGACGCGACGGCCCGTTTTGGTGCGCAGACCGTCAAGCGGACCGACGCGTCGAGGCCGAAGGCCCATCAGGGTCAACGGTAGAATTCGACGATCAGGTTGGTGTTCACATCGAACGGGATCTGGTCGGAGGTCGGGTTGGCGACGACCTTGACGGTGAGTTCCGCCGGGTTCATCGAAAGCCAGCCGGGAACCATGTGGCCAGCGAGTGATTCCATGTTGTCTCGAGCGAGCGAGTGGACCTTCTCGCGAAGCGTGATCTCGTCGCCGACCTTGATCGCATAACTCGGTCGGTCGACCTTCTTGCCGTTCACGAGCACGTGACCGTGGACCACCATCTGACGAGCAGCCCACACCGTGCGGGTGAGGCCGGATCGTCGAAGCGCGTTGTCCAGGCGGCATTCGAGAAGTTGAAGAAGCAGTTCTCCGGTGTTACCCGGGCGTCGAGTCGCTTCATCGACATAGCGACGGAACTGGCGTTCCATCACGTTGTAGTGATAGCGAAGCTTCTGCTTCTCATCCTTGCGGATGCCGTAATCCTTCGGGCGACGGCCACGGAAGCCGTGCTGACCCGGCGGGTTCAGCTGTCGCTTGGAGGTGTGCTTCGGGATATCCGCGATCGGAACACCGACACGACGGGAGAGTTTGACCTTGGGGCCGAGATAGCGGGCCATTCGAGCATCCGACTGAATGGGACCCCGTTCCATGCCCATGGGCCTCGGAACGGGTCGAATTTGAACCGGCGCCGCCCACGGAGAAGTGGGAATTGCCGAAACGAAGCCGGATCGTGAGAGCCTCCGGCGAGTCGCGTAGTAGAACAGTCTCGCCCCCAAGCGTCAAGACGCGAGGGCGGGTCCAACCGGGTCCGGCTCATCCGGAAACCGCGTTCGGCACCGCTCGAAATCGGTCTTCGGTCCTCTTCGCGGCCGGATCGAACCCTCGAGTGGACATCCAGAGCCCCGAGAGGCCAAAAAAGCGGAAAGCCCTGCTCCTCCAGCAGGGCCTTCCGATATCTCAATCTCCAAGATCGAGGATGACGATTTGCCGATCCCGATTCAAGGAGAATTTCAGATTCCGGCGATCCGTGGCTTCGGAGCCCCTCAGGCGACCATCAGCCCGGTTCGGACTCGATGTCCGGCTTCCCGGGTCCGCAGAGGGCCATCGAGTCGCTCCTGATAGAGACGAGCGATCATCGCGCCTGCGACGGGATCGAGAGGGCCGGCCCCGCTGGCGAGGGTGGCGAGATCCCGGATCATGGCCGCGCGGACGTCGGCTCGATACGGCGAAACCGCGATCGGAGAGAGGCCGCGGAGGATGTTCTGTTCTTCAAGCATGGTCGGATCCAGGTGCCGCGCCCCATTCGGATCGAATGACGAGTCGCGAAGCGCGTCCTGATTTCTCGACCTGAAGTCAGGGTGACTTCAGCGTGACCCCGGAGAATTCACGAGGTCGGCGTCAGTAGGCTCGACGTTCGTCGGCCCGTCGCCAGTTCAGATAGGCGGTGTTCAGGACCCGGTAGCCGCCAGGCGTCGGATATTCGCCCGTGAAGTACCAGTCGCCGGTATGGCCGGGCATCGCTTCCCGAAGGCCTTCGATGTCCTGATAGACCATCTCGATTTCACCATCCCACTCGAGTCGATCGCTTCGGATCAAGCTGGCGACCCGGTCGGAGATCTCTTCGAGCGTGAACCGGTCGTAGATCATCGCCACGTGATTTCGCATGGCGCGGGGCTCGAAGTCCACTTGCTCCCGACACTTCTCTTCGACTTCAAGCAGAAGTTCCTCCTCGCCGCGGTCTCGCAGGAGTGAGACGGCCGCCTCGAAGGCGATGAAGCGGCCCAGTTGGCTCATGTCGATTCCGTAGCAGTCCGGATACATGATGGGAGGCGCGCTGGAGACGACGACGATTCGGCGTGGTGAGAGACGGGCCAGCATCGTGATGATCGACTCGCGAAGCGTCGTTCCGCGAACGATGGAGTCGTCGACCACCACCAGCGTGTCCTGGTTCGTCACCGTTCCACGGGTCACGTCGTAGACATGTGAGACGAGATCGCGTCGGGCGGCATCGTGGGTGATGAAGGTTCGAAGGCGTTGGTCCTTGTGTGCGACCTTCTCCGAACGGGCTCTGGTCCGGATCAGTCGGTCGACGTCTTCGCGGGTCACGGCGCCGGACTGGATCCGCTTCCAGAGTTCCTCGCCGTTCCGCCGTCGGAGATTGGCGTCGATCTCCTCCCGCAGGCCGGCGAAGGCGGTCTCCGCGGTGTTCGGGATGAATCCGAACACGGTGTGTTCGATGTCCCAGTCGATCTTCCGCAGGACGCGTTCGGCGAGGTTGGCGCCGAGTCGTTTTCGCTCCTGATAGATGTCGCGATCATTGCCCCGGCTGAAGTAGACGCGCTCGAAGGTGCATCGCTTGAGCGGCAAGGGATCGGTGAACGGTGCGATGCGGATATCGCCGTTGCGTTTCACTTCGAGGGCGTGAGCCGCCGGAAGTTCTTCGATCTGATCGGGTTCGACGTTGAATGCAGTCACCAACGCCGCTCGTTCACTGGCCGCCGCGACGACGGCTTCGTCGCGATAGATGAACGCAGGCCGGATTCCGGCGGGATCGCGACAGACCAGTAGATCGCCGTTGCCGACCAGCGAGGCGAAGACGTAACCACCGTCGAAGCGGTCGGCGGCGTTCCGCAGCACTCGGATGAGGTCGAGCTGATCGGAGATCGCGTCGGCCAGATGCCGGCCTTCAAGTCCTCGAAACGAACCGGGCCCCATCGTCGCGGCGAGCTGTTCGTGTTCGCGGTCGAGGTAATAGCCGATCTTCTCGAGAACCACCTGGGTATCGGATTCGCCGACCGGATCGAGGCCGTATTCGACGAGTTCCTCGAAGAGGTGGGGTGAGTTGGTGAGATTGAAGTTGCCCGCCACCGCGAGATTCCGACTGGCGACGATGTTCTTGCGGAGGTAGGGGTGGCAGACGTCGATGGTCCGGCCGCCATGGGTTCCGTATCGGAGATGGCCGAGCATCAGCTCGCCCAGGAGCGGCATTCGCTGTTTCAGTTCGGTGGCGGAAAGCCGGTTGAATTTCTCTTCGGAGACGTTCCGAAGAGGTTTCATCACCGTGTCGAACAGTCGTTCGATCGGATTCCGCTTGGCGCTTCGGAGCCGGCTGATGAATCGTTCGCCGGCGGGCATGTCGAATCGAACGGTGCCGATACCGGCGCCGTCCTGACCACGATTGTGCTGCTTCTCCATGAGAAGAAAGAGGCGGCGGAGCCCCCACAGCGCATCGCCTCGATTGTCTCGATACCAGTCCAGGGGCTTTTGCAGCCTGACGACGGCCAGGCCGCATTCGTGGAGGATCTGGTCGCTCATGAACGGAGGAAGGTAACGGGTCGCGGGGGTCGCTGCAGGAGATGATCGGGACCCGCCGCCGCGACCGGTGATCTATCCTGTCGATGTGGAAGACGCGCCGGATCATCGATCGAAGCTCCCGACGGATCTCGTCACCTGGACGACGTTGCTCGGGCACTGGACCGACCTCGTCAAGGCGGGTGAAGGTCTCCGCCGCGCGGCCGAGTCGAATGCGGACGCATCCCGGTGGCGGGACTCGATTCCCGAGGTGATCAGGTTGCAGGCCATCACGTTTGCGTTGGGGGATCTGGATCGGCTTGAGGTTCCGGATCGTGGCCTCGCTCGAGACCGAGCCGGGCTCGGGATCGAGGCCGCCCACGAGGTTCTGGAGAGGATCTGGACGGGCCAGCCATTCCCCGAGTCTCTGGCGGAGATCGCTCGGGACGCCGCGGACGCCATCAATCTGGCGGTGTATGCCGGTCTGAGGTGGATTCGCTGGATCGGTTCCGAGCACCTTGAAATGCCGCTGGTCGACCTTGCAACCCAGGGAGCCCAAGGAACCTTCGCCTGTGCCCAGCCGGGCACCATCCTCCAATCGGGGTCGCCGGTGGCCTGGTGGGCCGAGCGGGACCGGCCTCCGGAGCTGGAAGGCGCGGGATTCGAGATCGTCTCCGGGCCGCCGGTTCAGATCTACCGAAGGCTCGAAAGCGATGGGCATCGGATTCGTGATCTCGTCGCCTCGATTTCGAGTGTTCGAGACGGATTGCCCTTGCTGGTACCGGTCTGTCTCGCGGGCGAGTCCATCGGTCGATTCACGGTGGAAGCGCCGAGCTGGCTTGAGACGAATCGATCAGCCTTCAAGGCGGCGGCGGCAGACCTCACGCTCGAATTCGAGATCGAGGCGAAACCTCCGTCGCCCGACTGATCGGGTCACGATGCGGAGGTCAGATCTGGATAGGGCAGGAGGCCCGCCGTTCCGTGATCGACCGACTCGAAGACCCGGATGGAATCGAGCGGGACATCCTGGTCCGCGATGTGAAGCCGCGCGGCCAGTTCGGCCCCTCGTTCGCCCCAGAGCCTTCGAACGATCTCGGGATCGTTGCATTCGCGGGAGAGATGCAGAAGGACGATCGCCTCGATTCGATCGTGATCCGTCATCGAGCGGATGGTCTCCATCGCTTCGTGATTCGAAAGGTGGCCGTGACCGCCGGTGATCCGTTCCTTGAGGAAGGGGGGGCGAGTCGATCTGGCCTGAAGCACCGGGTCGTAGTTCGACTCGAGGCCGATGAAGTCACATCCGGCGAGGAGGTCGCGGACCTGTGGCGTGACCCGCCCGATGTCGGTCGCCCATCCGATGGTCCTGGGTACGTTCCCCGGGTCGAGACAGAATCGGAGCACGGCCGATCCGTGGTCGTCATGCGGTCCGAGGGCGATGGTGACGTCGAGAAGATCCTTGACCACCGGTACCCGTCTTCCGCCGTCGGTGAGCGGAAGAAGCTGCTTTCCGGGGACGCCGTGCCGAGCGAGGGCCGCGTGATGGCTCGGGGCGGCGAACACCGGCCAGCCGCGTGATTCCAGAGCGCGTCGCCAGGTCGGGCGAATGTGATCGGTGTCGGGATGCGTGACCACGACGGCTCGAACATCGTCGAGGTCGATGTCGGGGGCGTGGGCGTCGAGGCGACGAGCAAGGGTTCGGGGACCGATTCCCAGGTCGATGCAGACATGGACCGGTCGCGTCTGGTCACGTTTTCGAATGGAAAGGACGGAGAGGTTTCCACCTGATCCACTGGCGATCACCCGCAGATCGACGGAGGTCACGGGCGGTGGCGTCCCGGTGCCACTCACGTCGAGTCGGCAGCCTGAAACGAGTCGTTCCCCGCCATGGTCTTGCGACCACGCATCGTGCAGATGGCGCGGGTCGACTTTCCGAGGAACTCGAGATATTCATCGGCCATCGGCTGGCCGGCATGCTCACGAAGTCGTTCGGTCGCCGCGGCGATGGTGAGTCCGCTCCGGCAGAAGAGCTTGAACACCAGTCGCACGATGGCGATGTCTTCGGCGGATGCGCCACTCCGACGAAGTCCGACCAGGTTGATGCTGTTCGCCGTGTTGAGCAGCGTCACCATGAACCAGGGCAGGACGTCGAGGGAGGAACCCGCGTTGCCGCCGATCATGACGCCGCGGCCGACGCGGACGAACTGATGGACGCCGGCGTTTCCGCCGATGATCACGCGGTCCTCGAGGATCGCATGTCCACCAAGCATCGAGCCCTTCGCAAGCACGATGTGGTTCGCCAGCTGGCAGTCGTGGCCGGCGTGGGCGCCGTCCATGAAGAGGTTGTCATCGCCGATCTTCGTGGGATCGGTCTCATGGATCGATCGGTGGACGGAGGAATGTTCGCGAAAGACGTTGCGATCCCCGATCAGGGTTCCGGGGCCTTCCTCGCTCGGATCGAAGTGGCTGGTCTGCGGCGCGACGCCGAGGGCGCTGAACGGCCAGATGTCATTGTCCTCACCGATGACCATGGGCCCCTGCATGAAGCAATGGGCTCGCAGCTTGGTTCCTCGGCCGATTCGAATCGCCCCCTCAAGGACGCAGTACGGGCCGATTTCGACGTCTTCGGCGAGTTCGACTCGAGAGTCAAGAATGGCTGTGGGGTGGATCCGCGACATGAATGAACCGCACTCTCGAAGAGGGGTCTCCAATTGGAGGATGGAAGCGAATACGGTACACGGATGGACCGCCCATTGCAGCCCCCTCACGAGCCTGACGAGACGCCCGGGACCTCCCCAAAGGGGTGGCTGGAAATCCTCAGGCCCGGGTCGATCGACTATCAGGCCGGGTTGGCCTTGCAGCGGGAACGGCATGCTCAGGTGCTCGAGGCGCGGGCGGCCGGGCGTCGACGAGGATTCGTGCTTCTCCTCGAGCATGATCCGCCGGTGGTCACGGTCTCAAGGCGGCCCGGAGCCGCGGAGAATGTGCTGGCGTCCGCCGAAATGCTGGCTGCCTGTGGCGTTGAGCGGCACGAGACGGATCGCGGGGGCGACGTGACCTATCACGGTCCGGGCCAGCTTGTGGCCTACCCGATGGTCGATCTGAATGATCTCGGACTCCGGATCCACGGTTGGATCCGGCTTCTCGAACAAGTGTTGATCGATTCGCTCGGCACCTTCGGGCTGTCCGCGGGGCGTGATGCGGGTGCCACCGGAGTCTGGGTCGGTCGGACGCCCGAGGATCCGGACGGCCGGGGTGGCCGGAAGATCGCGGCGATCGGTGTCCGGGTCTCTCGCTGGGCGACGATGCATGGACTCGCGCTCAACGTCGATCCCGATCTCTCGCACTTTGATCTGATCGTCCCGTGCGGCCTCACCGGACGTCCGGTCACCAGCGTGGCCCGGGAGTGTCGAGCGTCGGGGCTGGAGCCGCCGACGTTCGAGGCGGTTCGCGAAGAGGTCGCACGCCAACTCGTCAATCGCCTCGAGGACCCGCGCGATTTCCGGGATCGGTCTTCATCTCGGACGTCTGATTGACCCGGGCGACCCTCGGTCGCCTCGGACTCAGAGGCCCAGTTCGGCCGAGACCGCTTCGGTGATGTCGATCGCATCCGGATAGCGGAGGAACAGTCGACGTCGCACTTGTTCGCCGGCGAGCTCCATGGTGTCGGCCTGGAACGGATCACTCGTCGGAACGAAGCGGGTCACGATGTCGATTCGTCGCTTCTCGGCGACGATGTCCACGGCCTCGATCAACTCCCGGTAGGCCGTCTCGATCTGCTCGGCGCCAAGACGTTGCTGGATCGCCATCGTGCCGTTCTGCCAGGTCTGGTACTCCTGCATCATCGCCTGGAATCGCGCCTGGATCTCGGGGAACTCCGGGCTCTCCGGAGTCACGTCGGCATGCTCTTCCTGGAAGGCCTGGAACTGGGCTTCGAAGGTCGCGTTCTGCTCTTCGGCCGTGACCTGGATCTCCTTGCGATCCTCGCCGAAACGATCACTTTCCATCAGCAGGCCGAGGAGTTTCGGCACGTTCACCGCGCCGATGCTCCAGACCTTCGCGGTCGGGTCTTCGCCGAAGGCGAGATCTCCGTCGTCTTCCCGGAGGATGAGGTCGCCCGACTCGCCTCGGAGCACCAGTTCGTCGGCGGGGCCGAGGGTCTCCTTCGCCGGCTCGGTGTCGTCGCCGATCGCCAGCGAGCCTCGCCCGCTGAATTCCGCGAACAGCGCGATGGTGAGAACGGCAAGCAGGGAATGGACGATGAGTCGCTCGTATCGGTGCATGTTTCTGGCCTCTGTATTCTTCGAGTGAGTCTTCGAGGGGTTGAATCCGGTCATCGGTCGAGGCGGGCGATCGTGGAAGGTCAGCCTTCCTGTTCCAGGACGGCCATGAAGGCCT
The DNA here is from genome assembly GCA_002167845.2 of Phycisphaera sp. TMED9. GTDB lineage: Bacteria > Planctomycetota > Phycisphaerae > Phycisphaerales > SM1A02 > UBA12014. The sequence goes on along the minus strand of NHBO02000045.1, from coordinate 24,854 downwards.
CCTGCGGGATGTTGACGCTTCCCACGTTCTTCATCCGCTTCTTGCCTTCCTTCTGCTTCTCGAGCAACTTCCGCTTTCGCGTGATGTCGCCGCCGTAGCACTTGGCGGTCACGTTCTTTCGCAACGCCTTGATGGTTTCGCGTGCGATGATCTTCCCGCCGATCGCCGCCTGAAGCGGGATCTCGAACTGATGCCGATCGATCTGCTTGCGGAGCTTGGTCAGAATCGCCCGGCTTCTACCTTCAGCGCCCGAACGGTGACAGATGATGCTGAGGGCCTCCACCGGTGCGGCGTTGATGAGGATCTCCACCTTCACGAGGTTCTCCGCCTCGTAGCCGGTGATCTCGTAGTCCATCGTGCCGTAGCCGCGGGTGATCGACTTCAGCTTGTCGTAGAAGTCGTAGATGATCTCCGCGAGCGGGAGCTGGTAGTCGAGAATCTGCCGGGTCTCGCTCACGAATCGCTGGCCGCGGAAGATTCCTCGACGGGCATCGGCGAGTTTCATGAGATCGCCGATGTTCTCGACCGGACAGATGATCTCCAGCTTGACCAGCGGCTCCCGGATCGCCTTGACCCGGGACATGTCGGGCAGGTCGGCGGGATTGTGGATCTCCATCGTGGTGTCATCGTTCAGATCCACGAGATAGGACACGGTCGGGGCCGTCTGGACGATCGCGACGCCGCCTTCCCGCTCCAGTCGTTCCTGAACGATGTCCATGTGCAGCAGGCCGAGGAAACCGCAGCGGAATCCGAATCCGAGGGCTTCGGAGTGCTGGACTTCGAAGGTGAAACTCGCATCGTTCAGATGGAGGCGTTCCACCGCTTCACGGAGGGTTTCGAAATCGCTTCTCTTGCCGCCGTCATCACTGCCCGACGAGGGATAGAAGTCGCAGAAGACCATCTGCTTGGGTTCTTCGTAGCCCGGCATGGGCTCGGGGGCCGGATCGGAGTCGAGGGTCACGGTGTCGCCGACTCGAACGTCGCCGAGGGTTTTGATCGCGGCGACCATGTAGCCGACCTCGGACTGGCCGAGCGACTTGAGCTTCTGTGGAAACGGGGTGTATCGGCCGAGTTCGGTCACCGTGAAGGTCCGACCCGTGCCCATCATGCGGATCTTGTCACCGACGGAAATGGAACCGTCGAAGACGCGGACGAAGACCACCACGCCTCGATAGTCGTCGTAGTGACTGTCGAAGATCAGAGCCCGGAGCTTGTCGCCCTCGGAGGGCGCGGGATCCGGAAGTTTCTCGCAGATCTTGTCGAGGAGTTCCGGGATTCCCTTGCCCGATTTGGCGCTGACGTAGATCGCGTCCTCCGCCGGGAGTCCGAGGACCTGTTCGATCTCCATCGACACGCCTTCCGGGTCGGCGGCCGGCAGGTCGATCTTGTTCACCACCGGGATCAGTTCGAGGTTGTTTTCGACCGCGAGGTACGCGTTGGCGACGGTCTGGGCCTGAACGCCCTGAGTCGAGTCGACCACGAGCACCGCGCCTTCGCAGGCGGTGAGGGCTCGGCTGACTTCGTAGGTGAAGTCGACGTGTCCCGGCGTGTCGATGAAGTTCAGTTCGTAGGTCTCACCCTCGAACTCGTGCATCACGGTCACGGCCGAGCTCTTGATGGTGATGCCTCGTTCACGTTCGAGGTCCATCGAATCGAGCATCTGGGCCCGCCCGGTTCGATCGTCGACGGCGCTGGTGGCGTGAAGAAGCCGATCGGCAAGCGTGCTCTTGCCGTGATCGATGTGCGCGATGATGGAGAAGTTGCGGACCTTCACGCGGGACGAATCCTCAGTCGATTTCGAATCCCTCGAGGCGTCAGACGTCGACGTCGCGGGATTCCGAGTCCTTCATCGTAGCCAAAGACGCGGGGTGACCGCACTCCGGGCATCCGGCGTCCGGGGTCTCGGGGGGAAGGAGCTGGGCGCACCGCGGGCAGAGGGGGACGCCTCGATCGAGGAGTGCCGAGCGGACGTGGTGGAGGTAGGTCAGGTTGATCGCCAGCACGAAGGCGAGGTGCTGGAGGACGAGGAAGACCAGCAGGGTCACCAGGGCGGTGAACATCAGCGGGGCCATGTTCGGGGTGGGATTGGCCTGCGTGATCGAGACCGAGTAGAGGCCCGGGAAGAGGGTCTGGAAGCCGATCAGCAGCAGCAGAGGGGAGAAGGAGATCAGACAGAAGAGCACAATGTCCCGAGGGCGGCGGAGCATTCGAAGGTTGGCTTGCCAGTGGAACGCGAGCCGCTCCGCAAGGGGCGGCTGGTACGAAGGATCGTGAAAAACCGGCCAGAGGAGGTTCATCGTTGGATAGAGGGTACCCATGCGGTGGTACGTCCCGCGACGGTCTTGATTTCGATCGGCTCGCCCCGCGACGTGCGGGCGTCTTCGGGACGGCCCCAGCGGTGGTGGAAGAGCCAGGTCTTCGGGAATCGGCTGGAAACGGAGTTCACGGCCACCGCCTTCTTGATGATGGCGGCGAGTCGTCGGCGGAGCCGCTCGAGTTCCGCGTCGTCGAGATCATCGACCCGGCGATCGGGGGCGATCTCCGCCTGGTAGAGGATTTCGTCCGCGATCCAGTTTCCGACGCCTGCGGCGAAGGACTGATCGAGGAGGAGTCCCTTGGCGGTCACCTTGCGGCGTCCGACGAGGGCTCGGAACGCGGCGGGGCCCGGCATTTCCAGAAGCGGGTCGAATCCGAGTTTCGAGATCGGCGGCTCGTTCCGGGGGTCGTCGCGAAGTCGAATTCGTCCGAATCGTCGTGGATCGGGCATCGCGAGCCGCCCGCCGTTCTCGAATTCGAGTTCGATCTTCCAGAACCGAGGGCGGTCGGCTTCGTCGTCATACCCCTGCAGCGCCCCGGTCATGCCGAAGTGCAGAAGCAGGGCGGGGCCGTCCGCGAACTCCAGCCAGAGCTGTTTGCCATGGCGTCTTGCGGCCAGCACCCGCTTGCCACGGAGCCGTCGGCTGACCGTCGCGGGCGTCTGGTCGCAGAAGACGATCCGATCGTTGACGCATCGGACTCGGCGAACCGTCCGGCCGGTCGCCACCATCTCGGCGATGAGTCGACCTCGTTCGACCTCGGGAAGTTCAGGCATGGGTCGGGGATTCTCCGGGCGACATCATCCGTCGGTGTCGGGTGGGACGTCGTCCGGGGATTCGGTCGAGGCTGGAATCGGATTCGACTCCGTGGTCTCGGCCGTCTCGGCGATGGGTCGAGCCACCTTGACCGGGGGGCGTCGAAGAGGACCCCGCGAGGTTCGGAACTCAACGACCCGGCCGTTCTCGCCGAGGATGACCTGCTCGATGACGGGAATCTGGGTTGCCACCAGTGGTTCCATCACCAACCGCTCGTCTTCAAGGAGGTACCAGCGGCCGCGTTGGCCGGCCAGCTCGGCGATGGATGAACGCTCGGGTGCGATCCACTGGTAACTCTGATCAGCCCGGAATTCGATCAGTCCACCGGGACCCGTCCAGCGTCCGAGCAGTCGGTCCTCGCTGATTCTGGGTGGTGAGGCGACCTTCGAGAACTTCGTCGTTTCGCCAGAGAGCGTCGCCTTCAGGACGTCATCCTGGAGCGAGAGCGCGGCACGTTGCCGAGCCTTGCGGGGGAGGGTGTAGGGCTCCAGCCAGAAGACCGCATGGTTCTGCCGGTGCCAGCGACCGATTTCCGAAGGTGTTTCGAATCGGTCATGACTTTGCCAGCGGCGATAGCGGCCATCTTCAGAGACTCTCAGGAGTCCGGCGGGAGTCTCCCACCAGCCAGTGATCGGCCGTGGTTTCTCCGGGTCCATCTGGAGGGTGGTCACGATCACCGGTTCTGCGGTCGTTCCGGCTTCATCGGAATCCTCGGGCGGGGGTGCGGCGAGGACGGAGGTGGCCAATGCGAGGTTGGCGATCAGGTTCAACATCGGGAGTCACCTCCGGGGGCTGGTTTCTCGCCTCGAGAGGCGACGTGACGACGTGTAGACGAGCGTAGGCCAGGTCGTGGGATCGGAGGAAGGAATTCGAACCTCGGTCTCGACGCCGCTCCCTCCGGCGACCTCAAGAACCGCAGTTCTAATCTTCCCTGAATTGCAATGGCGGGCTTCGGCGGCGCTGCGACTTGAGCGCGGCGATCCGATCGTCGACCTCAACCTCGACGGGGGGAAAGAACTCGTCAGGCAGATCCGGCATCACCGCGCCGCACTCGCTGCAAGGGAATTGGTGGCGGTGGCCCTGATTGTAGAAGCCGCAGATGAGGCACACGGGATGTCCGAGTTCGGCCGCCGCCGCGCGGAGCAAACTGCGTCGCCGCCCACGAAGAACGATGGCCAGAATGAATGCTTGGGCGATGAAGGTCATTCCGAAGGCGAATGCGGAATTTGGACTGCCCGCGAGGAGCAAACCAACAATGACGAGCACGCAGGCGATCGGCTGAACGATGGTGAGGAAGATCAAGAAGCCAGTCCGGCCGAAGGACGGGAAGCCTTTCGGATATCCGGTCCAGTTGGTCCGGCCGAACATCGAGATGCGACGATCCTTGATTCTTCGACGGTCCTCTTGTTCGATGGGCCACTGTGCAAGTTCCGGGTCGACGATGCGTCGCATGTCACGGACCTTTCCGTTGTGCAAGCCCTGGTGGTTCGACGTCAAGCTGGTCGACGTTGGCCGGAGCAAATCCGGCGGGAACCCCGTGAACCGGGATCACGCTGAAAGAAAAGTACCTTGAATGCAGATTTTCGTATCAAGATTTGAGGAGAAAATCGCGAACCACCAACAAGACACCGCCCTCGAAGGTCGAGGGCGGCATGGGAAAACTTGAATTGGCCGGGCGTTTGACCGTCAGGGAGCCGGTTCAGGCGGCGGTTCGCTCAACTTCGGCGGAGAAGGCCGATCTTCGACCGCGTCGCTTGGGCCTGACATTCTCGAGCTCGCGGACATGGGCTTCGGCGAAGAAGTGAACGTCAAGTCCGAAGGCGGCGAGCTGGACGAACCAGACGACCGCGGTCGTGAAGACCATCGCAACTTGAGCCCCACCCACTTCGATGCCGACAAAGACAGCACCGAGGAACTGGGCGCCGAATGTGATCAGGGAAAGAATGAGCCCAAACATCAGGTCGATTGACTTCGGGAGTCCCAACGCGGCGGACAAGCCCAGGAGGCCCACGCCGAAGATGGTCCCAACCACGCCATAGGCAAGGCCGAACGGCCAGGATGCCGCCATCAGGATCAGAGCGAGAACCGGCGAGATTCGGAATTTCAGGCTGACTTCGGGAATCTGAGCGTGCACCTTGGGGCTCCGATGATTGAATCAAGGGGGGTATTGACCGGATGGCTTGGAAGCCATTCGTCATGAAGGACGGAGAACCTGAAACTCATTCAGGTGAGAATTTGGGGGCGCCTCCGGGCGGATTCAAACTCGGAAAAACTGGATTGAATTCCTGCAGCAAGGAGACAAACTGATCTTCGAATATCGATCAAGCAAGGCTTGATCCCGGGCGTGAACAACCGCCCGTAACTCGCAGTCCAGCGAGGTTAGCGGGTACTTCGGTTCGAGGGAAGGGAAGACTCGCTAAATTGTGAAAAAGATCACAAGGGGTCTGTGATTCCGAGCCTGCTCATCCGCCGATCACTGGGAGCGATGTTTTTCGGACCAGCTCGTCGGTGGGCCGAGCCACGAGGTCGTANCCATCGCTNGCGACGATCGTGCAGCGGATGAGTTCGCCGGGGCTGAGGCGGCCCGTGCTCGCGACACAGGTCTGGGCGTCGACCTCGGGAGCCTGGAAATAGCACCGCCCGACGGAGAGGTGCATGGGAATCTCCGCCTTCACGCCCGGGTCGTCCTCCGGGAGGACGACTTCCGATGCCGCCGGTGCTTCGCCATCGACCAGCACGTCCATCTGGACCCTTTGCTCCGCGAGATAGGCCGCGTTCTCGAACGCGATCTCCTGCTGGCAGAGCATCAATTCCGACTCCCGTCGTCGTTTGATGTCGTCGGGTACGGCGAGAGCCGGATCCTTCTCCATCGTCCCGGCGGGGGTTCCTGCTTCCGCCGAGTATCGAAACACACCCATCGTGTCGAACCCGATCTCGTCGATGAACCCGAGCAGTTGCTGATGGTCCGCCTCGGTCTCACCGGGGAAGCCGGTGATGAAGGTCGTTCGGAGCGCCATCCCGGGAATCCGTTCTCGAAGTTTCAGCGCGAGGGTTCGCTGTTGTTCCGCCGTCACGTTCCGCCTCATGGCGGTGAGCATCGAATCGCTGGCATGCTGCAGTGGCATGTCGATGTACTTCACGATTCTCGGGAGGTCGCGAATCGCATCGATCATCTCGTCCGTGAAACTCGTGGGATATGCGTACATCAACCGCGCCCGACCCGCGCCGCCATGGGATTCGCAGAGTTCGTTGATCGAGGAGAGCAACCCCGCAAGCCCTCGATCATCACCGATGTCCTGGCCCCAGCTCGTGGTGTCCTGGCCGATCAGGTTCAATTCCACGCATCCGTCGTCGAGGAGTCGGCGGGCCTCGTCGAGGAGTNTTTCCATCGGCTTGGATCGCATTTTTCCGCGGATCGAGGGGATCGTGCAGAAAGCGCACTTCTGATTGCATCCTTCGCTCATGCGGAGATACGCCCAGTGCCGGGGCGTCAGTCTGAAACGATTCGAGTCGTCTTCGAAGTAACCGATGCCACGGCCGTCGTTACCGGCAACGGTGAGTCCGACGACGTCCCGGCCTCGCTCGGTCGCCGCCTGCAGCGCATTTCCCGCGATCCAGTAGCGGGGGCCTTCGGCGTCGAGATGCTCGCGGGTCGGTGGTTCGCTGGACACCGCATCGACGATCCGATCCCGGTCGAACACGCCGATCATCGCGTCGATGCCCGGCGCCCATTCCAAGAGCTTCGCTCGATGTCGTTGGACCAGACAGCCCGCGACCACCACTCGACCGATCTCGCCCTTGGACTTCCGATCGATGGCGTCTCGAAGGACGGCCAATGATTCTTCGCGACTGGCTTCAAGGAAGCCGCAGGTGTTCACGACGATGGCGTCGGCTGGTTCGTCGCTGGGCACGACCGAGATCCCGGCCTCCTGCAGAGAGCCGAGCATGCGTTCGCTGTCGACGAGATTCTTCGGGCAGCCGAGGCTGACGAAGGCGACGGTGGATGGGATAGAGCTGGAAGTCACGAGAACATGGTACGACTTTGGCGTCCGCCTCAGCGGTTTCGTTGATACAAGCCGCGATCCATGATCACTTCAAGGACCCCATCCGGGAGAAGGGTCGAGACATCCTCACCATCCGCCAGCCGTTTCCGGATCTCGGTGGAACTCACCCCTTCCGCCCGGAGATCGAGGGTCCAGGTCGACCAGCGGCCGGCCAGGCTCGAGTCGAAGTGGGTCCGGTACTTCGCGGCCAGTGAGGTCCGGGTTTCGGGAGGTCGGGGCATCACGACCGGTGGTGCCAGGGCGATGATCTTCTGCCAGTCTCGCCAGCGATCGAAGTCGAGGGCCTGATCGCTTCCGATCAGCAGGCGAAGTCGAGGGAGCGGCGTGGACTCGGTGTCCGTACGGCCGGCTTCCTCGAGGAGGTCCCGCTGGATCGACTCCAGAGTGTCGATGGTGAAGCTCGGTCCTTCCCGGTCGATCTCCCGGCGATCGACTCGGGCGGAGATCGCGTTCCAGCGAGGGTCACGTGTTCGATGCTCGATGGCGGCCTCGAGCATGCGGACACGATCAGCGGGATCTGCCGGCGGCGTGTCCTGCTTGAGCGGGTTGACCCGGGCGGGAACGAAGACCACCTCGTCGCAGCCCAGTCTGGCCGCCGCCTCGAAGGGGAGCGTCAGATGCCCTCGGTGTGGCGGATCGAAAGAGCCACCGAAGATCAGAATCGATCGGCCGCCCGGCTTTCGACCAGTTCGGACGCGGGCGTCACCGGAAGCCGAGCCTTTCGAGGGCGACAACGTCAGGCCTCGCAACGCGTCGCCGAGGCCGAGGAGCGCCGCCCTTGATTGNCTGGAGAGCAACCGGAGTTTCTTGAGCAGGGCGGGCCGCTGGAACAACTCGGCCGCGACCACGAAACGCCGGGTTCGCCCGAGGTGATCGACGAAGCGATCGAGTGCGGCTGGGACGGCTTCTTCCATCGGATCCGCGACCACTCGAACGATGCCCCAGTCCCAGCCTCGACTCTCGGCCAATTCCGCGAAGTGAACCGATTCCAGATCCACGATGCAGGCGCCGGTCGATCGACCGAGCGCCTCCTTCGCCTCGGAGCTCGCGACCACCCGACCGGTGGTGGTGACTCGCCCTCGTCGACTGGCGGGGAGGTCGATGCGATCGGCGGCGGGAGGGGNCGTGATTCGGCCCCGNTGATCGACGACTTCATCGACCACGACGATGCGGCCCGATTCCAGTTCGGGTTCGAGTCCGCCCGCGATCCCGACGAGGATCACCGGTCCGGTGTGTTCACTGTGGGCGTCCGCCCAACGCCGAACACCTTCGCGGCCCGGACCACAGACATCGAGACGATCGGCGGGGAGTCCGGTCGACGCGAGGATCTTCCGCTCGTAGGCCAGCGGAGTCAGAAAAATCGGATTGGTGGTCGAGACCCGCGATTCAGGCATCGTCATGCCGAAAGGCTACCCGCCCTTGGGGTCATTCGTCCCGAACGATGAGAATCAGTCGAGTTCGTCGAGGGTCGGAACGTCGGCGAGTTGCTGGCTCGGCGCTGGAACGCTGAATGCCGCAATCAACTCGTATTCGCTGTCGAAACTGGCGATCAGGCTCCCGGAATCGTCCAGAACGTCATAGCCGGGACCGAAAGGGCCGGGGAAGACGCGGATGGAGAGGGTCTGGCCGGTCAAGGTGCCGAGATCGACCGGCCTTGCCGTTGGTTTGACGCTGGTCTCGGCCAGTGTGGCTCGAGGGCTTGCAGTCCAGACCGCCACCAAGGTGACCGCGACCACGCCCAGGCCGAGCATGACCTTGTGGAATCGCGAGTCAGTCAGGAGATCATCGAGATTCTTCATACGAAGAGCATCGGCTTCTGGACGGGCGCCAGCCATCGAACGACGGGTTTTCCTCTGAATTCCAAGCCGCCCGAGGTCGGTCTGTACCGGCGGTGGGTGGCCGCGATCGGCGTGAGAATCGCCGGGGCCGGTTGCCGTGGTGGAAATCCTCGCTACCATGCCCCCCAAGCTGGGTTTTCCCACCCGGCTACTTGACTGGCCCCATCGTCTAGTCAGGTCCAGGACACCAGGTTTTCATCCTGGGAACAGGGGTTCGAATCCCCTTGGGGTCATTGTGCAAGCCCTTTGTTCAGAAGGGTTTGCCGAGTCAGGAAATGCTCTGATACGTTCGGTGATACGTCGTGTCAGACAGAAGAACAAAAGCCCCACCTAGTGATAGGTGGGGTTTTTGCTTCTTCAGGCGTGGGCGATCGATTCTTCAGTTCAAGAGAAAATCCAGGCCTCAATCAAGTGGTGCGGATGCGGCGTTCGAGAGGATGACGCATCATTCCGCGTCATCCGGCCCGCGTCATTCGGCGATGATCTCAGCGACGGCTCGGCCTGATTCGGGGACGAGCGAATGCAGGAGGAGTTTGTCTTGGNTCGAACATTCCGCTCGATTCCTTCTCGGGGCTCATCGGTTCGGCGCTCCCGGCTTCCAAGTCCGTGCCGACCGTGCCGTTCGGGCCTTCTTCTGGCCGGGCTCGTTTCAGCCCTGCTGCTCTCCACCGGATGTCAGTCCGTCGCGGGAACCGACCGGAGGCAGTTCAACGCGTACTCCATCGAACAGGAGATCGCACTCGGTGACGAGGCCTATGCGGAGATGAAAGTCGGGGCCAGCACCATCAAGTCCGGCCCGGANTTTGAGATGGTCGGCCGCGTCACGGACCGGATCGCGGCGGCGGCGGATCGACTTCATCCGGAGATCGCATCGCGTTTCGAATGGGAGGTCATCCTCATCGATGACGACGACGTGGTGAATGCCTGGGCGCTGCCCGGTGGGAAGATGGCCGTCTACACCGGCATTCTTCCGTTCACGAAGACCGAGGACGGACTCGCCGCGGTGATGGGACACGAAGCCGCCCACGCGATCGCCCGACATGGCGGCGAGAACATGACCAGGCAGGGGTTGGTCAGCCTCCTGGCCATTGGCGCCGCGGTGATGGTCGATCCCGAGGATCGCCCGATCGTGGCGGCCGCCGCCGGCGCGTACGGGCTCCTTGGCGAACCGGCGTTCAGTCGCGCACAGGAATCGGAAGCGGATGAACTCGGCCTCTTCCTCGCCGCCGATGCTGGATACGACCCTCGGGAATCAGTGTCACTCTGGGAACGGATGTCCGCCAGAGGTGGTGAACCGCTCGAGTTCCTCTCGACCCATCCAAACAGCGAAACGCGAATCCGTGATCTGGAGAGACTGATGCCGGTGGCTCTGGAGATTCAGAGGCGTCGCCTTCTCGATCAGGGCGATTGACGCTCCCGCGTTTGAACAAGGCCTTTTTTCATCTCGCTCGAACTCGATCCGAACCGGATTCCCACCTCGATCTCGCCGGACCTGTCATGATGCCCGACGGACAGGTCGGTGGTGCATCGAGAGACCGAATGTCGCGTGCCGGACCTTCGCTTCACACAGCTCCCGCAGGAATCGTCGTTTGGCCTCGAAGGATCCCATTTCACCCGTCCGGATTCCCAATCCAGGCCGAAACCGTCTGCAACGGTTGGTGTTCGAGATCCTTCGTCCCGCGATCGACTCGGGCCTGGGTTTGAAGCAACTGAACAAGATCTACAGCCAGCGGGTTCTCGCCACGGATGAGTCCCTGCCGGTCGGCGAGCGATTCCTTCGGGGGTTCAACGCCGGCTACCTCACCAGCGATGAGGAATTGGCACGGATTCCCAAGGAGGGGCCGCTGGTCGTGGTCGCGAACCATGCGTTTGGTGGTCTCGATGCGATGGTGCTCGACGATCTCGTGGCGAAGGTCCGCCCCGACGTGCGGTTCATCGCCAATTCCATTCTCGCGGCGGTCCCCGCGATCGGCGACCGGATCTTCCCGGTCGATCCGTTTGGTGGTCGTGATGCGGCGCGCCGGAACGCGGGCTCGATTCGTCGCGCCAAGGAGTGGGTGGAGAACGGCGGAAGTCTGGCCGTCTTCCCGGCCGGTGAGGTGGCCCACTCGGACTGGGGGCGACTCTCGGTCACCGATCCGCCGTGGAACCCGATCATCGGGCGTCTCATCAAGTCGACCGGTGCTTCGGTCATTCCAGTCTTCTTCGAAGGTCGGAATTCATGGCTCTTTCAGGCTGCGGGTCTGATCCATCCGAATCTCCGGGCGGTTCTCCTGGGACGTGAGTTGCTCAAGGTTCAGGGCCGCCGGGTCCGAGTCGCGATCGGGACGCCGCTGCAGGTCGACCAACTCGATCGGTTCGCGGATCCGAAGGACCTGATCGAGTTCCTTCGTCTTCGCACCTTCGTTCTGCGATCGCGTCTTGAACGGGAGAAGTTCGAAGAGAGCCCGCGTCTTCATTCNATCGTTCGTTCGATTCCCGCCCAAAGTCGCACGCCGGAGCCGGTTCGAATGGAGCCGGTGGCGACCTCGCCCGCTCATTCGCCGTCCGATCTGGCGGCCGAGATCTTCGCCCTTCCACCGGAACAGATCCTGGTGAAACGCGGCGATCAACGGGTGGTCTACGCGGAATCCGATCAGATCCCCCGGGTGCTTCAGGAAGTGGGACGGCTGCGTGAGCTCAGTTTTCGTGCAGTGGGAGAAGGGACCGGGCAGGCGNCCGACCTCGATCAATACGACCGGACCTACCTGCATCTCGTGTTGTGGGATGAAAATTCCAGTGGCGTCATCGGCTCCTACCGACTCGGTCGGACCGATCGCCTCATCGAGACCCAGGGGATCGACGGTCTCTACACCCGAACGCTCTTCCGCTACGACGAATCACTCATTCACGAACTCGGGCCATCGCTCGAAATGGGGCGGTCGTTCATCCACCCGGATCATCAGCGGAGAGTCGAACCTCTGATGTTGCTCTGGAAGGGGATCGCCCGCTACTCGGGCAAGTTCCCGAAATATCGCCGGCTCTTCGGGCCGGTGTCGATCAGCGCGGACTATCACGCGACCTCGACGCGACTGCTGCTTTCCTTCTTGAACGCGACGGAACGCATCTCGAGGCTCGAGCGTCTGGTGAAACCTCGGAACCCGTTTCCGGTCACACCCCCACGCGATTGGGATCCGACTTCGCTCCGAGCCGTCCGAAGTCTCGACGACATCGACGAGCTGGTTCTGGAGATCGAGCGGGGGGAACGATCGGTTCCCGTTCTGGTCCGGCAGTACTTGAAACTGAATGCGGTGTTCCTCGGTTTCAACGTCGATCCGGACTTCTGCAACGTGGTGGACGGGCTGGTTCTGGTCGATCTGTTGAGGATGAATCGCCGGCTTCTTCGGTTCTACATGGGCGAGGAACTCGTGGACCCGTTCCTGAAGATTCACGCCGANGCGGATTCCCGACTGCAGGCCGAGCCCGCAAGCCAGCCGATCTTCTGATCGGTCTCAATCCGCTTCCGAGGCGGGACTGCATCATTCAACTCGACCCTGACGCTCGAAGGCTAGAGTGGCGGCCATGAGTCATCGCCGGATCAGTCCGAGTCTCGCGGGGAAGGTGGTTCTTCTTTTCGCCGCGGTCCTCTCGGTCGGCGCCGGCCGGCTCGTGTCCGCGCCAGGGACGCCTCCGGACATACCGATCCGTCCCTCCGATTCGATCGCCGACGAGCTCGCCGCTCGAATCGAGGAAGGGCCGTTCCTTGATGCGCGGGATCCCGTCCTGGGACCGATCATCACCGAGGTCGGTCGCTGGACGATCAACCAGGTGCGGTCGACGGAAGGTGCCTCTTTCATCATGCTCGACACGCCGCTCGACGCTGGTCGGTTGGTCGAGATCGAGGGTGTCCTTCTTCAGGCTTCCCAACTGTCGGTGGCGGGGCAGCCGCCGCTCGAGGAATGGGCCGTCGAATCGCCCGACGGTCGAATCGTCCTCGTCCTCAACACACAGATCCCATCGAAGGCGTCGGTGGGTTCGCGGGTTCGCCTCCTCGGGCGATACGCCGGAGAGGTCGAGGCTCGATCGCGGGACGGTGTGACACGATCCTGGCCTCTGGTGGTCGGCCGAACCCGTTTGATCACGGGAGGGGGTGGTTGGATCGGACTGCCCGTCCTGGTGTTGCTGCTGGGTGCGATCGTCGTCTGGTTCCGTCGGCGGGCGGCGGCCGCCGGCGATCCGTCGTCGGTCGTCGGTCGGTCCCGATCCGACCCGGCGGCGGCAGGAACGGGAGCCGAAGGCGTTGGAGAGCCGATGTCTCTTCCGGCGGATCCCGCGGAGGCGCTTGAAGCGCTGGCGGGACGAGCCGGCTCGAACCCGGAGCCACCGCCCGTGGAGCCTTTTTGAGGATCCGCCTGACCACGGGAGGTGTGGCGAATCCGTGATGGTGTTGAAAGCCGGCACGAACGGAGCGTTCCAACAGAACAGAGATGTTCGATGCAGTCGATTGGAGACCAGAGTTTCATGCACCGCCGAGAGCTTGAATTCGAGCAGCACCGCACGACGATCCTGATCGGAAGAGGTCTGCTGGGTCGGGCCCGCGACCTTCTGGTCGCGGAGGCCGGACTTGCGACGGACGATCGGGTCCATCTCGCCATCGACTCGGGGCCCGACGGAATCGTGGTCGACCGGCATGGTCGAGTTCTCGAGGCCGCGTTGGCGAGCGGCTCGGGCGTCTCCGGCACGACGTTGGAGGCGACGGAATCAGCGAAGTCCGTAGAGGCGGTGGAGCGGCTCTGGGACGGCCTGCGGGATGCCGGTGTGGATCGCCAAGGCCTGCTGATGGCGTTGGGCGGAGGCATCGTGTGTGACATCGCCGGCTTCGCGGCCAGTGGCTGGATGCGAGGAATCGATCTGGTGCTGGCCCCGACCACGCTTCTGGCCATGGTCGATGCCGCGATCGGCGGAAAGACCGGCGTGAATCGACCACTTGCCGACGGCGGACTGGGAAAGAACCTGGTCGGGGCTTTCTGGCCAGCCAGGCTGGTGATCTGCGACTGCGATGTGTTGTCCACGCTGGGATCTCGAGAGTTTCGGGCGGGGCTTGCCGAGTGCCTGAAGCATGCCCTGATCGATGGCGAGGAATCCATGAACGCGTTCGAGCGTGAGCTTCCTTCGGTCTTGGAGCGAGATGCGGAGGCATTGCCGGACTTCGTGGCCCGATCGGCCGGCGTCAAGGCGTCCATCGTTCGACGGGATCCGAGAGAGGCTGGTGAACGGGCTCTCCTGAACTTGGGTCATACCTATGCCCATGCCTTGGAAAGCCGGGTCGATCTCGGGCTGCTACACGGAGAAGCGGTCTCTCTGGGTCTGGTCGCGGCATCTCGGGCGGCGAGGGAAGCCGGCATGCTCGCCGACGATGGCCTCGAAATCCGGGTCCGGGGGCTGCTGCAGCAATGTGGTCTCCCGACGGCGCTTCCCGCCGGTGCGGAGCTCGATCCTGGCGATCTTCGCCAGGTCATGGCCCTCGACAAGAAATCGCGGTCCGGCCGCATTCGGCTCGTGTTGCCTCGAGCGGTCGGNCGAATCGAGGTCGTGGAAGGTCTTCCCGACGGAGTCGTTGATTCCGGCTGGGCAGCGATTTCGACGGCCGGTTGATTCCCGGGCAGAGGTTCGCCTTCGTCATATGTGGAGTCGCAGGGCCTCTGGGGCCGATTCTCAAGAAGCCCTGGCGGGGTCCTTTGCTCGCGGAAGTCGCGATTGGTCCGCCGTACCACATCAAGGACCGAATTCCGCCATGCGGACCATCTCGATCGTGAATCAGAAGGGTGGATGTGGGAAGACCACCACCGCGGTCAATCTGGCGGCGGTTCTCGCTGCCCAAGGCCGTCGAGTGCTCCTGGTCGACCTTGACCCTCAATCCCATTGTGCCGCGGCACTCGGGGTTCCCGAGGATGAGATCGAGTACAGCACCATCGATCTGCTGCTGGATCCTCCAGCCGGTCAATTCGACGCATCGCAGATCGGATCCCGGACCTGGGAGGTGGCGTACGGACTTCGGCTTCTTCCCAGTACCGTCCGCCTCGCTCGAGCCGAGGCGCCCGGCGGTGGTCTGATGGAAGCGGGGGATCGAGACCGGCGACTGAAGCGGGGGCTCGANGCCTTCTCTGAGACCATGGATTACTGCCTGATCGACTGTCCTCCGACGATCGGCATGTTGACCTTCAACGCCCTTCGNGCAGCCGACGAAGTCGTCGTGCCGGTCGAGACGGGTTTCCTGGCCACTCGAGGCGCCCAGCGGCAGTGGTCGACACTTCGCGCGATGGCGGCCCGAATCGGTCGGCCGGTTCGGGCTCGCATCGTCCCCAACCTGCTTCATGACGAGCGGTCTCTCGATCGTGATCTGCTCGAGGCGCTTCGCTCACACTTCGGTACCGGTGTCTCGCCGCATCCGGTGCGTGACCATCTCGATATCCGGGAAGCGACGGCCTTCGGGCGAGCGGTCATCGAACACGCGCCCGATTCCGAGGCGACTCGTGACTACCAGCGACTCGCCGCCTGGCTGGAGACCGACTCCGCGGCGATCATCGAACCACCCGTCCCGGAAGAGTCCGAGGTGTCGTCGCCGTCGAGCGAAGAGCCATCGCCCGCCGACAACGTCGTCGCCGAGTCGACGGTCGCGCAACTGGGTGACGTCTCCGGAATCCGCGGTGTCGAGGTCTCCTCGAGAGTCGCCGAGCTGGTCCAGCGACTGGGCCCCGGGCGATCGCCTGATCCGGCCACGACGGTCCAGGGTNNCGGNGGCGGCGGCGCGGGGCGGATCCGCATCGTTCAGCCCGCGGCCCTTGGTGATCGCATCGCCATCACCGGCGACTTCAATCAATGGCACGAATCCGGACTTCCCCTCCGCTCACTCGCCGATCAGGCGGAAGGCGAAGCGTGGGTCGGCATCGAAGTTCCCGGTGGGGCCGAAGTGAGATATCGCCTGGTGGTGGATGGAAAGGCCATGCTCGACCCTTCGAATCCCAGAGTGGTCGATGGTCCGGACGGCCGGCCNGCCAGCGTGATCGAGGCGACGGTCGGGTCTGAAAACGAGGTCGGAGTCAGCGGCATCGGTGTCGCGAAGTCGACCTGAGGTACTCGCCGGCGGACGCCGGCTTTCTGGATCGGCGGTGACGTCGATCTTCAACTTCGGAGCGTGAAGCATGGATGCGGCCCGCGATCCCTTTGATGAACTCACCGCCCTCTTCCTCAGCGACGATCCGTCGCCAGGCACGGCGCCGAGTGATCTCAAGCCTCATCGGAGCGGTCAGGCCGACGATCCGGTCCAGCCTGATTCCGCCAGACCCAGATTGACCATCGCGATCTGCGGGCATCTTCCCGTGATGGCGGGCCTCTGGGTGACTCAGTACGCGGATCGAATCGCGGAGAAGTCGGGGCCGACGGGATTGGTTCGCCTGGAAGGTGGGCGATGTTCGATCGAGATNTTCGGTTCGAAGTCGACGATCAGTCGCCCCGAAGGTGTGGATCTTGCGAAGTCCGCCGGGATTCTCGCCGACGGACTNCATCGTTGGATCGTCTGCGTCGATGACCGGGACGCCGCGGAAGCCGTTCGCGCCGGCGCCGACGAAGTGGTGATTCTGACCGCGGCGGAACAGCCAGCGGTGATCGAGGCGTATCGGCTCGCCAAGAGCGCCGCGGCGCGAGTNCCGTCGGAGAGTCCGCTGGACCTCGGGCTGGTGGTGGTCGGCGCCGACCCCGAACGGGCCGAGAGCGCCGGCGATGTGTTGNCCGAGGCCGCGACCAGACACCTTGACCGGCCGTTGCCGGTGGTGGCGACGGTTCGACGGCTTGATGTGGTGGAGGGATCTCAGCGACTGGTCTTCGATGAATCGGTNCGAAGGAGCACCGAAGACGTGGTCTCCGCGATCCGTGCGTCGCTTGATCTCGCGGAACTTCGTCCCGAAGTCGCGGACCGACCCGAGGAAACTGNTGATCCGATCCCGGAACCGCCGCTCCACACGGGCGGTCTTCGGCTGGCTGGATTCGAGGAGCCCAAGGGCGTCATGGACGATGCGGCGGAGGATTCGTCATCGGGATTCGGCCGCCGGGCGACGGATGCCGGCGCGATGCAGCCGCTCTTCCCCGAAACGGCCGCCGATGCGGAAATCGGTCGGCCGCGAACGAGCTTTCGTTCGGTTCGGCTCCGTCCTTCGCCCATCGGGGCGCCGGGCGAGCCCGCCTTCGTCGCCGAGGACGANCCCGGAGTGGACGTCTCCAGCGAAGGGTCCGAGGAGATGGGCCTGCCCGAATCGGCGGCGGATGTCGCCCTGCCCGTGGATTCCCAAGGTGGTGGATTCGTGGGCCTTCTCCCCACGCTTCAGCCGACCCGTCTTCGATGCCCGATTGCGCCCGGGGTCGAATTCGCCGCCGACGCGGCGGGGATGGTTCATGTGCTTTGCTCGGANGCGGAGCTCGAGTCCGCCCGGATCGCGGATGCCTGGTTGCACGGAAATCGCGAACTGATCGCCAGCGCCACCGATTTTTCGGGTGACTCGATGATCCATGTGTTCACCACGGACGCGCCGAGAGTCGCCGATCTGCACCGCACCGGACTTCGACTTCATCTGGTCATCGACGATGACGGCGAGCGTCGAAGCGTTCCGCTCAACAGCGAACAGAACGCCATGATCCCGGGCTGATCCCGGGATGATCCCGGGCTGATCCCGAATCGACTTCGTCACGGGCGAGTCAAGCGGTGATCACCCTGCGGGGAAGAGCAGCTGCACCTGGAAACGGATGTTCCATTCGCCCACGCCGGTGGGTCGTTCGACGTTGTAGAAACCCTGCAATTGGATGTTCACCGGTTGTGAACCGATCCGCATCACTCTTCCGACGCCGCCGCCGACCGGAATGGTCCATCGGTTGTCGGAGTCGGCGTTCCAGTTCGCCGTGAACACGGGAGACGTCGTGAGGTACCACCCGTCGGCCATGTTGTAGTTGACGAAGGGTTGCGCCAACAGTGCGTTCACGTCGTTTCCGCCCGATCCGGCGTAGGACCAGACGTTCTGTACCAGTCCGCCGATGACCCACGGCCCCTGCATCGAAAGGGCGACGACACTGGGGCCGGCCGACCACTGATCGGTGCCGAGTCGATCCGAGGTGGCGGTCGGGAATTGGAAGACTGGTCCGACGCCCCAGATCAGACCGTCGGACTTCGCGGGCGAGAAGAACGCCGTGAACTGGAGATCGCCGATTCCGAAGTCACTCGAGATTCCTGAGGCCGGCGAAGGCGAGGCGATCACCGGGAGGATCGTCCGGGTGATCAGGTTGACGTCCTCGTTGATCTTGATCGGAATGACCGGTTGGATGTTGAGTACCCAGAGGGCGTTGTCTCCGGGGCCGGTGGGGAACGTCAGGTTGTTCTGGAACGGAAGGCTGATCATGTCGGCGACGGGGTTCTGCGCCGCCTTGGCCAGTTGTTCGGCGGTCGGTCCGCCACCGGGTGTGTCGGTCGGCGAGGTCGCACCGTCGCCGTTGATGATGGCTTCCTCTCTGGCCTCCTCCTGCAGGGCGAGTATTCCGGCCGCGAAGTCAAGGTTGATCGAGGTTTCTGCGATCGCCGAGGTCGGCATGAGGCCGGTGGTGAGGCAGGCGGCAGCGGTCAGGATGGTGGCGTGGCGCGTGGTCATGGAGTTTCGATTCTCAGGTTTGCTTGGGGGGATGGAGCTCGCAAGAGCAACGGCAGTTTAGCTCTTTGTCAACACCGTGTCAGTAGTCGTTCAAGCCACGACTTCCAGTTTCCAGACTGAAAGCCGTGCGTTTCCGTCTCCGACCATCCTCGATCGGCCAGACCGCTGGTCAGTCGGTCCAGTCGTCGGAGGTCACGGAGTCCTTCCGGAAGCGATGAGGCTCCAAAGCCCCCATCCGCATCGGACCCCAATCCGACTCGATGCCGGCCTGCGAGGGCGGCAACGTGTTCGATGTGATCGAGGCAGTCTTCGACGGTGGCCGGCTTGTCATCGCCGCGGAGGAATCGACCGAACAGATTCAGGCCGATGACGCCATCGCGATCGGCGATCGCCAGAATCTGATCGTCTCGAAGGTGCCGGTCGTTCGGCCCGGTGATGGCGGCGGCATTGGAGTGTGTGGCACACACCGGGCCGGAGGTTCTGGCGAGCAGGTCGTCGAAGGCGGCGGGAGAGAGGTGCGAGACGTCGTGGCCCACGCCGTGTTCCTCGAGGGCGTCGACCAGGCTTTCTCCGTCGCCGCTGAGCCCTCCCGGGCGAGCGTTTCCCCCGGCATATCTGGAACCCATCGCCCAACTCAGGCCGACCACTCGGAGGCCTCGCTCGGTCCACCAGGGGACCTCCTGCGGCGTCTTGATCGGGTCCGCGCACTCCATCAGAAGGATCAGGCGTGGCGTGACCTCGGAGTCGAGATCGGCGAGGTTCCGAACGATGGTGACTCGGCCGGCGGCTTCCTCGGCTTCGTACCAGCTCAACTGTCGACGGCCGGCGCGTTCCGCAGCCTCCGCATCATCGGCCGGGTACGCGGCGGGCTCTCCCGGAGGGCCGTCTCGCTCCGTGAAAATGGTGGCGAAGAGCGTCTCGATTCGCGCCGCCGCGAGGTCCGGCCACGTGACGGAACCATCGATTTCAAGCTCCGCCACGGAACGGTGGAAGTCCCGGCCCTCGCCGGCGAGATAGGCAAGATCGAGATGGGCATCGAGCCATGCATTGCTGGTCATGAATGCATGCTAGCGATCGGCCAGCCGTTGATTGGAGGATGCTTGATCCAAAAAGCGATTCACGGTGCCAAGACACTGGTTTTTTGGCGACTTCGTTGCCTCGTCAACTCGGGCTCGGTAGCCTGTGGAGATGGCAGATGAACCGGGGTCTTCCTCACCGCCTCCCGTGGCTCCTGATTGGGCGTCCGCGGGGTGGAGCGTCGCGATTCCTCAGCGAGCCGCCGGCAGCGTCCGACTGGGCTCGGGCTTTGCGGCGTTGGCGGCGGCGTCGGTTCTGATGATTGCCTGGATCTTGACGCCTTCCGAGGATGGACTCGGAACGCACCAGCAGATGGGGCTTCCGCCGTGCAACTGGATCGTGGCGGCCAACATGCCTTGCCCCACGTGTGGAATGACGACGGCGTTCAGTTTCGCCGCTCACGGGAACCTTCTGGAGTCTTTCCGCACACAACCGCTCGGAGCACTGCTCGCCGTCGCGACGGCCATGGTGGTGCTGGTCGGAGGTTGGACCGCGGTTTCGGGATCGATGATTGCTCCGTTCTTTTCGGGGTTGTTCGGAAAACGTCTTCTCTGGGTGTTCGTGGTCCTGCTCCTCGTGGCGTGGGCCTACAAGATCGGTGACCACCGGGAATACTTCTGACGTGCTTCGATGAGTTGATGTGGACAGGGTCGAAGAGAATTTCGAATCGGAATCAAGATGATGAAAATGATCACGAACAACTCCGGCAAGATCAATCAGCGACGTGGAGACCGGGCCGCCACCGTCCGAATGATGGTCGCCCTCGCGCTGTTGGCAGGCGTCGGCGTCATGCAGGGCTGTCAGGTCTTCGGTATCGCGAGCGTGATCGGTCAGAACATCGAGCGTGAGAAGAAGGTCGAAGTGCTCGCGGAGTACGACGGTCTTCGGAATCAGACCGTGGCGGTCGTGGTTCAGACCGACATGTCCACGCTCTATCAGTTCCCCAAGCTCGTCGCCGAAGTCTGTGTCAACATGAGTCGTCGACTGGCGCAGAACGTCGAGGGGATCCAGGTTCTCGATCCGCGGTACGTGCTCGACTGGACGTATCACAAGCCGGGCTGGGAGACCATGCCGTACGGCGAGGTCTGCGAGGAGCTCGGCGTCGAACGGCTGGTCTGGATCGACATCTTCGAGTTCCGCCTCAATCCCCCGGGGAACCGATGGCAATGGGAGGGCGTGGCGGGGGCCTCCATCGGCATCGTCGAACTCGATGGGTTCGATTCCGACGCTTTCGCCGAAGCCTACGACGTGAGTGGCGAGTTCCCGAAGATCGCGGAACTCGGGCGAGAGAGCTCCACGGAGGAGCGAATCGAGATGGGACTGCTCGCAACCTTCATCGAGGAAGCCGCCTGGCTGTTCTTCGATCACATTGAGGACAAGTACCCCGATGTCTGATGCAAGACGATCATGTCGCGGCCTGCTGCCGCTGTTGCTCATCGTCGTGGCCGGCGGCGTGATCGCCGGCTGCAACATCGTCGTGCCCGTGGCATACGTGCTCGAAGGTCCGGGCACGATTCCGGCGCAGTACGAGTTGCGCGAGACGAGCACCGCGGTGTTCGTCGACGACCCCAACACGGCGTTCCCCCGGACTTCACTCCGTTCGATGGTCGGGGTTCGGATCACCGACGACCTCATCTCGAGTGGAACGATTCCTTCGAGCATGATGGTGGACTCGCGCGATGTACTTGCGCTCGCCCGGGCGTTGGAGACCAGCGAAAGCCGCGTGAGCATCGAACGGATCGGCCGGGAGGCCGGTGTCGAGCAGATCATCTACGTCTCGCTCGATGGATTCGCCATGACGCTCGATGGCTACACCCCGCGACCCACGGCGGTCTGCAGCGTCAAGGTCCTTGACCTGGCGGCGGGGATCCGAGTGTTCCCGATCGCCGATCCCAATGGGTTGGAGGTCATCGGCCAGATTCGTGAGGTCGATCCGATCAACTTCGAGAGTTTCGCGAAGCGGCGACGTGTCGAAGATGATCTGGCGATGGATCTCGGCAAGAACGTCGGCTTTCTCTTCTACGAGCACGAGCGAGTGGATCTGGGTGAAAACCTCGGCGTCCGCTGATCCTCGAGGCTCATTCGCCTCGGAGTCCGATTTCGATGAGTAGAACGGCCCATGTCCTGGATCCGGCCGCCCCGGGTTGTGGCGTGGCGCTGTGCGATGCATTGTCGATCCTGCAGGAAGAAGACTCCCTGGTGATCCTGGGCGGGTGCGACCGTGTCCGTGAAGCCGAAGCTCGAGGAGTCGTCGTCGACGGTGCGGTTCCGATGCCTCTTCGTGTTCCGCGACTTGCCTCGCCGCAGCTGGCTCGAGTCCTTCGGACCGTGATGAACGCGCCCGGTCGCGGGCCCATCGGTCGGATCATGGCGTGGTCCGAGTCCGCACTGGTGGCCGCGTTGGGTGCGGATCATCGGGTGCCGGTGGTCGGTCAGATCGCCGCCGTCTCGGGTCGACCCCCGCGAATCGAGCCTTGGCGGAGAAGTCGGGCGCGGGTGCATCCGATCGGTCCGGAGATCGGCCCGCAGCTCGCGCGAAGAGGTTGGCGGATCGGCGAGGCGAGATCGGCGACTGACTTTCCGATGCAGGATGTCGCGCATCGAAGCGGACGTCGAGTCGATCGCGCCGGGATTCGTCGGCAATGGGGCGTTGAAGGAGCCAATGAACTGGTGGTCGCGATGTCCGCGGATCCGCCTTCCAGTTCAGCCCTCTCCACCATGTTGACGGCCGCCGCCACGGCCGGGGTCGCTGGTCGGGGCCTGACGCTGGTCGCGGATCCCGCATCGGGTCAGGCGATGGCCGCAGCGAGGCGGCTCATCGAGAGTGATGGGCGTCTCGGCGGCGAAGCCGTGCGACTGGTGTTCGACGAGCGTGTTCGTGATCCGAGAGTGGTGGCACCGGCCGTCGATGTCGTGGTCACCATCGATCGGACCGACGCGCCTCCCTATCCGCCGGTCTCGGTTCTGGCCCTTCGAGCCTGGCTCGCGTGTGGTGTCCCACTCATCACGTCGGACCGCCGAAATGCCGCCTCGTTGGTCGAAGACGGGGTCGATGGGCGACTGCTGCCGATCGGAGATCGAAACTCGTTGATCCAGGTTCTGATGAGGATGGTCGACGAGCCGTCTCTCGCCGTGGACATGGGGCATGCCGCCGCGGCTCGGCACGGACGAGGTCTGGTCTCGGGACGGCCCGACTGGCTCCGTCTCGAGGACTACGCCTTGGAAGGTCGGCCATCCGTGGGAATGGACTCGGCGAATCCAATGGCCGCCTCACGGTAGAGCGTCCTGAGTTCCGAAGGCGGAAGCGACATTCCACGAAGCCTTGGTGCATCGAGTGGTTCGAACCGATCGGGATCGACCATGGCCAGATCGGGATCGGCGATCGGGCTCTCGCCATCGTGATCGCTCTCCCAGAGTCGTCGGAGTGACCAGTATCGGCTCGCATACAGATCGAAGGCATCGTCGCGGCTTCCGGCCTTTGCGGCCATCACGTTCCCCTCATCCTCCTTCGCAACCCTCAGATGTTCGTCCAGAGTGACGATGTCCGAGCCGAAGAGAATGCGCCCCCGATGTCGCTGCAGGAACGAGATCAGATCGACGGGTTCGTGTCGGGACAGTTCGCGGATGATCCACTTGGTGGCGCTGCTGTCAAGGTGAAGATTCGGATGTCGAGAGAGAAGCCCGTCGAGGAAGTCGAGATCTTCCGGCCAGCCGCCCATGTGCGCCGCGATGAACGGCACGGGATAATCCGCGACCACCGCTTCGAGCGGTTCATACTGCGATCGCTTGTCTCCGTACTTTGATTGATCGGAGTACTTGGTCGCAAACCAGGTGTCCGGATCCGCCACGTGGATCATGATCGCCATCCCCAGGTCGGTGGCGAGTTGCATTCCGGCCCGTCGGATCGGGCCGTCGAGTCGGAGCATCGCGGGATCACCAGCCTCCTCGCCGAAGTCGACGATGCGGGGCGCAGACCAGAACTTCGCGATCCGAGCCCCCTTGGCGTGATACGCCTTGATTCGTTGGAGATATCCGTCGCCGTGCGCCGCCCGGCGATCGGGATCACGAAAGTCGGGAACCGCGATCGGTTCGAAGCGTCCTCCGAGGGCCTCGCGGACATGTTCGACCTCGTCCAGGGCGGTCATCGACCACACGGCCTCGATCCCGAAAAGGTCCATCACTTCGGCGAATAGGGAGGCGGCTTCGGTGCCGTTGATATGCGTGTGCGCATCGATGATCGGAACGATCGGACGGCCAAGATCGATCGCCTCGCGGCGATAGTCCATGAGAAGTCGGTTTGCGGCGGTGGGGGAGTCGGGGATCATGCCACGATGGTAGCCCGTGGCTGAACTGGTTTCAGTTCGTGGATCCGGTCTTCGTCGGTTCTTCCTGCAGTTCGGCCTTGGTTCCAGGCTCCGCGCGGCCGTCGGTGCCTCGACGTTCCCGTCGGCTTCCCTTTCCGTTGAGGGCCTGAGGAGTGGCATCGGCTGAGATCCGTCTTTTGCTCTTCTTCGGGGTCTCCTCGGTGAGATCATGCACGCCGGCTTGCGTCACGCGTCCGATGTAGATCTCGTGATCCGCTTCGATGTCCAGGTGCCGGATCAACTCGCAGACGACCCAGGATGCCGCCGCGGTCGGGACCGGGACGGACTGGGTCTCCGGGACCAGGCAATGTCCGAGGAAGGGGTCATCGCCCTGCAGGTCGCTTGGACGCTGAAAGAGCCTCGAGAGAAGCAGGTCGGCGTCGGCGATCTCACAGAGTGCGAAGGTTCCCGAGTCTCGGATCAGTGGACTGAGGGCGTGGCCCTTCCGAACGGCCACGGTGACGGTTGGAGGTTCGTCGGCACACTTCTGGACCTGGGTCACGATCATCCCGTTTCGCGCCTCGCCGAAGGCGGAGGTCAGCAGGAACCGACCGGCTGGCATCCGTGCTGTGGCGACCTTGCTCGCAGAATCGGCTCTGATCTCTAGGGTCATTTTGCTTCCAGGTGTCGCAGCCGGGGGCGGGGGAGAAGAGGTCTGCGAGAATGGGGGAGGGAATGTGCATTACTGCGTGCTATTTTGGGCAGCACACCT
>NHBO02000044.1 GCA_002167845.2 Phycisphaera sp. TMED9 | reverse complement strand
CACCATCAGGTGCCACCCGCTTTTCTCTTTCATGCAAGCTTGAATCGACTGGCGATTCATGCCCCGGGAAGAAATCTACTTGGAACGACGGGTCGCTTCCACCGAGGGACTGCTGGTGATCGACGGTCCTGCAGTGCTCAGGAGATCATCCGCATAGTTGGTCTCCGCCCGACGCTGCGTGATCGGCCCGACGGGGTCCCCTCGAAGAAACTGCCTGATCAACTGCTCGTCGATGGTGAGCTTCTCGATCTCGTCGGCGGGGATCTTCCGGATCTCGTCGAATGCGTCCCGGGTATCGATGCGCAGGACCCGCCCCTTGTCGAGCATGACCATGCGATCGGCGATGGTGAAGGCCGAGTCCATCTCGTGCGTGACCACGACACTCGTCACCCCGAGCTTCCGGGTCAGATCGANNATGAGTTGGTCGATCTCCGCACTGGTGACCGGATCCAGACCTGCGGAAGGCTCGTCGTAGAAGAGGATCAACGGGTCGAGCGCCAAGGCTCGGGCCAGGCCGGCACGCTTCTTCATTCCGCCTGAGATCTGCGAGGGAAGTTTGTCGGCATGTTCTCGGAGACCGACCAGTTCGAGCTTGATCTTGACCTGGATNTCGATGATGGTTCGATCGAGATCCGTGTGCTCTTCGAGCGGGAGCGCCACGTTCTCGGCCAGGGTCATCGACTGGAAGAGCGCTCCGGACTGAAACAGGATCCCGAAGTTGCTTCGAATCTCGTTCATTCCCTCTTCGTCGAGTTGGTCGATCCGATTCCCAAGCATCGAGATCGTTCCCTCCGACGGGGGAAAGGAACCGATGAGCATTCGGAGGAACGTGGACTTCCCACAACCGGATCCGCCCATCACGACGAGCGTCTCGCCGCGATGAATATCCATGGTGAGCCCGTCGAGCACCGTCTGGGTACCGAAGATCTTCTTCAGATCACGAACCTCGATGATCGGTTCGCCGGGCTCGGGGATGGTGCTTGAACTCATTGTTCACCCATGAACGAGTGGGGGCGGCATCAAAGGGCATGAAACGGCATGAAACGGCATGACTCGGCCTTGCGGGATGATCTTCCTACTCCGTCTTCTCGGCCGTGTCGTCAGAGCCCTCGCCCGACGATCCCGCCGGTTCACTCGCGTCGGCCTTGGCCGCCTCCCAGACGACTTCGGTCCCGTCGGTGTCGACCACGGTGACCTTCACGATCCCGAGCAACCGGCCGTCCTCAGGCAAGCCCCCATCGCCGGTGAATGCCTGGAATGAAACGTTCCCGTCATACTCACCCTTCGAGAAGGTGAACTTGAAGGGGATGCTGAAACTGGCCTGACCGAAGGGTGGGTCATCACCATCGACCGGCATGGCGGACTCGAACTCGCCGAATCGGGACGTCGCTTCCGTGACGAACGCGGTGGTCTGTGCCTCCGATGGCTCCTGCCCGGCCGACCACCAGTCTTTCGACTGAGCTGAATCACCCTTGAAAGCGCCTTCCATCGCATCGTCCGGACCCGTCAGGACGACCATGAACGAGTCGGCGACCATCTGGCCGACTTCAATGATTTTCACGGTCGTGTACGCCTGCCCGGCGGTGAAGATCAGACCAAGGATGATCGCCGTGATCGCCAACGGCCGGCCTCTCACCGGACCATCGGTACTGGTTCGACCCAACGCCGCCAAGCCGAGCAGAAGCCCGATCAGCGGGAGCACCGGGATGCAGAACAGAAGGGCCATCACGAATCCAGTGACGGCCATGCCACTCATGGGCTTCATCTGGTTCGACTCCGTGAATTCAACGTCGGTGTTCATGCTGGCCTTCCTGTCAACGAGGTTCCGGGCGACGAGCACCCGGTGCGTGAGGGGTTCGTAGTTCTTGTTCCGATTTCTCGGCGCGATCTTGCGAGGCAGTCTACCTCGGGAGACTCGTCAGGCCCCGGAAGTCCGGTCCTGCGATCCCCCAACGCCGTTCTCCACCGCCGCTGCGGGATCTTCAACGCCGCTTTCAGCCCCTTCATCGCCGGTTCCCGCAGGCTCGGATCCGAGCCGGAGAAGCGGGCTGGGTGGATCCACGATCTCGATCCAGAGAAACTTCGGCTGAGGGATGACGTCATCGAGCGCCCGCGCTCTCAATGAAAACGCCCCCGCGCCGTATCGAATTCCTCCCGGATCGAAATCGAGGACGAGACGGACTTCCATACGTGGGTCCAACGTATCCCCGAGCATCACGGCATCCTTGAGTTCGATATCGATGAGTTCACCGAACCGATCTGCGATGGCGACGCCGAATTCCGCGAGTTCGGCCTGTTCCGGCGTCGAGGCCGGATCGAAACCGAGGCTCGCGGCGGCGAGATCCCCTTCCGCCGCGTCCTCGATCATGCTCCGAGTCGTGCCCAGCATCCGCTCTTCGAGCGCTTCGAGGTACCACTTCCCGAACGCGTCCCAGCTGAAGAGCCAGATGACGGTGCTGGCGGTCCCGATGGCGATCCCGGCCAGAGCCAGGCGGCGACCGCCCAGCCGGCCACCACTGGCCGTGATCCGTCGATGGGCGAGGAATCCCAGAAACACCGCGACCATGCCGGTCAAGGGACAGCACAAGGCCAACGACGTGATGAAGGCAGCCACGGCCAGTTGGCTCCGTGGTGCCGCGGACTTGTCGGCCGNCTGGGGATGAGTGGGAGACCCGGACATGGCACAGGAGTGTATCGGCGTCTACGCTCCGCTCATGGCTTCCTCGANNTCAATCGATCCNCCGNNGGGATTCGATCCGTTCCCCGGTCCTCTGGCCGNTCGGCGAGCCGTCGTGATGGGGCTCGGCGNCTTCGGTGGAGGCGAAGCGGTGGCTCGGCATCTTCGCAACGCGGGTGCGAGCGTTCTGGTCACGGATCTTCGGCCGGCCGAGGCCCTCGAGCATGCCCTCGAGGGACTTCAGGACCTCGAGATCGAATTCCACCTCGGCGAACATCTTCCGGAGGACTTCACATCGGCGGAAATCGTGGTGGTCAATCCGGCGGTCCCCCATCCGTGGGACAACCCGTTTCTCGAACTCGCCCGCAAGGCCGGTGCCCGAATGCTCACGGAGATTCGTCTCGCGATCGCCGATCATCCGGCCGACCGGGTGATCGGCGTCACCGGGAGCGCCGGAAAAAGCACCACCTCGGCGATGATCCTCCACGCCTTGAGCCGAGTCCGGCCGGACCTGACGCCGCGCCTCGGTGGCAACATCGGCGGCTCTCTTCTCGAAGATCCGCCGCCGAAGACTGCGACGATGATTCTCGAACTCTCCAGTTTCATGCTTCATTGGTTGGCGGGCGACGGCGGCGATCCGGCGGATCGGTTCACCCCCGGCATCGCCGTCATCACGAACATCAGCCCGAATCACCTCGACTGGCATGCGACGATCGAGCACTACACGGAGAGCAAGAACGCCATCCTTCGTTCGTCGCCGGCCTGCGATCGGCCCCGGCCGGTGCCGATCTCCGATCCCGACGTCGATGCCACGATCGATGATGCGTTGAAACTCACGATTCCCGGCGCCCACAATCGCTCGAACGCCCTCCTGGCCATCCGAACGATCCTCGCCCATCTCGACCTCGTCGAAGGCCCGGGGCACGATCGACATCGCATCGCCCTTGACTGCGCGGCGGCCCTGGCCGACTTCGGCGGCCTCCCGCATCGACTCGAGTTCATCGGGGAGATTCGAGGCGTGCGTTTCTTCAATGACTCCAAGTCGACGACACCGGAAGCGTCGGTTCTCGCGGTCGAAAGCATGGAGGATCCCGCCTGCGTCCATCTGATCGCCGGCGGCTACGACAAGGGATCGGACCTCGAGCCGATCGCCCGCCTGGCTCCATCGCTGGGAGGACTCTTCGGAATCGGATCCACCAGCGAATCGATCTGCCGGGGCGGTGGCGAGGACTGCGGCACGCTGGAGATCGCGGTCGAACGAGCCATGCGACACGCCGACCCTGGAGACATCGTCCTCCTCAGTCCGGGGTGCGCGAGTTGGGATCAGTTCGCGAACTACGAAGCCCGCGGGGATGCCTTCCGTCACCTGGTCGAATCGGCCCGGTGAGCCGACCGGATCGGATCGCCACCGACCATTNGATGAAGAACGACCGCCCACCGAAATCGGTGAGCGGTCGTGATGTGCTCGACTGGATGTTCTTCCGCGGCCAGATCAGTTCGGCCAGGTACCGCCGTCGTCGGGAATCGGACCACCCTTGGGTGTCCAGTGATCCGGGCGATCCTCTTCGAGGTCGACNCGAAGTCGGTATCGCTCGTCATCCTCGGGCCACTCGGGCGCCGGTCGAATCTCAACCCGGATGCTCCGGGCACTGGCGGGAGGCACGGTCAATTGGTTTGAGAGTTTCCCGTTCTTGTGGGGCGCGTCCCAGATCTCCCAGAGCATTCGGTCCGGGGTGTAGATCGGATCGTCACCCTTGCCGTCCATGAACTTGAAGGTCAGCTGCTTCCCGACCGGCAGCCGCAACGAGAAAAATGCTTCTTCGTTCCGCGTATCNATGATCCGAATGGTCTTCGGACTCGCCGTCGTGGAAACGTAGGTGAAGGTGGAGTTGCTGCTCGGCAACCAACCGCCCTTGGTGCTGTAGGAGGCACACCCGCTCATGGTGAGGAACAGGAGGCCAGCGGCGGTGAGGANCAGGGGTCGAAGACGCATACGAGACTCTCTGGCTAGCGCAGAAACGGCGCGGCCCGCGTGGACCATGTCCGTATCACCTTCATCGGTCTGGACCGGTGCCGGCCTTGAGACACGACTCGGAACTCATGGCCGGGAGTTTCGATCGATCANGTCGAATCTGCCGTCCAGGAGGTCGAAATGGTGATTCCCCCCGGCGATGGGGCTCGAGATCTGACCGGGCCCCCAATCCCGGATTCGGATTGGTAGAGTTCGAGGCATGTCTTCCGCCAGCTCCCCCATTCGAATCGGNCATGGCTACGACCTCCACCGCCTGGAGCCGATGGCCCCGGAAGGCTCGGGTCGACCCTTCATTCTCGGCGGGGTTCGATTCGATCACGATCGAGGGCCGGTCGGACATTCCGACGGCGACGCACTCCTCCATGCGATCACGGATGCCCTCCTCGGTGGATTGGGACACGAGGACATCGGGCAGCTGTTCCCGGATACCGACCCTGCCTTTGATGGTGCGGACTCTCGAAAGTTCCTCACGCGGGCAATGGAAGTCGTGCGGGAGGCGGGCTATCGCATCGGAAATCTTGATGCCACGGTGATTCTCGAGCAACCACGGCTGGGAAGCCGGAAGATGGAGATTCGCGCCCATCTCGCCGAGATTCTCGGCATCGATGTGGCTGATGTGAATCTCAAAGGGAAGTCACACGAGAAGGTCGACGCGATCGGCGAAGGACGGGCGATCGAGGTGCACGTCGTGGTCCTCCTGTTCCGAGTGGATTGACCCCCTCATCCATCCCCGAAGAGGGGCATGAGCAGTCGCTCGGTGGCGGTACGCAAGGCCTCTGCCGGCCGGGCGATGGAATCCCCTGGCTCACAGACCGATTCAAGCGGCACGATCCCCGCGAAACGACGCCGGTCCGGCTCGGAAAGATCCCCGAGGCTTCCAGGCACGATCATCACCGGTACCCCACGCCGCCATCCCATTTGAAGCAGGCGACCGGGGCCTTTCCCCATCATCGTCTGGGAATCCAGACGTCCTTCGCTGGTGATCACCAGGTCGCAGGCGCCGACTCTCGATTCCAGATCAAGCGACCTGGCGACCACGTCGAATCCTGATTCCATCCCGGCCCCAAGGACCACCCGCAGGCCGAATCCGATACCGCCCGCGGCGCCCGCGCCGTCCGCCGCGGCCGCCTGTCGAACTTGATCTTCGCCGAATTCTCGAGCCAGCAGGCTCGCCCATCTCGACATCCCGGATTCCAGTCGCTCGACACCTTCCGGGTCGGCGCCTTTCTGGGGACCGAAGACACGTGCCGCACCAGTCTCTCCAAGGAGTGGGTTCGTGACGTCCACGGCGATCCGCAGATCGACGCCACGCCAGGCATTGCGAACATCCCGGGGCACTTCGATCGCATCGACTCGCAGAAGGTCGGCTCCGGAGAGCGGCGGGCGAAGCAGTTCACCGTCAGCTTGAAACCGAACTCCCAGCATCGAAAGGGCACCGATCCCGCCATCAACCGTGCTGCTCCCCCCCACNGCCAGGATGATCTTCGGCCGCAGATCCGAAGCGGTCTCGAGGTGACCCAGCGATTCCTGCAGCAACACGCCGGTTCCACCCGTTCCGGTCTTCGCCGGATCGCGATCGGCCGGATCGAGGAGTTGGAGACCAGACGCCTGGGCGAGCTCCACCACTGCCGATCGGCGGTCGGGCGTGACGCCGATCCTCGCATCCACCGGGGGCCGATCCGCTCTCGGGCCTGGAACGGTGCAAGCCTGCGGCTGCAACCCCATTCCGACCACCATCGCGGCCAGTGTTCCCTCACCCCCGTCGGCGATCGGACAGCGATCGACCTCGACGGTCGGAAGACGTCGCCGGACCCCTTGTTCGATCGCGAGCGAGGCCTCATCCGCTGAACAGGTCTCTTTCAAGGCATCCGGGGCGACCAGCACCCTCTGAATCGACCCTGCCGATGGCTGCATGGAGAATCCTTGACAATCGAAGGAGGAGCAGAGACACGCGAGCATATACACTTGGGGATTCCCTCCCGGCGATCCGATGTCGATCGGGAGGGGCGGGATGGCCCGCGCTCTGAAGCCCATGGAAGAACTGGTTCATCAATTTCTCGGTGATTTCGGCTGGATGGCCATGATCGCGCTGCTGCTCGCCTCTGGATTCGGTGTCCCGATCGGCGAAGAGGTGGTCAACGTGCCTGCGGGAATCTTCGTCGGCCAGGGAGAGATGGTCGCGTGGAAGACCTTCCTTGCCGCGTATGTCGGTGTTCTGGGGGGCGACTTCCTCTGGTTCTCGATCTGCCGTCACTTCGGCAAGCGTCTCCTGCATCGAAAGTGGTTCCGCCGGTTCGTCCACCCGCGACGCCTCCTCGAGGCCAAGCACCAGTTCGACCGCCGTGGAGGCGGCATGCTGGTCATCGCCAGATTCATCCCTGGCACCCGATCACCCGCCTTGACCATCGCCGCCCTCATGCACATGAGTTGGCGAAAATTCACCATCGTCGAGATCATCTGTTGTGCCATCACCACGCCGATCCAGGTCGGCGCTGGCATCCTGATCGGACGCGGGCTCGCCGGAAGCTCTCTTCCGAAAGTCCTCTTCTTCGCCTTCGCGGTGATCGCGACGATCATCGCGACCACCGCGCTCTTTCATTGGTGGCTGAGCAACCGCCATCGCCGGAACGGAAGAGCCCCTCGGGCTCGAGTCCGCTGGCTTCGCGGAAAGCAATCAACCATCCCCTCTAACTCCTGAACCCCCCGGAGTCTCACAATGCGTGCCATCGTCACCGGCCAGATCGGCGTGGACAAGAAGCCCTACCTCAAAGACGCCACGCGTCTTGCAGGGGAACGTGGAGAGACCATCGACACGTTTCATGTCGGCGACATGATGTACGCCGAGGCGGCAGACGTCAGCCCCGGGCGCATCCTCGATCTTCCGATCAGCAGGCTCAATTCGCTCCGACGCGCCGCGTTCAAGGACATCATCGCGGAGACCAGGCCCGTCGACGAGCATCGAAACGTCATGGTGAACACCCACGCGACGTTTCGATGGCATCACGGGCTGTTCAGCGCCTTCGACTTCGATCAGATCCGGGCGCTCGCCCCGGATCTCTTCATCTGCCTGGTCGACAACGTCGAGGTGGTTCATCAACGACTCCATCGAGATCACATCGTCGACGCGACCCTGAAGGACTGCATGGTCTGGCGGGAAGAGGAGATCCTCGCGACCGAGCTGATGGCGGAGGCGATGGGTTGCCGGAACAATTTCTACATCCTGAGCCGCGGCCGACATGAACCGACACTTGAAACCTGCCTGCGACTGGTGACCCGGCCCGACATGCGACGCGTGTATCCGTCGTTCCCGATGAGCCACGTCGTCGACATGCCCGACATTCTGGCGGAGATCGACGACTTCCGGGCCCAGATCGCGGAACACTTCATCGCCTTCGATCCGGGTGACGTGGATGAGAAGCTCCTGCTCGAGACCGCGATCGCCGCAGCCCGTGACGGGCGCGACTTCGTGGAGATTCCGCAGCACATGTTCGGTTCGGCGCAGACCGGAGATGAACCGGTCCGAATACCGACTCGCGAGGTTCTGGACATCGCCGGAGACATCGACGGCCAGATCTACATGCGTGACTTCAAACTCGTCGACCAGTCGGACATGATCGTCTCCTACATTCCAGAACTTCCCGGAGGTATCCCCGGATTGTCGAGCGGCGTGGAACGAGAACTCCACCATGCCTTCGAGCACACCAAGGAGGTCTACGTGGTCTGGAAGCCCAAGAAGAGCCCGAGCCCGTTCATCACCGAGACGGCCACCAAGATCTTCGACAGCGTGGATGACGCCATGAACTACTTCGCCGAGAAGGGGATGCTCGCGACCCGAAACCTCTTCGGTCAGTGAGCCCGATCGCCAGTGCCCCGCTATCGACTCCAGGTCGCCTACGACGGCACCGACTTCCACGGTTGGCAGCGGCAGGTCCGCAGCGACGGAACCGAGCTGCGGACGGTTCAATCGGTGCTGCAGAACGCGATTCTCAAGGCGGTTCGCGAGACGTCGCCGGTCATCGGCGCCAGCCGAACCGACTCCGGCGTGCATGCGATCGGCCAGGTCGCGGCATTCTCCAGTGATCGCGAGTTCCCGATCGAAAACCTGGCGAGAGCCCTGACATCAAGACTTCCGGAAGACGTGCAGGTCACCCGTGCGGACATCGTCGAAGACGACTTCGATCCGATCAAGACCGCACGAAGCAAGTGCTATCGATACGACTTCGCCTGCGGCCGGCCCCCCGAGGTCTGGCCGCCGCTCTTTGATCGGCACGTCGTCTATCGCACCGCCTACGATCTCGATCCGGAACCGATGGCCGCCGCCGGCGCCCGGCTCGTGGGCGAGCATGACTTCGCGGGCCTCGCGCAGAAACACCACGGCCGGGACAACACCATCCGTTCCATCTACGCATGCACCGTCAGCAGCCCATCTCCCCGGCGGGTGCGACTCGAGGTGGTCGGAAGCGGCTTTCTCTACAACATGGTTCGCATCATCGCGGGAACGCTCCTTGAAGTGGGNCGTGGCCGTTTCCCGGTCGAACGCATCGACGAGATCCTCTCCACGCAGAACCGGCGTCTGGCGGGACAGACCCTTCCTCCGCAAGGTCTCTGCCTCCGTTGGATTCACTACGGCGACGAGACGCTTCCGCCCGAATTCCCCGAGCGAGGTCCGGATGCTCCCGATGGCGTGACGTCGCCCGACCCGGAGATCTCGCCATGAAGATCATGCACATCTCGACGCGTCTGATTCTGGGGGGGAGCCAGGAGAACACCGTCTTCTCGTGCGCCGGGCAGGCGGACGCGGGAAACGAGGTCTCACTGGTCTTCGGACCGATCGAGGGCCCCGAAGGAACCATGCTTCCCGCCGTGCGTGAACACGGCGGCATCGAGACCATCGAGACACCGAATCTGATTCGAGAGCTCTCCCCCCGGCGAGACCTCCGCTGCGTCGCGGAACTCCGGTCGATCATCCGCGATCATCGTCCCGACGTCGTCCACACCCATTCGTCGAAGGCCGGCGTNCTCGGTCGAGCCGCGGCGTGGCGAGAAGACGTGCCCGCGGTGATCCACACCATTCACGGCCTCCCCTTTCATCCCTACCAGTCGAGATCGAAGAACGCGATCTACATCGCCGCGGAACGATGGGCGGCTCGTCGCTGCCATGAGATCGTCACCGTGGCGGATGCGATGCGGGATCAGGCCCTGGCCGCCGGCGTCGGCCGACCGAGTCAATTCAAGACCGTTCGCAGCGGCATGATCGTCGAGCCATATCTGGATGACTCGCGATCCACGATCGAGACACGTCGAACCCTCGGGCTTCCGGAAGATGCCTTCATCGTCGGAACCGTCGCCAGGCTCGCCGAGTTGAAAGGGCATGACGACCTTCTCGACGCCTTCGCCCCACGCATGCAGGCAGATCCGAACCTGCACCTGCTCTGGGTGGGCGATGGCTACTGGTCCGAGAGACTTCTCACACGAGTTGAAGAACTGGGCCTGACGGATCAGGTTCACACCCCGGGCCTCGTTCCACCAGAGATGATTCCGGACTGGATCCGAGCCATGGACGTCGTGGTGCACCCGAGTTACCGGGAAGGTCTTCCTCGCGCCGTGGTCCAGGGCCTTCTCTCCGCGAAACCGGTGGTGGCCTATGCCTTGGACGGCGCCCCGGAAGTCTGTATCGACGGAGAAACCGGAATCCTGATCCAACCGGGTGATCACGCGGCACTGGCCGATGCGATCGAACGACTCCGCGGTGATGCCGAACTTCGAACACGACTCGGCGCGGAAGGTCGTCGCCGCTGTCGAGGTCCCTTCGACCGCAAGACCATGGTCCGTGAACTCGACGAGATCTACCGTCGCGTGATCGCCGAATCGGAGGCCGAGGCGTGATGCCCCGCCGACGCCTGATGCCGCCCGCCCACCGGGCGACCATGGGATGTTCCTTGGTCCTGATCCTCGGCCTCGGTTCGGAGGCCGCGGCGCAGAGTCTCGACCTCGACGACCGTCCAGCGGCACCCGAGTTGACCCGATCCGTACTCGATGACATCGCCGAACGATGCGCCGAAGACGGTGGCGATCGACGCAACGAGACCGACTCACACACCGCGGTGGTCACCGAAGCCGGCCGGAACCTCCGGCGCATCGCGGTCGAACTCGCCAATCGTGGCGTCGGAACGGGAGACGCCGCGATGGTCGCCGGCCTGATGGCCATTCGACTCTCGGCGAGTCTCTCTGAAATCGACGACCTGCTCGACTCCCTCGCCCGGCCGGGCACCTTCGTCGGTTCACCGCCGCGGCCCGTCTCGGAAGAACGACGGATCGCCGCCATCGAGCGGCTCCGCGATTTCAACCGATCCGGGCTCGATGTTCTGCGGCGAAGTGACACTGGAACGCTTCGCGACCTCGACGCCACGTTGAGCACCGTCCTGGCCCCGATTCGCCGAGCCATCTCGCTGATCTCGGACCGTCCGATCACCACCCGATGGCCGAACATCGAATCNAGACGATCGCTGCCGGGCACCTCGAGTTCGATGTTGACGCCCCTGCCCGAACGAACCCACGCACTGGAAGCGGACCGCGCGATGGCTGACGCCGGTGATGGCGGCTCCGGTGAGNACACGTTGAACCGGAGGCGTCTTCTTCGAGCATCGATTGATGCCGTCGAGTCAATCGAATCTCGACCGGCTCTACGTGAGCGCCTTGATGAAATCCTCGATTCGGCGCTTCTCCGACTGATCGATGACCCATCGGATCGCCGAGGGTCTGCAGAACTTCTGGTCGCGAGAAATGGAGCACGGATCGGCCAGGGGATCGAGCACCTCGAGGAGAAGACCTCGTCCTCGGATTTCGATGCGGATCGGTTCCGCTCGATGCTCGAATCGACCCTGGTGGATCCAGTCGGCGATCCCACGCTTCTCCTGCTTGATCGCCAGCTCGCGATCGTGATGCTGCTCGAAGCCGGGATCAACGCCCTCGCGGCGCCGATCGATCGGGACTTGCGCACCGCCCAGCGGGCGATTCAGCGTCGGCACCGTCGCGTGGTGCGGACCGCGACGGCCGAGCTGGAACGACTTGGTGGTGATCCGACCGCTCTGGCCGATCCGGCGGCCAACAGCATCCTCGCCGCCCTGCGAGCGACCACCGAGGACCTCGATCGCCTCCGCGTCGCCGACGAACTCACGGCCGAGATGACCTCGCTTCGACCCGGCGCCGCGGGCGAGTTCCGACGGAGAATCCGTGGATGGTGCCGCATGCTGGGAGAAGATTCGACCCGGGCCAGCGGCGCCGCCTCCATCGACCGCGTCCGCACCGCGTTCACCATGTTCGCGCCCGTTCCATTCGAAGACCGTCTCGCCGAATTCGATCCGGACATCGATCGCCTGACGGGCGGACGTCGGTTGGAGATTCTGGAACGAATCGCCACCGCTCGCGCCGCCTGGGCCGATGAAGTCGCCGACGGTGAACTCGACGGACCATCACACGCCGAGATGCGACGGCTGGCGAGGCTGGGGACCATCCTCCGAAGCATTCAGTCCATCCTTGAGTCCGAACTGCTCGCGAACGCCGAGATCTGCAACCGATGGGGTGGGTGGTTCACCGCCCGAGTCGACCTCAGTTGGATCGCCAGGACGCTGCTGCCCGGGGTCCGACTGGCGTCGATCGCCGCTGCTGACGGTGATTCGGCCCGATTCGAACGAGATCTGGGCCGCCTGGAGTCCCAGACGCCCCCCCTGAGGCTCGTCGACTGGCTGGGGGGCCGTCTGGCGCTCCCGATGGAAGACGATCTCTCCGGCGGCCTGGCGACCATCGCCGTCCTCTCGATCCCACCGGGGAAGGAGGCCTGGGGGGCCGATCTTCGAGTCGATCTCGCTTCGGTCTGCCGCGGATTCGCCGAACTCGCGGCCGCCCGCGCCCGAAAGGACGATCGGCAGACCATGCAACGCCTGACCACCTACCTTGTTGATGCAAGTGATGATCTTCTTGCCCGCATCACGGCCGGCATCGCCGGCCAACAGGAGATTCGACCGTGAACATGCTCGTCGTCGGGCCACATCCGGATGACCAGGAACTCGGCATGGGTGGGACGATCGCGAAGCTCGTCGATGCCGGGCATCGCGTGACGCTCCTCGACCTGACCGACGGCGAACCCACGCCGCACGGCTCACCATCCATCCGCGCCGAGGAGAGCGCCGCCGCCGCCTCGATCCTCGGCGTCGAACGGATCATGCTCGGACGGGAGCACGGCTTCGTGAACCGCGAGGTCGTCCACTCNGTCGCCTGTCGTCACGCGGTCGCAGGCGTGATCCGCACCCACGAGATCGACTGGATCTTCTGTCCGGATCCGGTCGACGCCCATCCCGACCATCGCGCCGCCACCCGGATCGTGGAGGACGCGCGATTCGACTCGAANCTGACCAAGACCGACATCCCGGGCGCGCCCCGCCACCCGAGCCGGATCATCTACTACTTCTGCACGCACCTGAAGACGATTCCGGCCCCGTCGTTCCTCGTCGACACCACCGGCTTCCACGATCGCAAGCGCGACGCGGTCCTCGCCTACGCAAGCCAGTTCAAAGCTCATGCGGGGAATCGACGCATCGTCGACTGGCTCGATGCNCAGGCGACGTTCCTGGGCAGTCGGATCGGCGTTGAGACCGCCGAAGCGTTCCGAGTGGTCGAACCGCTNGGCCTCACATCCTTCGACGGAATGATCTGAAGAGCACTGATCCGGTCAGATCGCGCGGACCGCGTCGAGCACGGTGTCGACCACGTGCTGACGCTGTGACTCGGTCAGCTCCGGGAAGATCGGAATCGCGATCGTCTCCCGACTGGCCCGCTCCGCATGCGGAAAGTCGCCCTCGGCGTGGCCGATGTCCCGATAGCAGTCCTGCTCGTGAAGGCATCGCNGGTAGTANACCTNGTTGCCGATCCGGGCCGCCTTGAGAGTCTCGCGAATCGCATCGCGATGCGACCCGGGCACTCGAAGCACGTACTGGTTGTAGATGTGACGCGCCCCGACCGGTGCGGGTTCCGGCGTCCGGAGCGGAAGACCGCCCTCGTCCAATGACACGGCGCTGGTCGCGGCGCCGGCGGCCGCGAAAGCCTCGCCGTACCACGTCGCATTCGCCTGACGTCCCGCGGACCATGCATCGAGGTGTTCGATCTTCACGAGCAGGATCGCCGCCTGCAGGGCGTCGAGCCGGGCGTTCAATCCCACGTCGTGATGGAAGTACTTCGGCTTCATGCCGTGATTGCGAAAGCGGATCATCCGTTCGGCCAGCGCTTCGTCACGAGTGGTGCAGAGTCCACCGTCACCGAAGCCCCCGAGGTTCTTGCTGGGGAAGAAGCTGAAGGTTCCGATGTCGCCGACCGATCCCACCCGCCGGCCGCGAACGTCCTCGGTTCCGAAGGCCTGAGCCGCGTCTTCCACCACTCGAAGGTCGTGTTCGTCCGCGATCGCCATGATGGCGTCGAGATCGGCGGCCTGCCCGAAGAGATGGACCGGCATCAACGCCTTCACGGCGCCGGGCTTTCGTCCGGCGAGGACGCGACGGATCGAATCCGGATCGATCTGGTAGGTCGTGGGATCGATGTCCACGAAGACCGGCGTCGCGCCGACCCGCGAAACGCTTCCCGCGGTGGAGAAGAAGGTGTAGGTGGGGACGATCACTTCGTCGCCGGGACCGACGCCCAGCGCGTCGAGGGCGAGGATCAGGGCGTCCGAGCCGCTCGAGTTCCCGACCGCATACGGCACGTTCAGGTAGCCGGCACAGCGGCACTCGAATTCGGCCACCTTCGGCCCGCCGATGAACACCTGACTCTCCAGAACTTCCTGGACCGCGGGCTCGATCTCCGATCGAATCGTCGCGTACTGGGCCTTCAGATCGAGCAGCGGCACATCGACATTGTTGGCCGAGGTCATCCGGGCATTCTAGAAGGAATCGTCG
Source organism: Phycisphaera sp. TMED9 (assembly GCA_002167845.2). Classification (GTDB taxonomy): domain Bacteria; phylum Planctomycetota; class Phycisphaerae; order Phycisphaerales; family SM1A02; genus UBA12014. The sequence continues at coordinate 1,589 of NHBO02000044.1, read as the reverse complement.
GGTGCTAACGACCGGTCGATCCGAAACCCCCGCCACCCCGATCGGTTTCCTCAAGATCGTCGACCTCTTCGATCATGACTCTGGCGACGGGTGCGATCACCATCTGGGCGATTCGCATCCCGGTCTCGACCGTGAACGCATCGTGCCCCAGATTGATCAACGGCACGCAGACCTCTCCTCGATAGTCCGCGTCGATCGTTCCCGGGGTGTTGGGAAGCGAGATGCCGTGCTTCACGGCCAGACCGCTCCGAGGTCGGACCTGAGCCTCCCAGCCGGGCGGAATCGACATGGCGAAGCCACAGGGAATGAGCGTGATTGCTCCAGCCGGAATCTCGACTGGCGCGGCGGCGGCGGCATGCAGGTCCATTCCGGCCGCATGCTCGGTCTGATAGACCGGGATCACCGCGAGCTCCGAGAGACGTTTGAACTTGAAGATCGGCTGCGCCATGGGGTCATGATACGCTGAGCCGAACGCTCGATCGCCGAGGAACGGTACATCGGACGAGCGGGATCGGGAGCAGCCGGATGTTCAACCAAAACGACCTGTCGATGCTGGTCATGGCCGTTCTCCTGGGCATCTTCATCGGTTTCCCGGTGCTCGTCGGTGTACTCCGGGGCCGCCGAACGCCTCGGATGACGACAACGACATGCCGACACTGCGGTTACGACCGCCGGGGGCTCTCGAAACAAGCGAAATGTCCGGAGTGCGGTCTTCCTGCAGGCATCGAAGGCCCCGGCAGACCGCCCGATCAGGATCACCCGAGTTGNCGGGCCTGCGGCCATCTGCTGGTCAACCTGCCTTGGAACGCGACCTGTCCGGAGTGCGGACTCGCCTCCGCCGCGATGCCGCGATTCCATCGTCTGCGACGGCGNGACTGGTTCACCCCAGNCCGGATTCTCGAGTTCGTTCTGGGGANCNNCTGGCTCGCCGTCTGCCTNCTGCTGCTGCTCTCGGCGNTCGCGTTCTTNTCCAGATGAAGGNGACGAGTCAGAGCTCGCGAATCGCCTCGAGAACCGCGTCGGCGTGACCGGGGACCTTCACCTTGTCCCAACGTTGCGCAACCTTGCCGTCGGGGCCGATGAGATAGGTGGTGCGGACGACGCCCATGTACTTGCGGCCGTACATCGACTTCTCCTGCCAGACCCCGTACTTCATGCAGACCTTGGGATCTCCGTCGGCGTTCTTCGGATCCGCGAGCAGGGTGAAATTCAATTCATGCTTGTCGACGAACTTGCGATGACTCTCGACCGAATCGGGGCTCATTCCGAAGACCACCGCCTTCGCCTTCTTGAAGTCGGGAGCTTGATCACGAAACTGACACGCCTCGGCCGTGCAGCCCGAGGTGTCATCCTTCGGATAGAAGTAGAGCACGACCGTCTTCCCGGCCAGATCCTTGAGGGCGTGCTTCTTTCCAGCTTGATCCTGCAAGGTGAATGCGGGTGCCTTGCGACCGACTTCGATGAGGGACATGCTTCTGGTCTCCTGAACGGGTCGGGCCCATCCCGACCGGAACGTGTTCGTCACTTGCGAAATCCGGAGTCACCACCGACGCGACTTCATCGAATCAGGCGAGATCGTCCTTGCGATA
>NHBO02000043.1 GCA_002167845.2 Phycisphaera sp. TMED9 | reverse complement strand
CGGCGGCCAAGACCATCGTTCCTTCGAGTTCCACGCCGTCGGCTCGATCAACGAAGAGCCGCGGTGCGAATTCCGGCGGGACTGGCGGCACGCTGGCGGGGCGACTCCGAAATCGCGATGAGTTTCAGCGGGCGATCCTGATGGCCGAGTTGCTTCGGCCGCCCGTCGGGCTTCGGTCTTCGAGCTCCGAGGACCGCAACGTCTGAGTCTGGCTGGATTCGAGAACGAGATCGACGCAGAATCACGACGGTTCGGCCCGTGATCGCTTCATATTGACTCCGATCCTGCTATATTTCGATCTCAGTTCACCCATCCGCACCGCCGTTGGAGGCGATTGATGATCGATATTCGGAAGTTGAAGGAATTGGTTCGCTTGATGGTCGCAAACGACCTGACCGAGTTGGACCTCCGTGACGAACAACAGCAGGTCTCGGTCAAACGGGGCGGCTCGAATGCCGTTCCCGTGGTGACTCAGGCGCCGGTTGCAGCAGCGCCGCCGGCGGCAGCGGCTGCCGCACCTGCCGCTCCGGTTGCGGCCGCCCCGGCGGCCCCGGCGGCGGCCGACGAAGGCCTCGTGGCCATCGAGAGTCCGATGGTCGGGACCTATTACGCCAAGCCAAGTCCGGACAAGCCGCCGTTTCTCAACGTCGGCGATTCCATCGGTGAAGACAGTGTGGTCTGCCTGATCGAAGCGATGAAGATCTTCAATGAGATCAAGGCGGAGCAGACGGGCACCATCGCCAAGATTCTGGTTCAGAATGGCGATGCGGTGGAATTCGGCCAGCCGTTGATCCTCGTGAAGCCGGAGTGAGAAACTCGACATGTTTGATCGAATTCTGATCGCCAATCGCGGCGAGATCGCGTTGCGGATCATTCGGGCATGCCGGGAGCTCGGCATTTCGACGGTCTGTGTTCACTCGACGGCCGATGCCGACGGTCCCTGGCTCGAGTGGGCCGACGAGTCGGTCTGCATCGGGCCTGGTCCTGCCGCAGACAGCTATCTCCGAATCGACCGGATCATCTCCGCGGCGGAATGCGCGAACGCGGATGCGATTCATCCTGGTTACGGATTCCTCGCGGAGAACGCGGAATTCGCGACCGTGTGTCGCGATTGTGAAATCGCCTTCATCGGGCCCAGCCCCGAGGCGATGGCGCTTCTGGGTGACAAGGTCTCCTGCAAGCGGATGGCCAGAAAAGCGGGCACGCCCGTCTTTCCCGGTACCGAAGGAGAGATCGATGATCCGGAAGAAGCTCGCCAGGTCGCCGAAGAGGTCGGCTACCCGGTGATCGTCAAGGCTGCCGCCGGTGGTGGTGGCCGTGGCATGCGGGTGGTTGAGAATGAAGCCGGGCTCATGGATGCGATCGAAAGCGCCGCCCAGGAAGCATCGGCGGCCTTCGGCAACGGCAGCGTCTACATCGAGAAATATCTCGCCAAGGCTCGTCACTTCGAGGTGCAGACGATCGGTGACGGTCGCGGCGGTGCGATTCATCTCTTTGAGCGAGATTGCAGCAGTCAGCGTCGTCATCAGAAGCTCGTCGAGGAAGCGCCGGCGCCGCACGTCGACCGGGAAAAGCGAGATCAGGTCTGCGAGAGCGCCGCGCGACTGATCGGTGCGGCGGAGTATGGCGGGGCCGCGACGGTCGAGTTCCTGATGGATGAGCACCAGGACTTCTACATGCTCGAAGTCAATACCCGGGTTCAGGTCGAACATCCCGTCACGGAGATGATCACCGGGGTCGACATCGTGCAGGAGCAGATCCGCGTGGCGTCCGGTGAACCGCTGTCGGTGACTCAGGACCAGATCAAGGTGCATGGCCACGCGATCGAATGTCGCATCAACGCCGAGGATCCGGATCGCAACTTCATGCCACAGGCCGGTCTGATCGAGACGTTCGATCCGCCGGGCGGTCTTGGCGTCCGTCTCGACACCCACGCCCGGGCGGGGTACCGAATCCCGCCGAACTACGATTCAATGATCGGCAAGCTGATCGTCCACGCACCCGACCGCGATCAGGCGATCGCACGGATGCAGGAGGCGCTGAGGCAGTTTCGGATCGGGCCGATGAAGACCTCGATCTCCCTCCATCGGAGACTGTTGGATCGGCCGGAGTTCAAGACCGCCGACTTCGACATCAAGTGGGTCGAGCACTGGCTCGCGGAAAACTCCTGAGCCCGAGCGCTTCTCGGATCGCCGGCCTGTCGGAGTCGCCCGGCCGTCCTTGGATCGGGGCGGAATCGATCAGTTGATCTTGAGGTTCGTGGTCGCGATCGTCTTGTCGCCGAGCATGATGGCCTTCACGTCCCGCCCCTTGGGGACGCGGAAGAGCAGGACCAGTGAATCCTTGCCGGCGGATGACAGCATCGGCACGGCTCCGATCGAGTCGACGCCGTTCCGGTCGTCCACCTTGATGTGCATCAGCCGGTCGGAGGTCTTCTTGTGGAGCCAGCCGATCGCGTCATAGGTGTTTCCATCCGAATCGACGATGACGAGTTTGGCATCCTCGCCGGCGGTGTTTCGGACGTCACCCCAGATGTCGATGGGGCTCTTGCCACGGCTGACATCGACCCGAACCACCTTGGTTCCAGGGAGCTCGTAGACCCGCTCGACGCGAAGGCTTCGACTCGGGTTGCCCTGGGTGTAGGAGGGGACGTCGACGCCGTCGGCGAAGGTCACGGCCCCGTCGCTGATCTCCATGCCCGAAGGAGCGTCGTTCTTGTTGAACAGGACGCCGAGTTGAGTTCCGGTCTCCACATAGGGGGCCGGGACGAACGGGGCGTTCTTGTCATAGATGGCGCCACCGCCGTTGCCGCCACTTCCCAGCACGGCGACATCGTCGCTCGCCGGTCCCAAGGGGACTCGAAGCCCCTTGAACAGCAGGAATGAAGGCGTCTGGCCTTCAAGTTTGCCCGCGGGGAAGGCCAGTTGGAGTGCGACCTCCTGAGCTCCCGGGAGATTCGTCGCGTAGTTGGTCTGGCCGTCGAACGGATAGACCTTGCCACCCTCTCTCCATTGGGTGGGGAACACGCTCTTGGCCGTCTGCTTCCCGCTGGCCGCGCCGACCAGTCTGGCCTGGCTCGCGGAAAGAACGAAGCTGGCGCCTCGGTGGAATCCGCTCTTGCTGACCTTGACGGGGACCACGTAGAACTCCTCGCCGCTCTTGCCGAACGCGCCCTTGTAGGGGGTGCCGACGGTGAGGTCGCTTGGAGCTGCGGTGAGTTCGATTCTCCCTCGCTCGTCCGTGTCTCGCTGCAAGGCCCAGGCCTGTCTGGCGATTTCGGGATAGGACGCCGCAAGGTTGCCTGAATTCGTCATCGGTGCGAAGGCGCCCTTGCTCAGCCCGGCGTAGAAACGCTCGGTCATCGCGGCGAACGGGACCACGGTGCCTCGGGTGGTGGGTTGTCCGCTTCCGTCACGCCGGAAACCGACGCCGCCCAGGTCGCCGACGGGAAGAAACCCGACGCCGAGCATGAGCATGCCGACGGTGAGCACGCCCGTGCACGCTCCGGTCACGCCGCCGCCGAGCATGTCGACGAGGTTCGGAAAGTTGATCTTCTCGGGAATCGCGAAGTTCGCGGAGAGCCGCAGGATGAAGAGGAAGATGCTGAACAGGGCCAGGAACGAAACGCCCCACGCCCATTCTCGTGCGCCGGACGAATCAAGCATGGCCAGGGCCAGCGGTTCCCAGAAGGCGAAGGTCAACGCGCCCGCGACGATCACGCAGAGCAGATGGACGACGCTGCTGAAGAAGCCTTCCTTGAAGGCGAACCAGTAGACGCAGAGGAGAGCGAAGACGACGGCGAGTGCGTTGATGAGCATGGTTTCGGTCCGGGCTCGAATGAACTTTCGGGCGGAAGAACTTTCTAGACGTGGTGGTCAGCCGGTGGTGGCACCGACCGACTTGCTGGTGGGCGCTCCGGCTTTCTCCGGGCTGAGGACGCGAGCGACCTCTTCGAGGCTGGTTTCGCCTCGGGCGACCTTTCGGAGAGCTGCTTCCTGCATGAGCATCATGCCGAGGGAGCGACGGGCATGGGTATAGGCCCCCTTGAAGTCGCCATTGACCAGAAGTTTGCGGGCGTCGCGATCAACGGGCATCACTTCGAAGACGGCGACCGTTCCGAGGAAGCCGGTTCCGCCGCAGGTCGGGCACTCTTCGATCTTGTTCTTGACCTGAATCCGCCCGCTCTGTCGGTAGAGCTGGGTGTTGGCGGGGTCCTTGATGCCGAGCTTCTTCGCCTGTTCGGCGGTCGGATTGAAGGGGGTGCGACAGTTGGTGCAGAGCTTTCGAAGGATTCGACTCGTGACCACGGCGAGCAACGGCTTGGCCGCCTTCTTCATCGCATCGGTGTCCTTTGGATCACCATTGGCCCGAAGCCAGTCCAGGACCACGCCGCGAGCGCCGTCCTTGGTCGGGATGCCGATGTAGATCAGAGGGGCCGATTCGTCGCGACCCGGAAGGGATGCCTGGACCGCGGTCGCCGGGTCCTTGAGGTCGCTGATCATGATGATGTCGGGACCGCGGCGGATGATCGATCGCAGCTGTGTCGAGAAGTCGATCTCGGAGCCGGTGGGATCGAACTCCACGTGATCGACTCCTTCGATCATTCGCTGGACGTCGCGTTCGAGCGTCTTGATGTTCGTGGTATACGCGTCATGACGCTGAAGCAGGCAGCAGAGGCTGGTGCTCAGGCCCTGTCCGGGCGCCGAGCCGACCAGGATGACTCCGTGTCGGTTTTCGAGCTCGACCGACGGTTGCAGGATGGCTTCCTGCTCGGGTTCGAGTCCCATGTCCGCATAATCCCGGTCAAGCTGTTGGTCGCGGTTGAAGTCGAGTCGGAACAGGATCCCCTGGGAACTTCCACTGGTGGTCGCATGAAGGGTGGTGTTCCGAGTCGCGTTCTTGATTCGGATTCCGAACTTCGCCCGTTGGAGCTTGCGGTTCTCCTCGACGTCCATGCCGGCGGCACGCTTCAGGTAGTCGATGATGTTCTTCGCCGTCTCGGTCGGGAGAGGTTCCCGCTTGTACCGGACGCTGTCGACGATCTGGGAGGCGGCGCCNCCCTTCTTGGTCAGGCCGAGTTCGAGTCGGGAGGCACGAGCTTCGAGGGCGGGAAGGAGAAGGTCCTCCATCGCCATGTGGATCGGCTTGAGCGGGTCATCGTCGGCGGGAACCTGGAGATCGCCTTTGGGGCCGGAGAGCACGGCGGCGGCCGCTCGCTGGTTGGAGCGGGACTTTCGGGCGTCGAGCCGATCGGACATGGACATCGAAGAAAGCGAGAACTTCTGTGACTCGTCCTGGACGGCGTCGTTGCGGTGCTTCCAGTAGGCGAGCAGTGGCGCGAGCAGGATGATGATCATCGCCGGCAGGCCGGCCCAGAAGATCGGAATCGTCAGTGCTGCGACCAGAGCCACGCACGCCGTGACGAGGAAGATCGTGTTCCACATCGCGACGTTGAGGTTGAAGTATCGCAGGTCGCGCTCAAGGATCGATCCCAGAACGCGGAGATAGACGCCGAGAAGCAACAGCATCAGGATCGGCTTGATGAAGTCGACCAGGTTCAGGGCGGAGGCGTTGGCGGCGAGGGTCAGCATCGGTTCTTCCATGGCCATGATTGATCTCTGAATCGATCCGTCGGGCGGATCAGGAGATTCCCTTGAGTCTCATCTTGAGTTCTTCCGGCTTCGGCGTCGCGCCGAGCGCCACATCCTGATGGATGTATTCCTCTTCCACCAGTCGCACCAGCGAGGTCGTGAAGTCGACCATGCCCTCTTCGTGGCTCTGCTTGATGATCTGGAGCAACTCGCCTTCGCGGGCTTCCAGAATGTACTTCTGGACGGCCGGCGTGTTGAGGAGGATCTCGAGTGCGGGGATCCGGCCGATGTTCTTGTGAAGCGTCGGCAGGAGCTTCTGATAGATGATCGCCCGAAGGTTGTAGGCGAGAAGTTTTCTCAACTGCTCGCGCTCGTTCTCGGGGAAGAGGTCGTAGATCCGGCCGAAGGTCTGCCAGGCGCTTGATGCGTGGATCGTTCCAAAGACGAGGTGGCCCGTCTCGGCCGCACGGATGGCGGCCTCGAACGTCTCGTAATCCCGCATTTCGCCCACCAGCACCACGTCGGGGTTCTCTCGCACCAGAGCGCGGAGGGCGTCGTTGAAGTTGAGGCAGTCGATCCCGATCTCTCGCTGATTGATCGTCGCCTTGTCGTCGTTGAAGATGTATTCGATGGGATCTTCGATGGTGACGATGTGGACCCGCTTCCGCTCGTTCACGAATTGGAGCATCGACGCGATGGAGGTCGATTTTCCGGATCCGGTGACGCCGGAGAAGAGGATCAACCCCTGGGCCGCCATCGAGACCTCGCCGAGAATGTCGGGGAGGTAGAGGTCCTCGAACTTCATGATGTCGGAGGTGATCAGGCGGGCGGCGATCGCCGGCTTGCCGCGAGCCATGAAGAGGTTGACCCGGAATCGGCGTCGGTCGTCGAAGTCGTAGGCGAAGTCGATCGAGCCACGGTTCCGGAAGTAATCGAACTGGTTCTCGTCGATGATGTCCTTCGCGACCTGGAACATCAACTCCAGGCTCAGCGGGTCGACCTGCATGCTCTTGAGTTCGCCGCGGACGCGGAGTCGCGGCGATTGGCCGGTCTTCACGATCAGGTCGCTGGCTTCGAACTTGATGCAGGTCTCGAGCCACGATCTCCAGGCCTTGAGACCCTCACCCTTCTTGGTGCCGAGGTTCGGGTCGATCGGTGCGGCAATGAGCGTCTCGCTGTGCACGTCTGGTCCTTTTTGATGCTCCGCGGTGGCGTGGGTGCCGGCTCGGGAGGCGGTTGGTCTGTTCTTTGGCTGAGCGTTCGGGCGACGACGAGATGTCTGGTCTCGACCGTCCTTGGCGATTTCGCCGGGATTCAATACGACGTTCCGGATCCGATCCGGTTTCATGGACAGCTCGAATTCGAAGAAGAGGTCTCCCTGCCGTCGGTCTCGAGGTTGTTCCCGTACCCGGCAGGGGGGGAAGCAATCTTCGAAGCAGAACGAACCGGTCCCTTGAATCGAGCCGGGCATCGTACCAGACGGAGAACCCATCCGGGCCTCGAATGGGCTCTGATGAGGCCTTGGTTCCCGATTCCGGAGGGTGTGGCGGGGGGCTGTCGCCTCCGTTCAGGCGTTCGGGTGTTGACGCCGATGGCTCCCGGGGGCATCATCTCCCGATGGAAGCCAAGATCATCCAGGACGGCATCACCTTTGACGATGTATTGCTGGTCCCGGCCTACAGCCAGACCACGCCCGATTCAGCCGACACGTCGACTCGATTGACTCGTCGCATCAGCCTCAACATCCCGCTGATTTCCGCACCGATGGACACCGTCACGGAGTCGGCGTTGGCGATCGCGCTCGCGCAGGAAGGCGGGCTTGGGATCATCCACAAGAATCTCTCTCCCGCTCAGCAGGCGCGGGAGGTTCAGAAGGTCAAGCGAAGCGAGAACGGGGTGATCACCGATCCGGTGACGCTCGGGCCTGACGATTCCATCGATCGGGCCAACGTGCTCATGCGGGAGCAGGGCGTCAGTGGATTCCCGGTGACCGACGATGGGTCCGGCCGGGGGCGGNTGGTCGGCATCCTGACGCGGCGGGACATGAAGTTTCTGGATCCCGATCGGTATGGCGAAAGCCGTGTCGGTGATGTGATGACCCATGAGAATCTGATCACCGCGGCACCGGGCGTCGATCCCGGATCGGCGGAGTCGATTCTGAACCGCGCTCGCGTCGAGAAGCTCCTGATCGTCGACGCCGAAGGCCGNCTGGCGGGTCTGATCACCATGCGGGATCTGGANAACGTTCGAAAGCACCCTGCGGCCTGCCGCGACGAGCGAGGCCGGCTGCGAGTCGGCGCCGCCACCGGGGTCATGCAGTTCGATCGGATCGAAGCGCTGATCGAGGCGGAGGTCGACGTGGTCGTCGTGGATACCGCGCACGGGCACAGCGAGAACGTCCTGGCGACCGTCCGCGAGATCAAGAAGAACCATGACATCGATGTGATCGCCGGAAACGTCGCGACGGCGGACGGCGCGAAGGCGCTGGCGGACGCCGGGGCGGATGGTGTCAAAGTGGGGATCGGGCCCGGATCCATCTGCACCACCAGAGTCGTGACCGGTGTCGGTGTCCCCCAGATCACCGCCGTGATGAATGCCGTGTCAGTCTGCGAGGAACGCGGTATCCCGGTCATCGCAGACGGTGGCATCAGGCAGTCCGGCGACATCGCCAAGGCGATCGCGGCCGGTGCNAATGCCGTGATGCTCGGAAGCCTCTTCGCCGGCATGGATGAGAGCCCGGGCGAACTGGTCATTCATCGAGGACGGCGATTCAAGACCTATCGGGGCATGGGCAGCGAAGGCGCGATGGCGGCCGGCAGTGCGGATCGCTACGGGCAGGGGAAGACCACCGATACCCGGAAGTTCGTTCCAGAAGGAGTTGAAGGNATGGTCGCGTATCGCGGGCGTCTCGGCGACTTCGTCTATCAGCTGGTGGGCGGACTCCGCAGTTCGATGGGGTACTGCGGTTGTCCGGACCTCGACTCGTATCGNCGGGACAGCCGGTTCGTCCGCATCACCGCCGCGAGCATGGTGGAAAGTCATCCGCATGACATCACCATCACCAAGGAGTCGTCCAACTACGTGACGACCGCCGCCGATCCGGGGTGATCAGGCGGCGTACTGCACTCGCAGTTCTTCCAGGCGGCGTTCGAGCATTCGGCGGATCTCCGCGTTGGCCGGGTCGTCCGCGACGTCCTGCATCTCGTCGGGATCCGCTTCGAGGTCNTACATCTCCCAGTCGCCGGGGCCCGCAGGGCCGTCACCGTCGGGATCGACCTCGGGAAACCAGATGAGTTTCCAGCGGTCCGTGCGGACGCCGTCGTGCTTCGGGACGGTGTGCGGGCCGTTGCTCTCGTAATACCGATAGTAGACGGCATCGCGCCACCCTTCGGGCATGGTGGTGCCACCCCGTTCGAGCATGGAGGCGAAACTGGCCCCGTGCATGCGGTCCGGCGCAGGCTTGCCGGCGATCTCCAGAAGCGTGGGGGCGAGATCGATGTTCTGGGCGAGCAGGTCGGAGGTCGCTCCCGCCGGGACTTTTCCGGGCCAACGAAGAACGAAGGGGGTTCGGAAGCTCTCTTCGTACATCCATCGCTTGTCGTACCACCCGTGTTCGCCCAGATACCAGCCCTGGTCACTGGTGTAGACGACGATGGTGTCATCAGCGATGCCAAGAGTGTCGAGTTCGTCGAGGATCCGGCCGATCCCCTCGTCGACGGCGGCGACGCATGAGAGGTAGTCCTTCACGTAGCGTTGGTACTTCGCGCGGGTCAGGTCGTCGCCGGAGAGTTCGCCCGACTCGACCGCGGCGCGATAGTCGGCGTTGACCTTGTCGTAGTACGCATCCCACGCGAGTCGCTGGGTGTCGTCGAGTTCCGGGGGCGGGATCAACTTGAGATCACGGTCATCGAGATGCCGGGTGATCGTCATGGTCTGCATCGTGCTGGCCGGTCCTCTTCCCGCGTAGTCGTCGAGGAGGGTCGGAGGTTCCGCGACCTCGACTCCGTCGTACAAGCGGAAGTGTCGTGGATTCGGGTCCCAGCGACGATGCGGCGCCTTGTGCTGGACCAGCAGCGCGAACGGGCGTCCGTCGTGGTCTCGCCGNTCGGCGAATCGCCGGAGCGCCTCGACGCCCTGGTTGGTGATGATGTCGGTGGTGTAGCCCTTCACCCGGACCCGGCCTTCCGGTGTGATCATCGGCGGGTTGTAATAGGGCCCCTGGCCGATCAGCACGCCCCATTCGTCGAATCCGACCGGGTTGCTCTTGAGGTGCCACTTTCCGAAGACCCCGGTTCGATAGCCGGCCTCGCCGAGGAGCTTCGGCCAGGTCGGNTGGGTGCCGTCGAATGATTCCGCGTTGGTGGGAATGCCGTGGCGGGTCGAGAAGCAGCCGGTGAGAAACGCCGCGCGGCTCGGGGCGCAGATGGAGTTCTCGACGAAGAACCGGTCGAATCTCATCCCCTCCGCGGCCAGGCGATCGATGGAGGGTGTCTGGTTGACCCGGGTTCCGTCCGGACGCCCATAGGCGCTGATCGCCTGCCAGGCGTGGTCGTCACTCATGATGAAGAGGATGTTCGGCCGGGGGTCCTCCTCGGCCACGGGGCCGGCGGGATCTCCTGGGGCCGCCAGGAGCATCGCGGTGATGGGGGCAAGGTGGATCAGCTGGATCGTCTGGATCATGGGGATCATGGGGGCTTTCCGGGAGGTTCGGGGCGACCGGTGAACCGTATCCTCTTCCGAGGTGCTTGTCCGGATTGTTCCGTCGATTTACCCTCCGGAAACAACCCCGAACGGTCGATCATCAAGGGGAAGATGGGCGTATTGTCCGGGAGGCCCGGACGGCCTCTCGATGGGCGGTTCCAGTTCCCCTGAGGAATCGCGTTCTCCAAGTCTCGTTCCAAGGACGTGAACCAGCATGACTTCCCCGATCGGCCCGCAGCAGCCTCTCCACCACAATCCGACCGACGTGTCCTCCGATGAGATCGCCGAGGGGATGCTCGAGCATCTCGCGGTGGAGAGCGCCCAGCGGCTCTACGAAGCGCCTGATCGGGACCGGTTCTTCGCGTTGGCGAGCGAGGTTCGTGAGGTCCTGATGAAGTGCTGGCTCGATACCCGGGACCGGTATCGTCAGGAACGTTCCAAGCGAGTCTGCTTCCTGTCGATCGAGTTTCTGCTGGGCCGCGCGATGCGGAACAACATTCTCAATCTTCAACTCGAGCCCCGAGTTCGCGCCGCCTTGGAGAAGTACGGCGTCTCGCTGGAGAATCTCGAGAGCCTCGAGCATGACGCGGGCCTTGGGAACGGGGGGCTCGGTCGGCTCGCCGCCTGCTTCCTCGATTCGATGACCACCATGTCGATCCCGTCGGTCGGGTACACGCTTCGATACGAATACGGAATCTTCAAGCAGGAAGTCCGAGACGGCTATCAGGTCGAGCGCCCCGACAACTGGCTTCGGTTCGGAGACCCATGGATGGTTCGTCGGAGCGATCTGCGCCAGCAGGTTCAGTTCGGCGATCTCGGTCACGGCGGTCGCGAGCACGTCATCGGTGTTCCGCATGACTACCCCGTGGCGGGCTGGGGTGGCGAGACCGTGCACACGATCCGTTGCTGGTCGGCGGTCGCCCCGGACGCGATCGATCTGCGCGAGATCGCCAGCGGTGACTACGAGGCCGCGGTCTCGCGACGGATCGAGGCGGAACGGCTCACGAAGTTGCTCTATCCGGACGATCGAACTCCCGCGGGCAAGGAACTTCGCCTCCGTCAGGAGTTCTTCTTCGTCTGCTGTTCCGTCGCGGACATCATGCGTCGGTTCCTCTTCGAGAATGACGACGTCAGGAAGCTCCCCGAACGCGTGGCCTTGCACATCAACGACACGCATCCCGCGCTGGCGATCGCCGAGTTGATGCGGGTGCTCATGGATCAGCACGGTCTTGGATGGGACGAAGCCTGGGAAGTGACGGTTGGAACCGTCGCGTACACGAATCACACCCTGATGCCCGAGGCGCTCGAAAAATGGCCGATGCCGCTCATGGAGCGGCTCATGCCGAGGCATCTCGCGATCATTCTCGAGGTCAATCGCCGGTTCCTCGAAGGGGCCGGTCGCAGTCTGATCCAGGTGCCGGAGGCCTATTCCGCGGCAAGCATCGTGGAAGAAGGGGAGCCCAAGCAGGTACGGATGGCGAACCTGGCGGTCATCGGCTCGCACTCGGTCAACGGCGTCTCGCAGATGCATGCCGAACTGATCAAGGAAAGGCTGATGCCGCACTTCGCGACGGTCTTCCCGGACCGCTTCAAGGGGATCACCAACGGCGTCACGCCGCGACGATGGCTGCTTCAGGCGAATCCGGATCTCTCCAAGCTTCTGGTCGACACGATCGGCGATGGGTGGATCACCGACCTTTCGCAGCTCAAACGGCTTGAACCCTACGCGGACGATCCGTCCTTCCGTCAGGCGTTCGCTGGCGCGAAGCTGGCGGCCAAGGGCCGGTTGGCGGACTGGATCGGCAAGCACCTTCGCATCGACGTCGATCCGACCTCCATGTTCGACATTCAGATCAAGCGGATCCACGAGTACAAGCGCCAGCTGCTCAATCTGCTTCACGTGGCGTCGCTCTACCATCGAATGCGGGAGGACCCCGGATTTCTTCCCCAGCCGCGGGTCGTGGTCTTCGCTGGAAAGGCGGCGCCCGGGTACGAACGAGCCAAGGACGTCATCAAGGCGATCAACAGCGTGGCCGACGTGATCAACGCGGACGCTCGTGTCGCCGACCGGTTGCGCGTCGTGTTCATTCCCGACTACGGGGTGAACCTCGCCGAGTCCATCATTCCCGCCGCGGACCTGTCGGAACAGATCTCGCTGGCGGGTACCGAGGCAAGCGGCACAGGCAACATGAAGTTCTGTTTGAACGGCGCCTTGACCATCGGGACCCTCGATGGTGCCAATGTCGAGATCTCCGAGGAAGTCGGCCTTGATCACATGTTCCTCTTCGGGCTGAAAGCCCACGAGGTGGAGGAAAGCGAGTCGTGGTACGACCCTCGCTGGCATCTCGATCATCAACCGATGGTCCGCAATGCGGTCGAGTTCCTGTTGGGCGAGGAATTCGCCTGGAAGGATCCCCAGGTCTTCACGAGGCTTCGAGAGATGCTGATCGAAGAGGGCGATCGATGGCGGCATCTCGCCGACCTGCAGGGGTACATCGATGCCCACCAGCGTGCCGCTGATCTCTTCGCCGACCCCGACAAGTGGTGGCGTTCGGCGGTCTTGAACACTGCTCGCGGCGGACGTTTCTCAAGCGATCGGGCGATTCAGGAATACGCCGACACCATCTGGCGCACCAAGTCGCTTCCGACGAAGTGACGTTCGTGAGGGTCGAGCGATCGAATCACGCCCCCGCACCGGTTGAAGGGTGCGGGGGCGTTCTTTCCTCTTGAAAGAAAACGATGAGGATCCGTGGTGGTAGCCTTTTCAGGAGTTCGCTCCTGGAGATTCGCCGTGACAGCAGAGAATCCAACGTCCTCTCCGCGTGTGCTGGAAGCGATCGTCGACACGCATGTTCACGTCTGGGATCCGGTCAAGATTCCGCGATCGTGGCTGGTCGATGTTCCATCGCTCGATCGGCGGTGTTCGATCGAGGAGTACGAAGCCGAAGCAAGGCCCTTGGGCGTCGAAGGTGGCGTCTACGTCGAGACGGTGGTCGATGAGCCGTTTCTCGGAGCCGAGTTGGAAGGTGTGGTGGCGCTTCTCGACGGCGACTCGATGATCCAGTCGGCGGTGGTCGGGGGGCGGCCGGGTCGTCCCGGATTCGTCGAATGGACGCAGCGGGTCGCCGAGGACTCCCGGATCAGCGGCGTTCGATGTGTCCTGCATCCCGAGGGCGAATCGGCGGACGCGCCGGCCGCTCCGGAGTTCATCGCGGACCTGCGGCGGCTCGGGGAGCGCGGCCTTCACTTCGAACTCTGTATTCGCCCGGATCAGCTTGCGGCCGCGTCCGAGCTGGTTGCGGCGTGTCCCGGCACCAGATTCGTCCTCGATCATCTCGGGCGTCCTCGCGTGGCCGAGGGTCTTGACGATGCCTGGTCGGACGCGTTGAAGCGGCTGGCGGAGTTCGAGTCCATCGATGTGAAGCTCTCGGCGCTCATCGAATGCGCGGAAGGGGCTGTCTGGACGCCGGCGACCTTCGAGCCGTTCCTCGGTGTGGCGGTGGAGGCCTTCGGGCCGAGCCGGACGATCTGGGGAGGGAACTGGCCGGTGTGTTCGATGAATGGATCGCTCACGCGATGGGTCGACGCCACTCGGGGCTTCCTGGCGTCGTACCCGCCGGATGATCGGGCTGCGATTCTCTCGGGCACGGCGAATCGGGTCTATGGGCTCTCCTGAGCCCGGCGATCAGCCCGGGCAAGTCCTTCGATTGACGCCCGAGGTCGGGCGGCCCACACTCTTCATGGAGGATCTCGTGAACCTGATCACGATGCTCTGGCTCCCTGTTCTGGTGGCCGCGATCATGGCGTTTCTCGCATATGGTCTGGGGCTGGTCTGGGACCGACCTGCGGAGCCGCGTTTCTCAGGAAGCCGGTCCGATTCATGGTCACTGATTTTCTGGATGGAGTCCTGATGGCGGTGACCAACGGCGTGGTGCTTGCGGCCCTCTGGCCGGCGGCTGGTTGAACGTCTCGAAGATGATCGAGATCAATGAAGGAGTTCGAGTGGGCGAATCGGGTTGTTCGAATCATGACGAGGAAGTCTGGGCTTCTCTCATCACGAAGGTGGTGAGGGGGCACGAAGACGAAGAAGCCGTCTGGGCGTTTCGATTCGCCGTTGAACGGCGAGTGTGGAACGTGGTTCTTTCCGGGCGGCAGAATGATCCTGATTCGGCGAAGGTGCGAGGTCCCTTTCGGAACCTCTTTCGCGACCCGCACGCGGCGGAAGATTTCATCGCGGAATTCGTCGAACAGATCGATCGGAGTCGAGCCAAGGGGCGGTATCGGGACGACTCGTTTCTCCCGTTGACCCAGGCTGATGCGCTCAAGCAGATCGCGGCGAAGGGGCTCATCCTCAAGCGGGCCATCTCGTCGGTCAGAAAATTCAGCCGAGGTGGAATCACCGGCCTGCCTGATGATGCGGGCAATCCGGTCTCCTACGACGGCGGGCTCGATGGGGGATGGGGTGACCAGGTGGGCGCCTCGCCGGCGACCGAAGAGGGAATTCCCGATTCCGGCCTGGCGCTGATTCTGAGGCTTCAGCGAGGTGAACCGGTTCTTGACTTGCAGATCAAGGGTGATCGGCTCGCCGCCGTGGAAGAGACCGCCGCGCTGCAGACCTGGGTGCTGCTCGATCAGGGGCGACCGTCCTTCGAGGTGATTCGTGTGATGGTCGAGGGGAAGATCGTCGGCGGCATCCCCGCCCTGCTGAAAGCCCATGCCGACGGCCAGCGGGAGATCGACGACGGGCTGGCCGACTGCGTCACGGAAATCGAAGACCATCCCGCGATGGAATTGAAGCGGCTCGACGGCATCGATCGGCGCCGGGCGCGGCTGGAGGCGCGGCGAATCTTCGAACCACTTTCCGCGTCGAGCATTCGAGACCTGCTTGCCCTGCCTTCCTTGAATGCCGGGGAGAAGAGGAATTCGAAATATCGATCCGGCGTGGCCGGGCTCTTTCCACAGTTCGACGAACTTCTTCATGCGATGGAACTGATGGACGATGATGGGGAGTCGGAGCCATGACGTCTTCCGTCGACATGGTGCATCCGTCGATCACCGCATTGCTCGCCGCCGAGCCGGTCGTCGAACCGGAGGGCCTGCTTCGCTTCGGGTCGCGTCGGGGACGGGATCAGCATGTTCGAAAACATGTGTTGGCGGCGCGGGATGAGCGGTGGCGTCAACTCCTCGGGCAGGATCTGATTTCGGCCACGCTGAGTGGTGGCCCGGATGCCGGACAGGCCTTCGAGCAGCTGGCCGTCGCCTACGAGAAGCTGCTCGCGGATCGGCTGCGGGATGCGGTCGAGACGGGTTGTCGGCACGTTCATCTGGTCGCGTTCGAACTCGCGCCTGCGACCGCCGACACCGGTGCTCTGGCGGGGTTTCTTCCGTCCGGCCGGGTGGTGGTCGCCTGGTCGCCGCTCGATAAATTGAGAATCGTGGCGGGAATCCCGGTCAGGAACGGGGAAGTGGGCCGGTACACCCTCAGAAGCGGTTTTCGGCACGATGTCGATGCCTCCGTGGGCCGCTTCGCTCGCGCGGTGAAGTCTCGCGTGCTGGAACGGGGGCGACGTCATCAGGAAAGGGTGACCGCCGTTCATGACGGCGAGAATGAATGGGGCCACGATCTCTGAAGCACCGGTCGCCCGTACCACGCGGCGAACCACGGCAGGCCCTCGAACCTCTCTTCATGCTTTCAAACCTCGAACAACCTCGTTGGGCACGCCTCGGTCGGCGACCAGGCTCGCGCGGTCGGTCCATGGCCGGCTCCCGCGATTCACCTCATCGCGCCGCGGCTCCAACGATCGACCAGAGCCCGGCGACCCACCGGCGCGGAGTCACGACATGAGTTCAGATTGGAACGAATCCGACCCGGATCCCCGTGCGGCGGCGGCAGCGCTCCGCCGTGAGTTGGCATCCGAGGAGCAGTGGATGCGGCGTGTGGCGGTCAGCGGTACCGAGGAGAAGCCGGAACCCGACGACCTCGTCTCCTGGATTCTCCGGGCCGCTCGATTGGAGTCTGTGTCCGGCGACTCGCCGTTCGCCGCGTGGCCGCAACTGGCCTCCGCAGTGGGTATCGACGTCGTCGACGCCATCACAAAGGCAGCGAAGGTCTCCATGAAGGTGTTGGAAGAATCCGGCGGCCACGCGCTGGGCGAAGCCATCGGCGATGCGGAAGACGCGTCCTGCCTTCGAGCCGTCGAGCCGGCGTCGACGGGATTGCTCGGTCCGGTCTTCCCCATGCTTGAACTCTGGGTCGAAGCGGCGGAAGAATCTCCGCTTGACGATGACGCCTTCGACATCGTGACTGCTCGGCGGGAGACCTGGCCGCTTGGCGATGATCGCCGGCTTTCGGTCGTTCAGACTCCGCTCCACGAGCTCGACCATCGGGTGGTGGCGAAGCTCCATGGCGGTGTCCAGCGCCTCGCTCCCGTGTTCGAGCTCGCTGAGGATCTCGCGTTGTTCGCTGACGGCCGACCTTCGAAGCGAATGCTCGATCAGTTCAATTCTCGAAAGGGCCAGGGCGTCACGCCCGCCGGCCTCGATATCATCGTCGAGCCGGTCCTTGACGACTGGTGGGATGTCTTCGTCCGCATCAAGGGGTCGGCATCGAAGATCGTTCGCCAGGTTCGATTGGGGACGCTTCTGCTCACCCGATTGGAAGAGGATCCGGATCTCTGGACGGTTTCCTTGAAGGATCTTCCCCTTGATCCGCTGACTCGATTGGTGGGCAGTGACATCGCCATCAAGACCACGGACGGCGGCCGGTTCCTGATCTGAACCCGGGGCGGCTCGGGCATCCTCGGAAGGATCACGTCGGGGTTCGAAGAAACGGCGGCGGCATGACTCCTGATTCAGAAGACCAACTGCGTGGATCGCCCGACGCGTGCCCGATGGCGACGTCCCGGCTCTCCTGGGCGGAAGCCTATGGCTGCAACGAGCCGCATGAAGCGTTGGCACGGTACAGCGACGCATTGCACGAACAGGGTTGGATCGCCATTGCGCGGACCTTCGAATCTCGATTGAACGTGGAGCCTTTCGTCCCGGCGTCCTTGCGGCCTGGGATCGGTCCGGCATCGCTGGCACCGACCGCGGTCTTTCTCCTGGCCGCCACCAACGAGGATCCGCCGGGGCGTCTCGGTCATGTGTCGGCGGAACTCGCGGTGTCGGGCTTCGGATCGACCACGGTGGAAATGCCGGGGCGATCTCTCGAAGGTGGCCACCTGGTCGCGGATCAGGTCGCCAGATCTCTGATGCGGGTGGTTCGATTTCTCGCTCCGGATGCGTCGGTGCCGGGATTTGAGATCGTGATTCCTCGGGACGGGGTGGGAGACAGTCACGCGCTGGCCTGTGGCGTCACCGGCATGCTGGCCTTGCTCGGTGCCGCGTCGCGGCCCGGGGTGGCCGCGACCGGTGGTTTCGATGTGGCGCAGAAGCGGTTCACCCCGGTGCCGGCCGCCACCATTCACTCGAAACTCGAGGCCGCGCGTCGGTGGGGGATTCAGCGGCTCCTGGTGGTCGAAGGCCAGTCCTTCGCCGGGGTGCCGGGTTTCGCCGGACAAGCGGTCGGCGAGCATTCTTCGGATGGAGTCGAATGGTCCGGAATCGAGATCATGGAGGTTCCGTCGGACCCTGCATCACTGCCGGTATTGGTCGCGGATCTGGTCGCCATGGATCCACCCCACGCGGCGCTTCGGCAGGCCTTGGGCCTGTACGACTTCAATATCGCCCGAATGCTGGAAACCACGCTCGATTCGGTGTTCGAAGCGACCGCACCGTTCATTCCTCGTGAGATCGACGCGGAGGTGTGTCGTCGGACCGGCGGGGCCAGATCGGGGGGAAGAACCTCGGCGGAAGGTTCGAGCGATCCCATCCTGGTCTTGATGGCGGCGGATATTCGAAGTCGGAAGTGTCTCCATGAGGGCCGCTCCGAAGAGGCGGCGATCTGGCTCGAGATCGCCCGAAAGCATCGCCATCGAGGTGATCTTCCGGATGGGGTGATCGGCGACTATCTCCAGTACGAACAGGCGGCTCATCGAGCGATCGTCGCCGTCGATCAAGGCGTCCTTGAAGACCCTCAGGATGGTCCGAGGGTGCACGCGGAGCTCGACGAACTGATCGTGGACCTCGACCAACGTTGGCGCACGAGACATCAGTCGATGCAACGGGTCTTTCTCAGGAACACCCGCGCCCGGCGGTTGCTGTATCTGGCTCGGCTCACGGGGCGGCAGGATCTCCGTCAGCAGGCGATCGAAGACTGTCTCTCGGTCCGCCCCCGATGGACCGAGTTGCTCGAGGATCATGGCGCGAGAGAACTCAAGCTCGGGAACACCAATCTTCGACGCCAGGAGAATTTCTGGTTGGAGCATCTCGTCACCGAAGCGTCGATGATCGATCCGGCGGCCTTCAGTGCCGGGCGGTGGCATCCCGGCGCCGCCAGTATCGCTGGATTGAAGGAGGCCGTTGGAATCTGGACGGATTCCCGGGACATCGATCCCGAC
Source organism: Phycisphaera sp. TMED9 (assembly GCA_002167845.2). GTDB lineage: Bacteria > Planctomycetota > Phycisphaerae > Phycisphaerales > SM1A02 > UBA12014. The sequence goes on along the minus strand of NHBO02000043.1, from coordinate 9,251 downwards.
CGGCTCTCGGGCTACGACCTTCTGGGGCTCGTGCAATGGAGGTGGCTGACGGAGTCTGTCGAGGCGGCGGAGTTCGAAGCGATGCGGTGTCGGCTGCTTTGGTTGGTGGACGCGCTCCCCCGCGGGTCGTCGCCAGGGCATCCGCTCTGTTCGGTGGCGGAGTGGCTTCTCCGGTTCGCTTCGTTGAATTCCTCGGATCGTCGCTCGTTGCATCACGTCTTGATCAAGGGGCTGGCTCCTCATGTGGCGGGGGCGACGCCGGAAGAAGGGGCCGTCGATGGGCAGGCTGGCAGTATTCAGCGGGTGCTGGCGCTTCGCTCCGCGGCAGTGCTCGATCAGGAAGGCGTTCCGGTCGGCGACGGGCCGTCGGAGAGGTCCTCCTGGCTGGCCGCGATCCGTCCGTTGGCCTCTCCTGAATCACTTCAAGGGCTCTTCGACGACATTCGATCCGAGCCGCGATTGATCGCGGCCCGGTGCCCGTATTGAGTCGGCCGGTTTGCATCGGGCCGCTTGGTCCCGGACCATGACCACATGCCTCCCCGCTCCCGATCGAATTCCATGCGTACGCCCGAACAAGTGGCTTCAGCCGTCGAACGAGTCTCTCGGAAACTCTCCAAAGCGGCGGGCGAGCTCGAGTTCGGCGAGCCCGTCGATGTGGTGTACAACCCCCTCGAATACGCCTGGAAACCGCACCGTGCCTACCTCCGGCGTTTTGCCCGGCCCGGGATTCGGGCGTTGCTGCTTGGGATGAACCCCGGGCCCTGGGGCATGGCGCAGACCGGAGTTCCTTTCGGAGAAGTCGAAATGGTCCGTTCGTTTCTTGGGATCGACGAGCCGGTGTCACGACCGAAGGTCGAACATCCCAAACGGCCGGTGACCGGATTTCAGTGTGAGCGGCGGGAAGTGAGCGGCGCCCGGCTCTGGGGATGGGTGGAGAGTCGTTTCGGATCGGCGGATCCGTTCTTCGACCGGTTCTTCATCTGGAACGACTGCCCGCTCTCGTTCATGGAGTCGAGCGGCAGGAACCGGACACCCGACAAACTGCCGGCCGAGGAACGCGAGCCGCTCTATGCGGCCTGTGATGCCGCGTTGAGATCACTCGTCGATATTCTTCAGCCCACGATGGTGGTCGGTGTCGGCGGGCACGCGACCAGACGATTGTCCGCGACGCTCGCAGATCGAATCAACGACGGTCTCGAGGTTGGAACCATCCTGCATCCATCTCCGGCAAGTCCGGCGGCGAACCGAGGATGGGCGGAGGCGGCGGAGCGGCAGATGAACGAGTTGGGACTTCTTGACGGTATCTGAGCGGGGAACGGGATCGTGGATGCGCGAGCTCAGTTGGCGTCGTCGGTCGGCGGGTAGGGAACGGGATCCCAGCGAAGATCCAACGCGTGCCCGCCATCGAGTACGAGAATCTCCAGGGTCGTTCGAAGCAATCGATCCAGAACGATGGCGGCGGGTTCCACCGTCGAGCGGTTCTTCTTCCCGCCGTGGGTCGCGTTGCCATGAATGAGCTGGCCTCGAAGGAGCAGGAGCCGATGCACCAGCTCGCGGGTGAGGTGGTCGATCTTTCCGTCGCTCAGCCATCCATCGATCTTTCCGGCGATCTTCTCGTGGGAGCCGAGTTGTTCGGCCCCGGGTTCGACCCACCAGTCTCGATGGAAGAACGGGCTTCCATAGATCTTCATCAGGAGATCGACGTCCTTGCGGAAGATCGGGATGTATCGGTTGCCATGATCGAGATCGAAGGCGGCGAGTTCCACGAGGAAACGCCGCCATGCTTCGCTCTGAGCGAGGTTCTCGCCGCCGGGGACATGAGCCTGTCCCCAGAGCGCGTTGAAGGCGATCATCCGAAGAATGAACGCGAGATCCGTGTCGTTGAGCGTTGCGGCTTCGTCGGCCCGGGCGGCCCAGGAGAGACTCCGGTAGATCCGAAGGTGAGCCCCGTCGGAGTAGCGGCGTCCAGCCCGATGGGCCACGTTCAGTGGCCGCCATGCCTCCCGAATCGCATCGATGGTCGAGATCTCGTCCATGGGGACATGGTCCTCGGAACCACGCTCGGATGCCAGTGTCCAAGGGGTGGATTTCGGAGGTTGAGAATCCTCGAGGGTATGTGGCGGTAGGCTGTTCGCAGTCGCCCCGCCTCAATGGTCATGGTCAGGAGGAGTCCCGCCGTGCTGAAACACCACGCCGTACCCGAAGCCGGTCGCCCGCGAATTCGTTCATCGGTGTGGAGGAATCCGTTCCGATTGCTTCTCGTCATCGCGTTTCTCTCGATCGACTCGCTCGGCATCTCCACGGCTCGAGCAGATGGCATGGCAGCGACGCCGGACACCGGTGTCGCCGCCCGGTCCTTCCTGGCGAGTCTTGGTGAATCGCAGCGTTCCGAGGCGGTGGCGGCGATCAACGCGGCGGACCGAGGCACGTGGACCTATCTCGCCGGAGACAGGACCGGGCTGCGGCTGGGCGATCTTCTACCCGAGCAACGTGCCGCGTTCGATCGGTTTCTGGCCGCTGCCTTGAGCGAGGCGGGCCTCAGGCGGGTGCGAGAAGTCCTCGCCGTCGAGCCGACGTCGGATCGCGGCGGCGGGGTCCGGACCGGGCCGGGCGAATATTGGATTCGCTTCTATGGCGAGCCGGTCCCGAACGGGAGCGTGATGGAAGATTCGGGCCACAAGGCCGAAGCCGCCCGCGGGGCCTGGGCATGGCGGCTCGAAGGGCATCATCTTTCCTTGAACGCGGCCATCGTCGATGGTCGTGTGGTCTCGATGACGCCGTTCTTCTTCGGTGCGGCTCCCTCCACGCATGCGGAACTCGGCGAGCCGTTGGCCCTCGACGATGCTCGGGCGGAACGGCTCCTTGAGACGCTCGATCCGATTCAGAAAGCGGCGGCGATGGGCATCGGCCCCGCGCCGGCGGATGTTCGCAGTGGGACCGGCGCTCGGCCGAAGATGCCTCGAGAGGGGGGCGTCAAGGCGGCGTCTCTGTCGACGGAACAGCGGGCGGAGCTCGACGCCCTGGTCATGAGTCTTCTCGACGTCTGGCCCGCCGGTTCGACGGCCCATCTTCGAAACCGCTGGAAACAGACCGATCCGGAGACCATTCGATTCGGGTGGGCCGGATCGGCCAGGCGAAACGGGCCTCATTACTGGCGTGTCATGTCACCCTCGCTCGTGCTCGAGTTCTCGAACAGTTCTCCGTCGGTGAATCACGCCCATCTCGTTCTGAGGACGACCGATGATGAATTTCCGGGCCGTTGAGCGGTCGGCTCGCATTCCTCTCGAGCCCAGTGGTAGGCTTGGGCCATGAGTGATCCGATCCCGGTCGAATCCGGTACCGAACAAGCAGACCCCCGAACGAGGGTCTGGAACCGGAATTTCACAGGGCTCGTGATCACGCAGTTCGCGGGCGCGACGAACGACAACATTCTCAAGACGGTGCTGCTCCTGCAATTCGCCCGCGGTCAGAAGTGGTTCGACACTCTGGGCGATGGGGGAACGGGCATCATCAGTCTGATGTTGACCGTTCCCTTCGTGCTCTTGCTCGGATTCGCGGGCCAGCTCGCCGACCGGCTGCCGAAGCATCGGATCATCACGGCGACCCGACTGGTCGAGGTTCCGATCGCGGGCCTTGCGATGTACGGGTTCTTCATCGACAGCCCATGGACGGTCCTCGTCGCCTATGTGCTGCTTGCATCGGAATCGGCATTCTTCAGTCCGTCGAAATACGGATCGATCCGCGAAATCACGGGAGATGCCCGGCTCAACGAGGCCAACGGCATCATCAATCTCAGCACGAACATCGCGATTCTCTTCGGCATCGGAATCGGTGGGCCCCTCCTGCACCATTCCGAGGACGCGGTCGGGGTCGTGCTGGTGGTCTTCGCGTTGATCGGACTCGGATCGAGCCTGATGATTCGCGGTCTCGTCGCCCAGGGGGTGGGCCTCAAACGAAGAATGAACCCGTTCGCTTCCTACTTTGACACCATCCGATCGATCCGGCCGGGGCTGATCTGGGCCGCGTCACTGGCCTGGGCCTGGTTCTACGCGGCTGCGATCGTGGTCATCGCGGTGGTACCGGAGTACACCACGCCGCTCGGGCTCTCCGGATCCGAGGGCAGTCTTCTCCTGGGCAGCATCGGCCTGGGCATTGGAATCGGCTGTCTCCTCGCCGGGCGACTCTCGGGAGCGAGAATCCGCGGCGGATTCACAGTCTGGGGCGGGGCGGTGTTCTGCGGCGTGTTCTTCCTGCTGGGCGCGACCCCGTTGACGGTCCTCAACGTCTGGGTTTTGTCCGTTGCCTTGCTCTTGGCGGGTACGGGAGCCGGATTCTTCCTGATTCCACTGCAGGCGATCCAACAGATGTGCTCGTCCCCCGGCGAGCGGGCCCGCGTCCTGGCGACCGCGAATGCCCTCTCGTTCCTGCTCATGTCGCTCGCCTCGGCCGCCTACTGGGCACTGGTCGCCAAGGCGGGGGTCTCACCGTTCCATGTCCTGCTTCTGGTCGGTGTCCTGATGCTGGGGATCACCTTGTGGATCCGACATGGGACCGGCCGGCAGATCCTGCTCGCCACGGCGCCATCCGGACGGGGCGTTTCCTGATCGGATTTCGGGATTTCGTCACCGGAATCATGGAGACGATGTCCCTCTTTCGACGACCGGATGCGTCATCGACCGATAGAATATCGATCCTGCCGGAGTGGCGGAATTGGCAGACGCGACGGATTCAAAATCCGTTTCCCGCAAGGGAGTGTGGGTTCGAGTCCCACCTTCGGTATTCGTGAGCGATCTTCAGCAGATACCGCCGAGCCAGTCGTCTCGGTGTTGACGGGTCGCAGAATGTGGTTTGGGCCGAAAGGCCGTGGAGTGCTTGGCATGGGTTACGTAATCGGAATGTACATGGTGATCATCTCGATCGCGGTCGGCCTCGGCGCGGTCGTCTACATCTTCGGCGAGAAATCTCCGAAGAACGGCCACTGATCATCGGGGTTTTCGTTGGCGTGTTGTTCGAACGCCTGCTTGAAGGGGTCGATGATGCCCGTTGATCCGCATTCGAAAAAGACCTTCAAACTCGATCTTGAAACCGTCGAGTTGCTGCCGCTGGTGATCTGGGAAACCGATTCCGAAGGAGGCATCCTCCCCGGTGCCGCCGGCGGGGTGTTCCAGGGAAGGGCGAAGGGCGAGGATTCCGAAGAACGAGAACCTTGCGTGGTCGACGTGCTCGACACCGAACCGGAACTGAAGGAAGCCACTCGGAAAGCAATCGCGGGTGAACGAACGCTTTTCGAATTGAGACTGGATTCACGCGTCTTCGTCATCACCACGGCGCCGCGTCGAGATGAGGACGGAGCCACCGTCGGCTCGTTCGGCATCGCCATCGATGTCACGACCGAACGGCAGGCGCAAGAGACGCTGTCGCTCCGGGACGAACAACTTCGACAACTGGTCGACACGGCGTTGGATGCGGTGGTCACGTGTGACGTCGACAGCCGGATCGTGGTCTGGAACTCCGGGGCGGAACGGCTCTTCGGGTGGAGCAGTGCGGAGGCCGTCGGGCTCCGGCTCACCGACACCATCATTCCCGCGGAGTTCGTCGAGGCGCATACCGCGGGGATGGCGCGATTCATCGATACCGGTGAGGGGCCCGTGCTCGGTCGGCGCATCGAGATCGAAGCTCAGGATCGGGATGGGCGTCGATTTCCCGTCGAGCTCTCGATCAATCCGATTCCGACGTCGGCGGGCTTGTCCTTCAGTGGTTTCATCCGTGAGATCTCCGACCGCCGGGCTGCAGACCAGGCGATTCGGGAGGGTGAAGAGAGACTGGGGCTCGCGCTGCGGGCGATCGACGCCGGTGCCTGGGACTACACGTTCGATCAGGCGGGCGCCGTGGTGAATGCGTCGGTCTCCGAACGGATGAGATCCTTGATTGGCGATGATGCAGTCCTTCCTCCGCCCGTGCGATCGGGCATTCATCTTGATGATCGCGTGTTGGTTGAAGAGTCATGGAAGGCGTTGCTCTCCGATACGGTGGACGACTTCGTCGCTGAATATCGGGTCGAAACCGGAGTTCAACGGGAGCGGTGGTATCGAGACCACGGCCAGGTCTTCGAGAGATGGGAGAACGGGATGCCTCGCCGGATCGCCGGCGTGTTGACCGACATCTCCCGGGAGCGAGAGATCGAAGAGACTCTGCTCGCGACCCAGAAGATCGAGGCTCTTGGCGCCGTGGCGGGTGGGTTCGCGCACGACTTGAACAACGTACTGTCCGCCATTCAAGGCCACGCGTCGCTCGCCTCACTGCCGTCCTCGCCTCCGGGCAAGATCGAAGAGTCCCTGGATGTCATCCAGACCGCGGTCACAAGAGGCCGGGCGCTCACTCAGAACATGATGATGCTCGGTCGACCGACGAAGATCCGGCGTTCTTCCGTGGACGTCGATCGGGTCTGTCGTGAGACGGTGGCGCTGGTGAGGCCCGCCGTCACGAAGAGCATCACGATCGAGGAGGCGTATTCGCCTGGAGCATCCCGCGTGCTCACGGATTCGAATCAGTTGCAGCAAGCGATTCTGAACCTTCTGGTGAACGCCCGCGACGCCATCGATGGCGAAGGGTTCATCCGGCTCAGGACTGCCGAGGTCGACATCGATCCCGACGGATCTCTCGCCATCGAGGTCAGCGTGAAGGATGACGGGAGGGGCATGCCTCGCGAAGTGCTCGCCAACGCCACCGAGGCGTTCTTCACGACCAAGGGACGCCGAGGAAACGGCCTCGGCCTCGCCATGGTTCGAAGCTTCGTCACGGATTCAGGGGGGACGCTCAAGATCGACTCCACGCCCGGACAGGGGACGGAGGTCCGGTTGATGCTCCCCGCGGAAGCGGGGGCCTCCGCGGGAGACGGAGCGGAAGCCGAAGAAAGCCGACCGAAGATCGAGCGGGGTGACGTCCGTGTGCTTCTGGCCGAGGATCATCCTCTGCTTCGCCCGATGCTCCTCGAGGCCATGAGCGTCGCGGGTTTTCAGGTCAAGGCGACAGCCTCCGCGGAAGAGGCGCTCGAGGCGGAGAAGGACTGGGACGCCACGATCCTCGTGCTCGATGTCAATCTTCCCGGGGCCACCGGCGACACCGTCGCCGAAGCGGTTCGCGGTCGCCGTGGCCGGGACGTCCCCGTGATCTTCATCACCGGCAACAACGATTTCGAGATTCCCGAATGGCCGTCGGTCGAATTGCTTCGCAAGCCATTCGGCCTCGCCGACCTCATGGACTTGATTGATCAGGGCGTGCGGGGCTGACTCAATCCGCGGAGGATCGCGTGGGTTTCATCGCGATGTCCGGTCTCGGTTGGAAGATCATGAGACGCTGCCAGGGCAGGCCGTCGACCATGCTCTCGACCATCTCGAAGCCTGCAGCCTCGAATTCCAGTTTCGCCTGCGCCTCGGTCATCGTATGAAGCGGCTTGATCGGGACGGAGTCGTCTCCGGCTCGGTACTCCACCAGGGCGACCCGGCCGTCGGGGCGCAGCGCTCGATGCATCGACCGGGCCATCTCCCAGGGATGATCGAATTCGTGATAGACGTCGACGAGGAGGATCAGGTCCACCGAATCTTCCGCAAGCCCGGTGTCGTCCACTCGTCCGAGGATGGGGACGACGTTCTTGATTCCTTCGAGGGCCAGGCTGGTCTGGAGATATTCGAGCATTTCCGGCTGGATGTCGGTCGCGAAGACGGAGCCTCCGGGTTCGATGGGAGGAGACATCCGTCGAGTGAAGTAACCGGAACCGGCGCCGATGTCCGCGACGATCATGCCGGGGCGCAGATCGAGCATTCGAATCAGAAGATCGGTTCGTTCCTCGCGTTCACGCTCCGGCCGTTCCAGCCAACCGGCTGCCAGATGCCCCATGACCTGCGCGATCTCCCGGTCGAAGTACGTCCGTCCGGTTCCATCGCGCGTGGGTTCGCATGATCCGTAGATCGAAGTCGCATCCTTCGCCGCCGCTCGGGGGGGGACTCGTTGGATCGCAATCAGAATGTGGTCCTGGTCGGTGGGAGCGGGCCGATCGATGGTCCGCCTTCCGCCATCGAGCTCCCGAACCACCGCGGCCGCGAAGGGTTGCCCGGAGACGAGGCCGATACCGTCCTTCGGAATTCGGATGGTGGCGTTTGCTTGAACGCCCTCTCGTTCCCGAAGTCTGCCGAGGGTCATCTCGCTCGAGGTCTCGAAATCAACGTCAAGCTCGAGGGTTCCCGCTTCAAACCGAACCGGTTTCAACTGGAGGGCGAGGTCTTCCTGGTCTTGGAGCTCGATTCGAAGTGAGGCGGGTTGTCCGAGCCGGGTGGTCAGCGTGGGACGAGCGAGAAGGCGGGTCGTGGTCGACTCGGCGTCCAGCGCGGCGAGACGCGCGGTGGTGATCGGTGCCAGCTGCCATTCGGCCAGTGCCGCGGCAGCATCGGGATCGTCGCGTGAAATTCGAATGATGCTGCATTGAAATGCAATCGGGGTCGAGACGAAATCGGCCACCGTCGCCCGAGTACGCTCGGCCGCTTGGACGCCGGCTTCGGAGCCTCGAACCACGATCCATGCGCCGTGGCGTTCCACCATGGCCTGTCGGCCGACGGCCTTCTGAAGAAGTTCGAGTTCAAATCGAGTGGAGTCTTTCGAGTCGAAGTCGGGCAGGGCGATTCCGGTCATTTCCTGAATCGACTCGAAATCACGCGGGTCGATCTCGATCTCTCGCAGATCGAAGGTGGCCACCGCCTCCTTTTCGGGGGGGCGTTCCGACGGCGTGTTTCTTCGGAATCGGATGCCGCGGCGGGCTTGGACACCGGGGTTTCGGCCGGAGTGGAGGTTTCCTCGATCTTCGGGACGCCGGGAGGTCCGGCGGTGGTTCTGCCGGCGTCGATCAGCGTGGTTCCGAGGAGCAGGATGGCAATGAGGGGAACAGAGAGTGCGGGTCGAAATCGGTTCATGGTCGGGCTTCCTCTCGCCGGGATTCTTGCTTTGGAAGTCGAATCGGCTGGACAATCGGCGGCTCATCGTCCACCGTACCTCCTTCCGGCTTCTCAGGCCGGGATCCGGATTTCATCAGGGGAATCGAGCATGTGCGGGCGATATGCGCTGGATGTCACGGGGCTTGAACTGGCTCGATTGTTCGGGGCGACGCTGGGAACAGGGGCCGGTTCTTCGCCACGACTGAATCTCGCGCCGACGATGGAGATACTGGTGCTGCGGTCCTCGAATGAAGTCGCGAGCCGCCT
>NHBO02000042.1 GCA_002167845.2 Phycisphaera sp. TMED9 | reverse complement strand
AGGAGATGAATGCGTGATAGCGTCCGCCGCCGTCGTCGGCGAGCTCACGGATCGCGTCGTCCTGCCATCGGCGAACGGTGTCCATGTGGTGGATTCGATCGGCGATGCCCTCGATGTGTCCGAACATCATGGTCGCCGAGGTGTTGAGGCCGAATTCGTGGGCGACCCGCATCACGGTCAGCCATGCTTCCGCGGTGCACTTGCCGAGTCCGATCTTCCGTCGGACCGCATCCGCGAAGATCTCTCCGCCGCCGCCCGGAACCGAATCGAGGCCGGCTTCCACGAGCGGGCCCATCACGGCTCGGATCTTCTCCTTGAGGGAGTCGCCCGGCGGGTCGAAGAAGTTCACGAATTCGATGAACTCCGGAGGGCTGAACGCGTGTACGTGAACCTGCGGGAACTCGGACTTGATGCGGCGGAGCAGTTCCAGATACCAGTCGAGCGGGAGTTCGGGATTCATCCCGCCCTGCATGAGGATCTGCGTGCCTCCGATCGCGACGACTTCGCGGATCTTGTTGAGGAGTTCGTCATACTCGAGCGTGTAGGCGTCGTGNTCGTCCTGATCCCGACGGAATGCGCAGAAGGTGCACTTCGCGGTGCAGACGTTGGTGTAGTTGATGTTCCGATCGATCACGTAGGTCCGGATCGAATCTCCGTGGATCATCTTGCAACGCCGGTCGGCCAGTCCGCCGAGGTCGGCCAGGGGCATCCGGTGCCAGAGGTCGATCGCCTGATCCGGGGTGAGTCGGGCAGCACCATCGACCAGGGCATCCTGGAAGGCGGGATCGAGCGGGTCTGCCTGAGGATGTTCCTTCGGAGTCGAAGACGGACGTGGTTCTGGCGTGATCATCAGCGTTTCACTCGATCGGTGATGTCGACGGGTTCGGGAGACTCGCCGTGGAATGTCCGGTGCGGAACGTTTGATGCTAGCGAAGTCGGGTGGAATTGGCGATTGATTCGTCGTGACCTGTCCGTCGCGGACTCGTGATCAGACGGTGATCCGAGTCCATCCTCCGTGCAGGAACCGGGCCAGGAAGAACCCACCCCGGATCACGATTTCGCCCATCAAGGCCATCCAGATTCCCGCGAGCCCCAATTCGAAGTGGATGCCGAGGAGCCAGCAGGCGGGGAGGCGGATCCCATAGCTCGAGCAGGTCGTGATCAGAAGCGTCCAACGGGTGTCCCCGACGCCGCGAAGTCCCTGGCGGAGCACCATCGAGAGCGCGAAGAAGGCCTGGGCGGTACCACAGATGAACAGGAGTCGGGGGGCTTCCGCGAGATGGACGGGCTGATCGCTGATGATCGCGGTGAGCTGTTCGCCCATCGTCATGAACACGACCCCCATCGCGGACATGATCAGCACGCCGATCATCGTGCATGCNGCCAACGCCCGTTTCGCCATTCGGGGATTTCCCGCACCCAGGTATTGTCCGGCGAGTGCGCCGGCCGCGGTTCCCATCGCGAATCCCGGAAGGAAACTGAAGGCTTCCCATTGCACCGTGATGATGTGGGCGCCGATCAGTCCACCTTGCTGATCTTCGGTACCGCCTTCTCGCGCCAGTCTGGTCGCGATCTCGCCGATGAACCCGAGCACGAAGAGATTGACCGCCCACATGGCGATGCCTTCGAAGAAGGTCGGAATGCCGACGGTCACCACCCGGCGGGCGATCGAGAGATCAGGAAGCATCCGGGGCGCGTGAAGTCGAAGATCCTTCACGCCGCGAGCAAGCACCCAGATCGTCGCCAGTCCACCGATCGCCCAGCTGGTCGCGGTTCCCGCGGCGATNCCGCTGACCCCCCAGACCAGAGGATCGACCCCCGACGGATTCGGAATCAACGTTTCGCCCAGCCGGAGATCGACACCCGACATCAGCCAGGACGCGACGAGATTCACGATGTTGACCACGGCCGCGATGATGCTCGGCTTGAGCGTCTCGCCGGCTCCGAAGAGGCACATCGATCCCACCATCATCACGCCGCAGAACGGCATTCCCAGAGACATCGTGCGGACGTAGTCGATGGCATACTTCGCCGCTTCCGGGGAGAGGTCCGTGGCCCAGGCCAGCGGCACCACCAACGTCCACATGGCGACTCCGACGAGCGTGGCCCAGACGATGCCCAGGGAGATCGTGGTGCCGACCGCCTTTTCGGCGAGCGGGCCGTCTCCGGATCCCATGGCTCGGGAGATGAGCGCCTGTCCACCCAGACCGAGACCACCCAGCGCGATCGAGACGAACCAGCCGACGAAGGAGCCGATGCCGACGCCATCCATGGCAGGTACCACGATGGCCTCCGGGAGGCTTCCCGAGAGCATCTTGTCGACGAGGCCGACCAGCGCCGTCAGCGTCTGTTGGAGCAGCACCGGGATGGCGAGGATCCCGATCGCGGACCACATCGATCGTCCGGCGAGGCGGCCTGATTGAATCACGCCCTCGTCGATCGCCGGGGCCGCTTCCTCCTGCATCGTCAAGACCGGATGCATCGGATCGTCGGGCGAAAGACCGACGTCGACGATACGACGATCATCGTCGTCGGTCGGCTCGTGATCGGAGGCATCGATCGACGGCTCGTCTCCGGTCAAGATCCCTCGCCGGCGTTCTTGGTGGACTTCGAGGACGGCGTCGAGTCGGTTGCTGACGGATTCCTTCCGTCCTCGTCGTCGTAGGTGGATCGGCCTCCGATGTCGAGACCTCTCGGCGGCGCCGGCTTCTCAAAGACCGTGGGATCCCAGAAGGCGAGTTTCTCGAAAAAGGAGATCGGTCGTTCGAATGTGGGGTAGAGGAAGATCTCGACCTGGGCGAAAGGAGTCTTGGTCGAGTCGTACCACGAAAGCCACGCGGGGCCGTCGATTCCGAAGTCGCGACCGGTGAGCACGCGAAGACTGTCGGCGGCTGCAAGGTTCATCGCGAGGCTTCGATCTTCCAGAGTCAATGCGAGGGCCTGGAAGGCGGAGTCGGTCGGGTACTGGCCGAGGGCGATCGCCAGTTCGATGCGGATCGCTTCGTCTTCGGATTCGTCGACCAAGCGTCGCCAGATCCGATCCTCGACGGACTCTTCATGGACTCGTTGCAGCGCGATCGCGGCTTCGAGCCTCACCTGTCGGTATTCGTTTTCAAGCTGGTCCGCGATCACCAACGCGTCCTCCGGTGATCCCCAGCGGCCGAGGGCGCGGATCCCAGCCGCCTGAACGAGCGGATCGGAACTCTCGGCGGACAGCACGCGGTAGAGGTCGACGTAGGTGCGCTCGCCTCCGAAGGTCGCGTTGGAGAGCAGGATGACCCCTCGCCGCTGGAGGCCCGGATCGTTGAAGTCGGAGGCCCAGACCGCAGCCTGGAAGGGCGACGGTGGACTGAACTTCTCAGTGAAGTCGTTGAAGTCCTCGCTGAGCGATTCGCATCCNGCGATCAACAGGATGGTCGAGGCGGTGGCGACGAGGAGTCGTCTTCGGCCTCCCCGGGTCATTCGGACCAGCGAGCCGACGCCGACGCCGACGTCCGGGTCGGATGCGGCTCGCTGGCCGGGCTTGACGAGGTGCGATCGAAGGAGCGGAATCACGATCGAAAGTATACGGCCATTCCGTCCCGGGACGGGGCGGAACCGAGGCTCACTCGGCGATCCCGGCGCGAGCTCGAAGCCCGCCCAGAAGCTCGCTCGCCTCTTCCGCCATCCGGGTGTTCGGATACTCCTGGACCAGTTGNTCGCCCAGGATCACCGCGTTCTTCCAGTCCTTGCCCCCGATGGCATCTCGGAATCGGGCGCCGCACAGATCCCGATGCGCCGCCACGATCGGTTGGGCCACGTCGAGGACGCGGTTGGATTCCCGTCCAGAGAGATTTCGGTCCAGTTCGCGGAGGAGGGCCATCGCCTCGTCGACCCGGCCGTTGGCGTGGGCTTCTCGCATGCCCGTCTCGATCTCCGCGGCATGTCGGAGTCGGGCGCTGAGGATCTGTTCCGGAAGATGTTCGATCGCGGCGACGTCTGGAAAGAGTCGTTGCAGTCGATGAAGGGATTGTGAGGCCGCGTTCCAGTCCCCGGCGAGCAGGAGCCGCTCGATCTCCTCGGTTCCTTCGCGAATGCGAAGTTCGACCTCGGATCGACGGGCGGTCTCGATCCGACTTCGGAGTGATTCGGCTTCCTCGAGGCGGCCGAATTGGGACGCCAGTTCATCCACCATGCGGAGGGCGGCGTCGAAATCCCGGGCGGCGATGTCCTGCTCGACGAGCATTCGCAGCAGGTCCAGTTCTCGATCGCGGTACACGAGGCGTTTCGCGGAGTCCGAGAGCATCGAATGTTCTTCAATCCGGGAGAGGATGGAGGCCGAGGCGGAGTCGATCGTCCCAGTTCTTCGATCCCCGAGCACGAGCATCACCCCGATCGCGACCAGGCACATCAGGCCGCCGGCGACGGCGCCGCTCAAGATCGGGGCCGCCCAGACCGCCTCCGGACGTCGGAGGGACAACACGGTGAGCAAGGTCGCCGTGAAGACCGCGAGGCCGATCCAGAGATGCCCCGAATGAACGCCTTCGTTTCGTCGTCGCGACTCCTTGGGCTCGCTCATGATCCCGGGACCTCGCCGCCGTTGTTGCGGGCTCGGGGAACGAGGCAGATGAGTTGCAATGGCTCGTTCCCGGTGTTTCGGAACTGATGCACCAGCTCGGGTGACACGTAGAGAACGTCGCCCGATTCGATGGCCGACGTCTCGCCGTCCTGTTCCGCTTCTCCCTGGCCCTCGAGCACGATGATCTGATGCTCGTAGTCGTGAGCGTGCAACGGCGTGTGGCCTCCGGGTTCGACCACGAAGTGACGCATGGAGAAGTTGGGCATTCCGTGCTCACCACCCAGAAGGATTCGCATCGAGACGTCCTTGACGCCGTCAAGCGAGACGGGACTGGTGTCATCGGGAGAGAGTCGGGTTCGGAGCATGCGAGATTCCGATCATTGAAGAGGTCGGGTGACGACGGTGCCGGGATGCCGTACTGTAGGAAGTATGCAAGACAAGGCCTCCCATGACCCGATTCTCGCCATGTTTCCTCTCGGGGACTACCAGACCAATGCATTCGTGGTGGCGGACGAGTCGGATCCCGGCCGATGCTGGATCGTGGACTGCGGCCAGCGACCCGAGGTGCTTCTGGATGCCGTCGACGCCTCCGGACGCACGCCCGCGGGGATTCTCCTGACCCATTGTCATCACGACCACATCGCGGGGATCGATCAGGCGTTGGCCAGATTCGGTCCCATGCCGATCAGATGCCATCGAGCGGAAGAAGCCTGGAATCAGGAGCCCATGCTGAACCTGTCTGCATTCCTCGGCGCCCCTTCGACCGCCACGCCTCCGGACGGTCTTTTCGAAGAAGGGGACGCACTGCCCATCGGGCCGGGCTGGAAGATCCTCCATCTGCCGGGGCACAGTCCGGGGTCCTGTGGATTTCTCCATGAACCGTCGCACACGCTGATCGCCGGAGACACGCTCTTCGAAGGCTCCATCGGGCGGATCGACTTCCCGACGTCGGATGCGGATGCCATGCGGGCGTCGTTGACCCGTCTTCTGGAGCTCGACGACCGGACTCGGGTGTTTCCCGGACATGGCGGCGAGACTTCGATCGGCCGGGAGCGTCTCGGGAATCCCTTTCTCCAAGGTGGAAAACCGGCTTTTTAGGGGTTTCCAGAGATCATCAACCTCCCCAAGGCAGATTTTTCACTCGATCTGGGACAGCAAGTATTGGAATCTCGACTGGTGCGGGTAGTTTGAAGGTTCTTCCTTGCTCACTGGAGGACCCGTCTTCTGGTGAAGGTTATCGAAGAAGAGCCCAACCTCACCGGAGTTTCACGCCATGCGCCGCAACCGAGTCCTCCTCACAAGCATTGCTTCCCTCGCCTTCGCGTCTTCCACTGCAGCCCAATCCACCGCCGACTTCGTCGTCGACAAGGGTTCCACGGCAGTGCTCACGCTGAAAATCACCGTCGTGACCGCGATCGGAGAGAGCGAGGACACCGATTCGACGACGCAGACGGTAACGGGATTCGCGACGGGCAACTTCGATTCTTCGATTCCGCCGTTTCTGGCCATGGAACTTCCATCGCTCGAATTCGATCTTGGATCGGGAAGCGTGAGCTACGATTTGTTCTGTCTTCCGATCTTCGGTTGCCAGGAACTCAACGTCGCGGTCTCGAACTTCGTCATCCAGCTCGATGCCGGCGGCGCCTCGACGACCTTGGATGGGCCTTTGGCGTTCTTTCCCGATGCCCCGTTCGTCTCGAGCTTCGACTATGAAGTGACCGGTGACCTCGTGGAAATCAGCGGATCCAACGTCGTTCCGGATTTCTACAGCTTTGGAACCGACGTCTTCACGGGGAAGGGTGAATCCGTCTTTTTGGATAATCTGTTCCTGCAGTCCTTCACCTTCGCTTTCGATCCGAAGAAACTCCCAGACCTTGTGAACTCGGTTGAGATCGAGGCGATGATCGACTTGAGCAACACCTCGCTCAGCGGGATCCTTGAGTCGACCGGCGGCTGTCCCGAGGACATGAACGGGGACGGAACCGTGAATGGCGCTGATCTCGGTCTGCTCCTCGCCGCGTGGGGTACCGACGGAGGTGACTTCAACGGTGACGGAACCACCAACGGCGCCGACCTCGGCCTGTTGCTGGCGGCATGGGGCACCGACTGCTGATTCCCTCGGTTTGGAACCTGAAACTTGACGGCTTGCAGGGAGGATCGGCGGCGGTCGATCCACTTCCAGGGTGTTCGTCTGCGCGCTCAGAGACGAAAGGCGAGGCTCGCGGCGGGGATCTATGATCCGACTTTCGCATTCGTCTTCCCCCGGGACATCGAGAACGAGGGACTGGCCGATGAATCGGTTGGCCGCTCGTGTCGAATCCCACCGTCCGAACCTTCCTGCATCGCGATATCGCGGTCTTCTCCAGCGAGCCGATCCCCATGACCACCCCGTCACCTGACGATCGAATCCTCCTCCGACTCGGTCACAGTCCGGATCCCGATGATGCCTTCATGTGGTGGCCGTTGTTCGGAATCGACGGCGGGCCGCCGGAGATCGTCTCCTCACGATTCCGGTTCGAGCAGGTGGAGATCGACATCGAAGCCGCGAATCGACGGGCGGAGATCGGGCCGGACCGTCTCGAGATCACGGCGTTCTCCTGCGGGCAGTATCCGCGGGTCGCGGATCACTACGCGATCACCGCGTGCGGCGCCTCGATGGGTGAGGGTTACGGTCCGAAACTCGTCGCCGCTCGTCCGATGACCATGGCGGAACTCATCTCCGGTCGTCCACGCATCGCGATCCCCGGCAACCGCACCACCGCGGCGATGACCCTGGGGCTTCGACTTCAAGGTGCTGAATACGAACCCGTGGAAACTCCATTCGAAGAGGTCGGCGATCGAGTCACCTCGGGCGAGGTGGATGCGGGGGTGGTCATTCACGAAGGACAACTCACCTACGAGTCGGATGGTCTTCATCTGGTCGAGGACCTCGGGGCGTGGTGGGGAGGCGAGACCGGCGAGCCGCTCCCCCTCGGCGTGAATGCGGTCCGGCGGGATCTTGAACGACTCCATGGCGAGGGGACGCTGCAGGAGATCGCAGGTCTGCTCGAGCGGAGCGTCGAGTTTGCGCTCGAGCATCGCGATCGATCCGTTTCCTACGCGATGGGCTTCGGCCGTGGTGTTCCACGAGAGACCGCGGATCGTTTCATCGAGCTGTACGTGAACCAGTTGACGGTCGATGCCGGAGATCGCGGGCGCGAGGCGGTACGCCGCCTGCTCGCCACCGCCGCCGATGCGGGGCTCGTTCCGCCGGTCGATGGAATCGATTTCATTCGTGGGGCCTCGCTGACCGGCGAGGCCTGACGGCTGTGTGATCCGATCAAGACCACCGTGCCGAGGCCCCTCGGTATACTTCGGCCTCTCTCCCGGCCGCCGGGAGGTCCGCCAGGACTCCACCGGATCACCACATGTCCCTCCGGATGCCCGAAACCGAGATGGGATACGTTCCTCCCACCGTCCGTCAGTTCAGTGTGTTCCTCGACAATCGAGTCGGGAAGATGCTGGAGTTGCTGGAAGTGCTGGAAGGGGCGGCGGACGTGCACGTCCGGGCGACCTGCGTGCTGGACTCCAGCGACCATGCGGTCGTCCGAGTGCTCTGTGACAACGCGGACGGCGCGCGCTTCGCACTTCGGCAGAACGATTTCACGTTCTCCGAAATGGACATTCTGGTCTTCGAACTCGTCTCGGACGGTTCGTTGCGTGAGGCACTTCGCTTCCTGCTGGCCGCGGAGGTCAACATCGCCTTCACGTATCCGGTGAACCGGACGGGGGATGTTCATTCGGCGATGGCCATCGCGGTCGACGACCACACTTTCGCGGGGCAGATCCTGCTGAAGAAGGGGTTCTCGCTCCTCGGCGAACTCGATCTCACCTGATCCCGACCAGCCGGATCAAGGCATGCTTGAATCAGCTGGTGAGCCGCCGGATCACTCCGCGTCGACGGGAGGCTCGATGCGCACCGCCGCGTTGGTCTCGGCGTCGTACCGATAGAGCGCTTCGGGTTCCTCTTCCTTGCAACTCTTGTGGGCGCCGTCGCAGAATGGAAACTTCTTCGTCAGCCCGCACGCGCAGATGAAGACGGGCTTCTCCTGCGGTTCGATCTTGATCGGGCCGGTTCCGGTCATGCGAATCATGCGGGCCATGGTGGTTTCCAGGGTTTCGGTTGGTGATGAGCGGAGGAAGTCAGGGTTGGTCGATCGTGGTTCCGGCCGCGGGAATCCCGGGGAGGGGAATGGTGGTGGCCTTGTACTCCCGATCCGGTCGGGAGATCGTCATGACCGCCGTGAGCTCATCGTCTCGCCGAAGTCGATGCACCGCTTCCATGCCGTCGATCACCCTTCCGAACACCGTGTACTCCGCGTTGAGTGACTCGGCGGGCTCGAGGACGATGTAGAACTGCGAACTGGCACTGTTCAGAATGGACTTGCCCGGCTTGGCGGGATCCGGTGCCTTGGCCATCGCAACGGCGCCAGCGAAGTGCTGTCGCTTGTCGGTTCGGGCCGCTTCATCAGGAAGTTGAGCGCCGCGTCCGCCGGTGCCGGGAGTACCGATCGATCCCGGACGGGAGTTGGGATCACCGCCCTGAGCCACGAAGTTCGGTTCCACTCGATGGAAACGCGTTCCATTGTAGAACCCACGTTCGGAGAGTTCGATGAAGTTGGCGACGGTGTTCGGGGCCTGGTCTTCATGAAGCATGATGGTCACCGGGCCGCGGCTGGTGATCAGTTGCACGATGGGTGCGGTTCCCGCGTCCTCTTCGGCGACTCGGAGCGCAAGCTCCTCGTTCCAGAGCGCGAGCCATCGTTGCGCCTGGCCCCGGATTCGATTGGCCTTGGTTCGAATCCCGGGCTTGGCAAGTCCGTCCTCGGGGATCGAATCGATCACTGCGAGCGCGTCTTCGAATTCGTTGTTGGACATGTGAACCCTCGCATTGAGGATCGCGATGCCGGGAGTCTCGGCGAGATCGTATTCCCGACCGCGGGCCAGGCTCCCCGCGTCGTCATAGCGATTCTCGGCGAGGTGGCGTTCCGCCCACGCCAGCCAGACCGCATCGGCATCCGTGAGCATCGCGAGACGTTCGTAGTCGGCGTCCACGCGTTCGGTCTGACCGAGCCATGAGGCGACGTTGATGTCCAGCACGATCGCACGGCGATCTTCCGGATTCTCGGCGAGGAACACATCGAGTCGAGCCTGGAGCGCCTGAAGGGCGGTGCGTTCCGAGGGGCCGATGCGTCGCTTCGAAGCCATGTAGGTCTTGAGCTGGTCGTACTCCGCTCGCACTGAGGTCCAGTCTTCGGCGACCGAAGGAACTGCCAGGGCGGTGGAGGTCATCAGGGCCGTGGTCGAAAGGGCGAGGACGATGAGAAAGCGAGTCAGCATGCGGAATTCTCGGAGGGCGGTTCGATCGATCGCGGGGTGGGTCGCGTCGAATGAGGGCTCAAGCAAGCACGGTACAGGCAGTTCGAGGGGTTTCCCAGACCTTGACGGCATGAAGTCGAGAATCAGACCCCAGAGCGGAGATCGGCTCCCGGAGGAGTTCGACGCAGCGGGAGGCGATGTTCTCGACGCTCGGGACTCGTTCCTTGAAGTCGTCCACGTCCAGATTGAGATGTTTGTGGTCGAATCGATCGATCAGGAGTGAATTCACCGCGTCATCCACCGCAAGGATCGAGAGCGGTGTTTCGGAGTCCCTCGTCTCGATTCGAACTTCGACCTCGTAATTGTGACCGTGGCCGTTGGGGTTGCTGCACTTGCCGAACAACGCTTCGTTGGCGGCGTCATCGAGTTCGGGAAGATGGAGCCTGTGTGATGCGGAGAACTCGTAGCGACGCTGGATGAGAACCATGGACATGTCTCCTGACTCTACCCGCCACCGGGTCTTGGGTTCGACTTCGACTTCGACCGCGTGAATCTTCACCGTCAGACCGGAGCCCGCGGTCTCGAGGATCGTCCTGGCGACGCTCACGGCGGAACATTCGCCGGCCGCGTGGGCTTCGAGGAGTCGTGGGATCGATCTGGTTCTGACCGCGAGATCGAGTTGATCGATGCCGACGAGGTATCCGGTCCTCGGATCGGGCAGGCCTCGAACCTCGATGGTCGCCTCCCAGGCACTTCCCGCGAGGGTATCCATCGATGGCCATCCGGCGTGGGTGTTTCCACGAGGGGTGTTCAGCACCGCGGCGCGATCGAGCGTGCGGGTCAGGGAGAATCGGATGTTGCGGGTGAGAGTGAGCACGGGATTGGGTGCGTTGAGGCGGTGGGTTGATCGTCGGACTGAAATTCGTCGATTCGGGAGTCGGGGTCCCGTGGTCCGCCGGAGTCGCGAGAAGGTTCTCGGCAGTGCGACCTGTGAAGATGGGTAGTTTCGTGTTGTCTGCGGTCGAAAAGTCGCTTGGAGTACCGAAAAAATCGGCATTCACCCATCGGTTTGATTGTCGATGAGCCGATGCATGCTAGCATTCCTTCGTTGTCTCTCCAATGACTTGGATTCGCAGACGACCTTCATTTCGCCCCCGGAAGGGCTCGGTTCGAGGCTTGCCTCAGCCGGGCCTTTTTTTTCGGATGCAGTCTATTTTCGGCTCGCGGCCTCGATTCGTGGTGGTTTCCCGGTCATGATTCGGGCGGCCCCACGCCTTCGGGGGGCCTCCAGGCACGTTCAAAGGGCCGCCCGCGTGCTTGGGCGGTGCGGAAGGAGTCAGCCCCGATGTCGACTTGTATCTCACTGAAGGGGCGACTCGCATCGGTGATCGCATTTCGGCTTGCGGCGGGATTCCTGATGGCGGTGTGTTCGAGCCAGTCCGGTTGTCGATCCGAAGAAGTGGTCCGGTCGGGACCGCCCGATGACGATGGTGCGGTCGTGTCCGCCGAGGCCGAGCAGTCGGCTCCGGCCGCTGGAGATCGGAGTTCGGTCGAGCCGGTGTCGCCAGCGGTCACCGAGCCCGAGCCCAAGCCCAAGCCCAAGCCCAAGCCCAAGCCCAAGCCCAAGCCAGAGTCGGGGCGAATCGTCGATCTCGACGGCGGTGTCCGGGCCTGGGTCGGCCAGAGGCGGGTGGAGTTTCCGGGAATGATCTCGCTCGATCAGGGCTGGCTCGAGGTGGCGGTCTGCCGTCGGGGAAGCCGCGAGCATGAGTCCATCGTGGTCACCGACGCGATGCCGTCGGTGGTTCATGCGGCGATGTTGCTGGCCGGGTTGACCCCCGGCACGCCGGCGACCTACGACGAAGAGACCCGCCTTCCGATCCCGCCCGAGGGACCGGTGATTTCCATCGAACTGCGATTCGCATCGCCCGAGCCGGATGGAGAGGATCCGACGTCGTTTCCTCTGGTGTCGGTGATCGAGGACGCACGAGCGGCGGTCGCGCCCGTCTGGGTCTTCGCCGGCTCACTGGTTCGACCCAATCCTCAATCGATGGGGCCGGGTGAGTACTACGCGGCGGACTACGCGGGAACGGTGGTCGGTTTGAGCACCTTCGGTGACGAAGTGGTCGCGGTGGAGGAGGTTCGATCGCCGGAGTCCGGGGTCGATCCTCCGGTCTGGAGGATCAGGCCGGGCGTGTTGCCGGAGATCGATACGCCGGTCACCGTCGTGCTGCGGGGCTCGGCTCGGCCGGAATGACGATCGCATCCAGTCGCTGCGCGGCGCACAACGCGATCGCGAGGGCATCGGCGACGTCCGGCGGTTCGGGAATCGCATCAAGCCCGCAACGGCTGGTGATCGCCGCCTGCATCCGGGTCTTGTCGGCACTTCCGTCGCCGGTGAGGGCCTTCTTCACCTGGGCGGGTGGATGCTCGACGATCTCGACGGCGTGCTGCGCGGCGGCAAGGAGAATCACCCCGCGTGCATGCCCCATTCGAACCCCGGTCGCGGCGCGTTCGGGATGGGAGAACAACGCCTCGACGGACATCAGATCGGGTTTGAGGTCTTCGAGCACCGTCATGAGATCGAGGTGCAGTCGATGGAGTCGCGTGGCCAGGGGGAGATCCGGCGGTACTCGGATCACGCCGGCTTCGACCACTCGAAGACTCGAACCGTTGGCGTCGATGGCGCCGTAACCGGTGATGCGGAGTCCGGGATCGATTCCGAGAATGCGCACGCTGGAACTCCGAAGTGCCGGGGACGTCTGGATCACTCGCTTCGTTGATATCGGCTCGAAACCGATGCCGACTGGATTTCCGACTGGATCATGAGGCGTGGATGGATCGTCAGGCGACGCCGCTTCCGACCAGTTGGTCCGAGGCCACATCGCCGTCTTCAAGCGTCACGACTCTCTGNCACCGGTCCGCCACCTTCGGATCATGCGTCACCATGATGATGGTGAGTCCCTCGGCGTGAAGTTGATCGAAGATGTCGAGAATCGCGTCGCCCGTCGCCGTGTCGAGATTTCCCGTCGGCTCGTCGGCCATCAGGATGGCGGGATTGGTGACGAGCGATCGGGCGATGGCGACCCGTTGCTGCTGGCCTCCGGAAAGCTCGTTGGGACGATGGGTCAATCGGTCGGCGAGTCCGACCATCTCGAGCCGCGCGACCGCTCGAGCGTGCCGCTCGGCGCGCGGGAGGCCTTGATAGAAGAGCGGGACTTCGACGTTCTCGACGATGGTCAGCTCGCTGATCAGATTGAAGGCCTGGAAGACGAATCCGATCCGGCTCCCGCGGGCACGACTCAGCGCCGTGTCGTCGAGACCGGAGACATCGATGCCGTCGAGCAGGTACTGGCCGTCGGTCGGTCGGTCGAGGCACCCCAGCAGGTTCATCAGGGTGCTCTTGCCGCTTCCGCTCGCACCCATGATGGCGCAGTACTGGCCGGCCGGAATGACCAGGTCGATGCCTCTCAGGGCTTCCACCAGAATGGAGCCGTCGGGCTTGAAGTAGTGCTTCTTGAGCCCTCGCAGGATCGCCGTCGGCGGACGATCGTCGGAGCCGGAAGCGCGAGTGTCGATTTGGTGTGGAGAGGAAGTCACGCCTCGATGGTAGCACGCTCGAAAGGACTTCCGACGAGACGGCGGTGGATCGACCGATAGACTCGGAACGGGCCGCGTTCGTGGCCCGATCGTCCTGGAGGCCGTGTTCTTGTCCGATCCCGACCATCAACCCCCGGAGTCCGCCGCGGAGGCGCCTCGCGCCGTCCAGATGATTCGTCGGATCTTCGCCGATCAGCTCACGCCGGTGCTCGCGTATCGCCGGCTCGTGGCGCCGGATGATCGAACCGCCCCGAGCTTCCTCTTTGAATCGGTGGAGCAGGGGGGTGGGGTCTCCCGATTCTCCATGGTCGGCGTTCGGCCTCGGTTGGAGGTGATCGCCCGGGGAGACGCGTTGGAGGTGCTCCATCATCGACCCGGAGGCGACGAGTCGATCGCGCTCGAGGGCCGGGATCCGTTTGATCTGCTTCGTGAACTGGCCGCGGCGTGGGCGCCGATCCGGCAGGTCGGTGCGGCCAAGCCGCCCGACACCTTCCGTGCCGGTTTCGTCGGATTCGCGGGGTACGACACGGCACGCTGGGCCGAACCTCGGAAACTCGGCTTCGATTCGGCTCCGAGAGACGACCGCGAACTACCGGATCTGCACATGGGTCTCTACGGGCGGGTTCTCGTCTTCGATCATGTCGGCAAGACGGTGCATGTGATCGCGACCGAGGCCTTTGCCGACCATGCCGGCGAAGCCGCGGCGGAAGCGGCGGCGGCCGCGGCGGTCGATGAGCTCGTGGCTGCGGTCGTCGATGAGTCGGTTCATCTGTCGCCGGGTGAGGTCGATCTCGATCTCGACGCGTCACCACGACCGCCGGTCCATTCCACCATGACTCGCTCGGAGTTCGAGTCCGCGGTGGAGCGGACGCAGGCGTACATCGCCGAAGGAGATGCCTTTCAGGTCGTGCTGAGCCAGCGTTTCGAGCGGTCCACCGAAGCGGACCCCTTCGACCTCTACCGCGCGTTGCGAATCGTCAATCCATCGCCGTACCAGATCTACCTTCAGGCTCGCGGATGCATGCTGGTGGCCGCGAGCCCGGAGATCCTCTGTCAGGTTCGCGCCGGCCGCGTCGTCAATCGTCCGTTGGCCGGGACGCGACCGCGCGGACGAACCGGGGAGGAGGACGAGGCCCTCGAGGCGGAGCTTCTGGCCGATGAGAAGGAGCGGGCGGAGCATGTCATGCTCGTCGATCTCGGTCGGAATGATCTCGGCCGGGTCTGTGATCCCGGTTCGATCGAACTCGAGCAGGTGATGGAAGTCGAGCGATACAGCCACGTGATGCACATCGGATCGATGATCAGCGGTCGGCTTCGAGATGGCGTCGACGCGCTCGATGCGTTGCGGGCGACCCTTCCGGTCGGGACGGTCAGTGGCGCTCCGAAGATCCGAGCGATGCAGATCATCGACGAGCTCGAGCCGGTTCGTCGGGGACCCTATGCAGGTGGAATCGGGGCGATCGATCTCAGCGGCGATCTCGACGTGGCGATCGCCTTGCGAACCATGGTGATCCCCACCGGCGACGGGGTGGTGCCATGGACCGTGCACCTGCAGGCGGGCGCGGGTGTGGTATTGGACTCTTCGCCCGCCGCGGAGTGGCAAGAGACCGTCAACAAGGCTGCAGCGCTCGGTCGGGCGATCGATCTGGCGGAGTCCGCATTCCGGTCTTGAACAGATCGAGGTCCGGCCTCGGTCAATCGGTGCGACGGATCGGGGGCCGCTCGGGCTCGAGTGGCAATGGCTCGGGGTCGACCGTCGANGGAAGGCTCGCGGGGACCACGCCGTCGCTCGTCTCGGTGCGAGACGTGTCAAGCAGGTCGTTGGCAAGTACGGAATCCAATCGGGCGATGCCGTCGCGGACGATCAGGATGGCGATGGCTGCGAGCACGCCGCCGAGAATCAAGGCTCCGGTGAATCCGATCGCGGAAGATTCGGGATTGGTGACCAGCAGCAGAATCACACGCCCGCAGATCGCGGTCCCGCCGGCGAGCAATGCGGCGGCGCTGCCGATGTAGAAGAACTTGGGAGCGATGGTCGAGCCCCATTCCGTGGTCGCGCGAGCGATCAGGAAACAGGTTGTCGCGACCGAGATCGAGGCCGTCAGCGAATAGACCAGGGTCGTCACCGCCCAGCCCGATGAGGGAATCACCCCCAAGAGAGTGGCGACCACTGCCAACGCGGCCAGAGATTCCAGCCAGGCCAGGATCAACATCGTGCCACCAAAGCCTGAGGGTTCGAATTGCCGCAGGCGTGAGTTTCGATATCGGAGTTGCAAGGCCAGAAGGCGATACCACGGCCCGAAGGCGGTCAGGATCGTCAGGATCGGACCGATCATCGGGATGAGCAGGAATCCGGCGAGCGGGACGAACGAACCGATCTGCGAAGTGGCGACCTGCGGGAGCCCCGACTCGTGTATCGCGTCGATCCGCATGCCCTCGATGGCGGCGGGAGATCGACTCCGGATCTTCGCGCCACACTCCGGGCATCGGGATCCGGTCATCGAGCCGCGGAGGTCATAGCCGCAGTCTTCGCAGGGCATGGCCTGCTCGACGCGTTGATCCTGGGGGTTCTGTCGCGGCCTGTTCAAGGCGGCCCTTTCGACGNAAGCTCCCGAATCTGGTCTGATAAGGGAGGATGTGAGGCGGCGAATCCGAACTTTCGACCGTCGGTAGGGTATGAAAGATGNCTCCTTGACCACGGAACTGGAGGCAAGGGGGNACGATGCTCGATGTATCTCGGGATGCGATTCGGGGACGCAGGCCATGGGCCGACGCTTCGATCCGTCCGAGGTTTCGAGCAGGACAAGGCGATTTCGTCCGTCAATGATGGGCGCTCGCGAAGATTCAGGCACGCAGTCAGGCGTGCACTCCCGCGCGGCCTCGAGGAGGCCGGCGGGTTCAGACAGGCCGCCCATCGGGACTTTCCGGTGGCGACCAAGCAAGGGAATTTCTCGACATGTTCGATCGATATCAGATCACCGGCCGTCTCCTGCTCACCTCCACGATCGCGTCGCTCGGAATTCTGAGCACCGCCTCGGCGTGGCAGGATGAACCGGTCATTCCCGCCGAAGTGGAAGCATGGCGATCCAATCTCTGGGAAGCCGCGGTCGCCGGTGACCAGGAACTCGTCGAGGACCATCTGGCGTCGATTCCGCGGGATGCGGATCCGGCCTCGATGGCGATCTTGAAAGCATCCCTTCTGGCCCGCGATGGCCATGATGCGCAGTCGGTCGACGATCGAGATGCCGGGCGTCGGGAAGCGATCGAGGAGCTTCAGGAGAAACTCGATGCATCCGACGTCACCGGAGCCCTGACCGCGGCCGTCCGGCTGCAGACGCTCTCCGATGATTGGGATGCCGTTCTCGATCAGGAGCGAATCCGGTCGCTGATCGCCAGAGCCGAAGACGTGGAGGCTGCCGCTCGGGCGGAGGGTGATTGGTTGCAGGTTCAGGAAATCCTCTTCCGCTTGAGAACGCTGCACGAAGACACGTCGCGGAAGGCGATCCATTCGGCCTATGACGAACAGCTCGAAGAGGTCAATCGGCGGATCGGGCTTCTCGCCCGGTATGCGCCCCGGGCCCTTTACGAACTCCGAGCCCGCAACATGGCGAGGCTCGAGCCTGAGACCGAGTTTCCTGAATTCAACGAAGCCTTCGCCGAGGATTGGAAGGAAGCACTGAACGGGATCTCCGAACGCATGGTTCGGGCATCGCTTCGAACCGCGGCGAGCGAGCATGTCTCGAATTGCGGTTGGAAGCCGCTGCTCGACGGCGGCCTGGAGGCGGTCGAGATCTTCTCCACGACCGACCAGCTCGTGGAGAACTTCGACGGGCTCGCCGATTCGGACAAGGTGGCCGCCTGGCGGGCTCTGGTCCTTGAAGAGCGGGCTCGGCTCGAAGAAAAGCCCGGCGCCGAAGTCTCGCGTCAGGAGTATCACCAGATCATGCGGGCATTGATCGAGGGAAATCGCGAGACGATCGACATCCCCGTCGAGATCCTCCTTCGGGAGTTCGCCGAGGGGGCCACCTATCGACTCGAGGATGTCTACGAGGATCAGTACACGCAGGTCATCTGGCCCGAGCAGCTCCGGCGATTTCAACAGCAGGTGCAAGGCGACTTCGTCGGAGTCGGTGTGATGATCCGACACGACGACAAGCGTGAGATCATGATCGTCAATCCACTCGAAGGATCACCCGCGTCGCGCGGCGGCGTCGAGGAGAATGATCGAATCATCGCGGTGAACGGCATTCCGACCACCGGTTGGAGTCTGACCCGGGCCGTGAGCGAGATCACCGGTCCGAAGGGTGAGGAGGTTCTGCTCACCCTCCGCCGCGATGAGGTCGAGGAGCCGATCGAGGTCCCGTTGGTTCGAGATCGAATCAAGATCCGCTCGGTGAACGGTTGGTACAAGAAGTCGCTCGACGACGAAGGTACGCCGGCCTGGGACTGGTACCTCGATCCGGAAGCCGGGATCGGTTACATCAGATTGACGTCCTTCAACGACGAGAGCTTCAGTGATTTTCTCGTGGCGGTGGACGAGATGCGGGCGGAGCGACCGCTTCGCGGTCTCGTGCTCGATCTTCGTTTCAACCCCGGCGGGCTGCTCGACAGCGCGATCCGCTTCTCCAACCTGTTCGTCGATGACGGAGAGATCGTCTCCTGTGAAGACCGGGACGGGATCAAGGTCTGGAGCCGTCCGGCGACCCCGCAGATGGCGTTCCTCAAGGATCTCCCATTGGTGGTCCTGGTGAATCAGGGATCCGCGAGTGCGAGCGAGATCGTCTCGGGTTGCCTTGACGTTCATGATGCGGCCGTCGTGGTCGGAGAGCGGACCTTCGGCAAGGGGAGCGTTCAGTCTCTGCACGACGTCTCGGATCGGTCCGGAACCGCAGCGCTGAAGTTGACCACGCAGTACTACGCGCTGCCGGCGCTTCCCGGCGAGGAACGTGGCCGTCTGGTGCACAAGACGCCGGGTGATGACGACTGGGGCGTGAATCCTGATATCGGCGTCTCGATGACGCCGGAACAGAACCAGAAGGCCTACGAGGTCCGAAGGGAAGCGGACCTGATCGCCGACTGGGATGTTGATCGAGACCCCGGCGACCGTCCGAATCCGTCACAGNTGATTGAAGACGGGATCGATGCTCAGCTCGAGATGGCCCTTCTGATCCTCCGGGCGAGATTGCTGGAAGCAGCGAGTGATGACGGGTCCGCGGCGGGCTGATTCCCGAACAGAGGGGGCCGCCCCTGAAGGATTCGGGCTGATCCCGGCCCTCCGTGGCTCCGGGCTGCTCCGATCTGGCGAACTCGGACAGATTCCCCCGAGATTTCGAGGAATTCGCGTTGTTTCCGCTTCTGGTTGCCCGAGGCGCCCCAGTCCGCCATAATCAGGGATTACGCGGAGTCCGACGGACTTCGCCGCCCTTCACTCCCTCCGTTCGGAGATATTGGATGTCCTCCGTGACCGATCCCGCCCCACCCGCCGCCAGCGGCGGACGCCCGCTGGCCGAACGAACCTCCGCGACCCCGGCGCAACTCCATGAGTGGCTCCGGCAGATGCTCCTGATTCGTGAGTTCGAAGTTCGGACCATGCAGGCGTATCAGGACAAGAAGATCGGCGGGTTCTGCCATATCTACATCGGTCAGGAAGCAGTCGCGGTCGGGTGCACCGCGGCCGTCCAGCATGCCGATCCGGTGGTCACGGCCTATCGCGATCATGGCCATGCGCTCGCCCGCGGAATGGATCCGAAGTACTGCATGGCCGAGATGTTCGGACGGATCGGTGGATGTGCCAAGGGCAAGGGCGGCTCGATGCACATGTTCGACAAGCCCAACAACCTGTTCGGTGGACATGGGATCGTCGGCGCCCAGACGCCGCTCGGAGCCGGGCTCGCCTTTGCAAAGAAGTATCAGGATGAGGTCATCGAGGGTGGCGTCAACAAGCATGTCACGCTCTGCTTCCTCGGTGACGGCGCGTTGAACCAGGGGGGCTTCTACGAAGCCATGAACCTCGCCAGCCTGTTCGATATTCCCGTGATCTTCGTCGTGGAGAACAACGGCTACTCGATGGGAACCTCGATCGAGCGAGGGACCTCGATGTCGCACCGCATCATCGCCAAGGGCGAGGGATGCGGGATCAAGGGGTACGAGATCGAAGGCATGGATGTCATCACGGTCTACGAAGAGATGAAGAAGGTCGCTGACACCGCTCGGGCCGAGAGCCGGCCGGCGATGGTCGATCTGCGGACCTACCGATTCAAGGGCCATTCGATGTCGGATCCACGGAAGTACCGGACTCGCGACGAGGAAGAGCACTGGGAGACCGGTGATCCGATCACCCGGCTTCGCGATGCGATGATCGGTGGCGGCCTCATCGACACGGACGGATTCAAGGCCTTGAACAAGGCTCAGAAGGTGGCGGTTCGAGAGGCCATCACCTGGGCCGAGAACTCGCCCGAACCGGATCTCTCCGAGCTCTACACCGACGTCTACGTCGAGAAGTTCGGCCCCTATACCGGCACCAGCATGCCTCAGATCGTCACCGACGCGGAGGAATCGCGATGAGCGAGCGAATCATTGAGTTTCGAGACGCGCTCCGCGAGGCCATGTCTCAGGAAATGCACCGTGATCCGAGAGTGTTCCTTCTGGGCGAGGAAGTCGCCCAGTACGACGGCGCCTACAAGGTGAGCCGCGGGATGCTCGAGGAATTCGGGCCGAGGCGGATCATCGACACGCCGATCTCCGAGAGCGGCTTCGCGGGAATGGCGATCGGTGCGGCGATGCTCGGGCTTCGTCCGATCGTCGAGTTCATGAGTTGGTCGTTCAGCCTCGTGGCGGCCGATCCGATTCTGAACAATGCTCCCAAGATGCTCTACATGTCGGGCGGCCAGTTCGGATGTCCGATCGTGATTCGAGGCAACGACGGTGCGGGCGGCCAGCTGGGCTCGACCCACTCCTGGTGCGTGGAAGGGATGTTCTCCAACGTTCCGGGCCTCAAGATGGCGATCCCCGCGTTCCCCGACGACGCCAAGGGCATGCTTGCCACGGCGATTCGAGATGACGATCCGGTCTTCTTCCTGGAGAGCGAGCGATTGCTCGCCATGAAGGGGCACGTTCCGGAAGGTGATCACTACGTCCCCTTCGGCAAGGCCGTGGTCCGACGTCCGGGCACCGATGTGACGCTCGTCTCCTTCGGTCGCCCCGTCCACTTCTGCCTTGATGCGGCGGAGGAACTGGCCAAGGAGGGGATCTCCTGCGAGGTCATCGACGGGCGGACGATCCGGCCGCTGGACATCGACACGATCGTCGAGAGCGTTCGGAAGACGAACGGTTGCGTCGTGGTGGATCAGTCCTGGAGCTTCGGGTCGCCTGGTTCCGAGGTGGCCGCTCAGGTTCATGCTCACTGCTTCGACGATCTCGACAACCACGTCATGCGTGTTCACAGCGCGGATGTCCCGACTCCGTATGCGGCGAACCTGGAGCAGGAGTACCTGCCCAACGCACGCCGAATCGCGGAAGCGGTCCGAAGTTCGCTGTACGTGGCCTGACCACGCCGATCCGGAATTCACGACTCGATCTCCAGAACCTCCTCGCCGTGACTCGTTGTCTTCGAGCACGAACCAGACCGAGAAACGCCCATGTCCATCACACTCACCATGCCTCGACTCTCCGACACCATGGAGCAGGGGACGATCATCCGATGGAACGTCAAGGAAGGCCAGGAGGTTCTCTCCGGGGCGATCGTCGCCGACATCGAGACCGACAAGGCGACCATGGAAATGCAGGCGTACGACGACGGGGTCGTCGCGAAGATCCTCGTCGGTGAGGGAACTCAGGTTCCGGTCGGCACGCCGATCGCGATGATCGCCGAAGAGGGAGAGGATCCTGCTTCGGTCACCTCCGGTGCGAGCGAGCCGCAGAATGCGGCGTCGGCGAACCCGCCGGTCCAGGCCGACGTCCAGTCCGACGCCGGGGCCACGCCGCCTCCCGTGTCCGAGCCCCCGGTTGCGACGCCCAGTCCTCCCGCCGCCGCATCACCGGAACATCCGGCTGGCGGACGCATGAAGGTGAGTCCGGTCGCACGCCGGCTCGCCGAAGAGCATGCGATCGATCTCGTCTCCCTTTCGGGGAGCGGTCCGGGTGGTCGGATCATCAAGCGTGACGTTCTTGCCGCGGTGGAGACGGCGGGTGCGAACGTGGCCGGTGCTTCGGGCGATGTTCTCCCGGTGGAGATCCCGACCGCGAGGAACGTCCCCGCCCAGACCCTGGTGTCGACCACGACTCCGATGGTCCAGCACGTGCCGGCGTTGGAAAGCACGGAGGTTCCGGTCTCTGGAATGCGTCAGACCATCGCGCGTCGGCTGGTCGAAAGCAAGTCCACCATCCCGCACTATCAGGTCAAGATGCGTTTCTCGATGGATGCGTTGATGGATCTTCGGAAGTCACTCAACGAGAAACTCGCGACCGAGGGTGTGAAACTCAGCGTGAACGACTTCATCGTCCGCGCCTGTGCCTTGTCGATGGCGGAACATCCGATGTTCAATGCCAGCTGGGCGGGCGATCGAATCCTGATCCACGGAAGAGTCAATGTCGGAGTCGCCATCTCCCTTCCCGAGGAACGCGGCGGTGGTCTGGTCGTGGCTTCGATTCGCGATGCCAATCTGAAGAGCCTTCGGATGATCTCCGCGGAGTCGAAGCATCTCGCGACCAAGGCACGCGACAAGGGGCTGGCGACCGAAGAGATGTCCGATTCGACGTTCACGATCTCGAACCTCGGCATGTTCGGCGTCGATGATTTCACGGCGATCATCAATCCCCCCAACAGTGCGATCCTCGCCTGCGGCGCCGCGATCGAACAACCCGTGGTCAGGGATCACCAACTGGCCGTGGGCTGGGAGATGTCCGCGACCCTGAGTCTCGATCATCGAGTGATCGATGGTGCGATGGCGGCGCGGTATCTCGGCACCCTCAAGGACATGATCGAGGAACCGATGCGCCTTCTCGCCTGAGCGTGACGCATCCACAGGTCGTCATTCGGCTCGAAACCCAAACAATCGTTTTTCTCCAGATGACGTTGCAGGTCTGGAGTTCTCTGCCCAGTTCTGTTCAGATGGGTGCTGGCCGTGGCTCTCTGGCCGTCTCCACGCATCTCGGCGTCATTGAGCCGAGGCGAGATCTTCACAATGCGAATCGCTTTTTTGAGATGGAATGATGATCGCGCGCTGGTTTCCGGCATGCCCTGGAACATGTCCGAGGCGCTCGTGGCGGCGGCCTGTGACACCGAGAACGTCCTCCTTGACTGCACGCCGGAGGGCCTTCGTCGGTCGCCGCTTCCGGAGATGATTCGAACGGCGGCGATCAAGCGAATGATGATCCCGCTGCTCCGGAGCGCAAGAACGCTCGTTTGGGATCGGACCTTCGAATCCGCGATGGCGGAAATGCGGGATTTCGCGAAGATCGCCTCGGGCAAGATTCGAAGCGGCCGATTCGACGTCGTCGTGGCCGTGAACATGAGTGGGCTCGTCTCCAGGCTCGAGACGTCGTTGCCGGTCATTTACGCGACGGATGCGACGGCGTCCCTCGCAAACGAGGTCTATCCGAGTTTTGCGGATCGGTCCAGGGGGCAGAGGGATGCCGCGATGCGCTTTGAAACCGAGGCGGTCGACCGAGCCGATCTGGTGCTGGTGCCGTCGGAGTACTGCCGGAGATCGATGTGCGACGATCATGGGGCTGATCGATCGAAGGTGCATCTGGTGCCCCTCGGGGCGAATCTGGTGCCGGAACCGGGTCGGGAACCTGACGAGATCTCGGTACCGACGTCGGGGGAGGCGCTCGAACTCGTCGTCGTGGCGGCGGATCCCGAGAGGAAACGCGTCGCGCTTTGTGCGGACGTCGCGGAGGAACTCGAAAGGCGTGGTTGGCGGGCGCGGCTCCACTACGTCGGTCCCCGGCACGCGATCTGCGATCGAAGCGTGGTCGAGTGGGCGGGGCGGCTCGACCACGGGCTTGCGTCGGATCGCGCGAAGCACCGTGAGATCCTGCGTCGTGCCCACCTCGCGATCCTGCCCTCGATCAGTGAGATGTACGGCATCGCACCCATCGAAAGCGCGTCGTTCGGACGTCCGTCGATCGTCTCCGCGGTGGGGGGCCTGACCACGGTCGTCGAGGATGGTGTCTCCGGTCGTTGTCTCCCGGTCGACACCCCGGTCTCCGGATGGGCGGACGCGATCGAGTCGATGGTCGGCCCACCCGACCGCTACCGGTCATACTCCGCTGCGGCACTACGGCGTTACCAGGACGAGCTCAACTGGGGTGCGTGGGGACGGCGGGTGAAACAGCTGATCGGCGAGACGATTGGAAGATGACGAGCCCGCAGAGCGATCCCGTTGCGAGTGCACCCGGGGGGAGATGACCCTGCGAGATCGTGTTCCGCGTTGAGGATCGATCCGGAACTCGAGCCGGCCGTGCTCGATCGGTATCGGAGCATGGTGGGCCGGATTTCGTCCGCGGTCGGGCCGGCTGTTCTCGGAGGTCGCCCGTCACCGGACGCCACCGGCGTCAGCGTGATGGCTTTTCAGCGGCTTCGCGCGGACGAAGATCGACGACCAGCGGATAGTGGTCGGCGGCGTATCCCGACGGCGGCTCGTCCTTGCGCCAGTCGTAGTCGTCACCGGGGTGAAGCGAACCGACGATCTGGAACGTTCGATCGACGACTTCGGAATCCGCGTTCGGGTGGATCATCAGGAAGTCGATCACTCGATCCGATTCGTGGGTCCGGAAGAGCGCCCGCGTGTCGCCTTCCTGCTTCCAGCGATGGGTGTAGGCGTTGACGTAGCCGGCGTCGTTGTAGACGCCGATCGAGCGATCGAAGGGGCCGGCGTTGAAGTCGCCGGCGACCACCAGATTCAGATCGGGTTCCGCCTTCAGGCGGGTGTCGAGGAGCTCCACGAGCTGCAGGGCCTCGCTTTCCCGCTGGCGTCGGAAGCGGCCGGACTTGTGGTGGACCACCACCATGGTCAGTTCGTAGGGGGGCTCGCCTCGGCCGGCCGGGATCGTGATGTCGACCATCAGCGGACTGCGCTGGAACTTCGTGGGCGGCTCGCCGTCCCGCGCCCAGCCGTCACCCTGCTTCTTCATCTCCATGTCGGCGAGGCCCTCGTCGGGCCAGATCGTCACCGCGGTGATCGGATGGCGACTGAGCACGCTCTGTTCGACGCCGCGGTAGTAGCCGACGTCCTTGCTCGCCACATGGTCGTAGCCCATGCCGTCCAGGAATTCGTCGCGGAACCATCGCAGCGCCGCCTCGCTCTCGACCTCCTGCAGACACAGCACGTCGGCGTCGATGCTTCGGATGATCTTCGCGACGGACTCGCAGCGATCCCGGGAGGTCGCCATCGGAAGGTCGTCGTACTTGCCCTGCAACGTGGGATCGTCGGCCTCATCGAAGAGATTCAGGACGTTGTACGAGGCGATGCGGATCGCTCCATCCGTCTTCGCGAGCGGGGTGGGCCGTCCGAACCGGATCTCGGGGCCGCGATCCGGCGACTTCTCGGCGTCCTGGCCATGGGCGGCGGAAAGGGGCAGGATGCAGGACAGCGCGAGCACGATGGATCTGGTGAGGTGAATCATGTTCGAAACCGTAGCACGAGGCGTCCCGCCGCGTGTCGTTCCCGAGTCGGCTCGGCACCGTCGGGTCGGCGGGTGGATCATCCCGCCACGGGTTCCGGCCGCCGGTCAGGACTCGAGGAGTCGCATGACCTCCTGGACGTCCTTGTCACCTCGTCCCGAGCAGTTGAGGACGAGGTTCGCCTCGGCGGGCATTTCGGCCGCCATTCGGATCGACGCCGCGATCGCGTGGGCCGTCTCGAGGGCGGGAATGATCCCTTCGAGCCGAGAGAGGTCCTGAAAGGCGTTCAGGGCTTCCGCGTCGTCGACCACGAGATATTGGACGCGACCGCTGTCCTTCCAGTGGGCATGTTCCGGGCCGACGCCCGGGTAGTCGAGCCCCGCCGAGCACGAGTGCACGTCGCCGGTCTGGCCCTCCTCGTCCTGGAGGACGTAGCTGAGCGAACCGTGAAGGACCCCCGGCGAGCCGAAGGTGAGTGGGGCGGCGTGTTGCCCCGGTTCATTTCCTTCGCCACCCGCCTCCACCCCCACGAGGCGAACATCTTGATCTTCGACGAACGGGGCGAAGATCCCGGCGGCATTCGAACCGCCGCCGACACAGGCGATGACGGTGTCAGGCAGTCTTCCGAGGACATCGAGGCACTGGGCGCGGCACTCCACACCGATCACGGATTGAAGTTCTCGAACGATGGTGGGGAAGGGATGTGGACCGACCACGGAACCGAGGATGTAATGGGTGTCACCGACCGACCCCATCCAGTCTCGCATGGCTTCGTTGGTCGCGTCCTTGAGCGTTCGACTTCCCGAGTCGACTTGATGGACCCGGGCTCCCAGCAGTTTCATGCGGAAGACGTTGAGCGATTGTCGTCGGGCGTCTTCCGCACCCATGTAGACCTCGCAGGCGAGTCCATATCGGGCACAGGCGGTGGCGGTCGCCACGCCGTGCTGGCCAGCGCCGGTCTCCGCGATGATCCGCGTCTTGCCCATTCGTTTGGCCAGGAGAACCTGGCCGACGGTGTTGTTGATCTTGTGTGCGCCGGTATGGGCGAGGTCTTCCCGTTTGAGCCAGATCATCGCGCCGCCCGCCTGGGCCGAGAGCCGGGGGGCACACGTGAAGGCGGTGGGGCGACCGACGAAGTCTCGGAGGCAGGCATCGAGTTCAGTACCGAATCCGGGATCGGCTCGCGCGTCACGCCACGCGGTCTCCAGCTCTTCGAGCGCTGCGACCAGGGTTTCCGGGACGTACCGTCCCCCGAAGGCGCCGAATCGACCGTCTGGTCCCGGAGCGGTTTCGCCGCCCATCACTCGACCTCCGGTTCGTCATGCTCGATCGGCAAGGCCGCGGGCTCGTCCTTTTTCCGACGAAGCAGTCCGAGCGGTCCCGACAAGGCGTAGAACGTGCAGGCGGCGGCCAGCGTCTCTTGAAGGAACCAGACGGCGGCGACGACGGGAAGGATCAAACGGACCACCGAGCCGAAGTCCCGGCCGCCTCGGAGATATCGATTCACGATGTGTGGATATCGCGTGTTGGAGACCATGCCGATGGCGCAGAGCAGTGCGATCACGGGGATCGTCAATGCGGCCACTCGATCGAACGCGAGAGATTCGGTCGCCACGAAACGCGTGAACATCAGATGTTGCTGGAGCAGGATGAGGCTCGCCACGGCGCCGGCCGCCCCGGGGGTGGGAAGTCCTTTGAAGAAGCGATGGTCGGATTCCTCATGAGACGACGTTTCCGCGTTGAATCGAGCCAGCCGGAGTCCGGCACCGCAGACGTAGAGTGCGGCGATCGCCCAGACGGCCTTTCCGTAGAAGGAGGCGACTCCGGGGCCGACGAAGGCTCCGGTGACCATCCCCGGGTCCCGGTAGTAGGCGTCGACCAGTTGGAGCATGAGAAAGGCCGGCGCGACGCCGAAGGTCACCACGTCCGCCAGCGAGTCGAGCTGCGCCCCAAGGTCCGACGTCGATCGCGTGAGCCTGGCCACGGAGCCGTCGATCGCATCGAAGAACATGCCGAGGAAGATCAAGGCGCCGCCGACCGTGATGGTGCTCCAGCCGAAGACGGCCGTGGGTCCCAGGGGTTCACTGGCGTAATGAATGGCGGCGAAACCGCAGACGAGGTTCGCCAGCGTGAGAATCGTCGGCACCACGGAGATGGGGCCCATGGTTCGCCGACGGAATTCATCGCGAACGGCGCGTCGTCTTGCGGTTCTGGGTTCTTTGGGAGGTGAATGCAGCGTCATGGGCGTGTTTCGTTCATCTGAGCATAGCCGCCTGAGGAATCTCGAGCGGTGGTGATCTCAGTCGCCGTTCTCCGGGATCCCGAGCGAGGGGTGCGGGCGCCCGGTGATGACGATCAAACCGCGGGTGCGGATTCCAGCGTCGTCGAGGAGGATTTCCGCCGGGGTGGGTGGAAGCGGGGCGGACGGTCCGGTACCGGTGGGCGGGGTGGTCGTTGCAGCTGGGTCCGCTTCCCCAAGGGGTCGTGAACTACCACTCGGCTCGTTTGCGGCGGCGTCTCCCTCGCTCGCGTCGGGACGGCCACGAAGGCGGGGTATCGAGGCGATCACCAATGCCTGCCCGGGCTCGAGGGTCCACTCGATTCCTTGGGAAAGCGGTTCACCGCGAAGCTCTCCGAGGGATCTGGTGTTCATCGGATCCAGCGTCTTGCGGATGAGGTACGGCGTGAATTCGACCTGAAGCGCCGCGTCGTCGAGGGTCGGAATCGAGTACCCGCGAATGCCGATCGCCAACATCTGGTTTCCGATCCGCCGAGCACGGCCATCAAGCAGCACGATGGATCCGGCTCCCAATCGTCGGCTGGCGATGTTCCGCCATCCAACCGCTTCGCCATGCCAGGTTCGGCCGTTGAAGGAGTTGGCGCCGAGGGCTTGTTCCAGGATCTCGAGTCGTTCCCGGTCGAGCAGGATGACGCGGAAGCCGTCCCGCTGCATCGCCGCCGATCCGGGGATCGATTCTTCGTCGCTCAGGGTCACGGCGCTCAACACGGCATCGAGCCGAGGGCCATCCTGCGGGAGTCTCCAGCGATCGACCATGAGCCCCGGTCGTTGATCGCGGGTGTCAAGAGAGGTCGTCGCGGTGACGGGCGGCGTGGACGGCGTGGAAGTGGCGCCGATGCATCCATGAAGGCCGAGCAACAACAGCAGTACCGGCGATCCGATGAATGCGACTTTACTCATGAATCGGCGATTCCCGGCGGATCATCGAGATCATTGATCGCATCGATCAACTGTCGGAGCACGCCGAAGTCTCTTCGTTTCGATTTGAAATGGAGGCGTGGGAGATCCAGATGTTCTTCTTCGCCTTGGAGCGGGCCGCTGGTCTTCAGATGGCCGTCTTTCGCGAGCATTCCGAAGCGATCTTCCAGGCCGGCACGTTCATCCTCGGTCAGTTTGCGGCGGAGGCGAATCACGAAATCATCACGCACGTAGCGACACGAGTGGTAGACCCGGTAGAACTTGAGCACGCGGTCTCTGGCATCTTCCGGACTGGTCGCGATCTCGAGCAATGACATGTCCGCCGGGCTCAGCCAGCCGTTCTCGAGAAGCTCTTCTCGGAGGAACGCCACCCATCGGGTCCAGTAGGAGCCGTTCTCGCCTTCCAGCAGCACGATCGGCATCGGATAGGACTTGCCGGTCTGAATGAGGGTCAGGGATTCGAAGACCTCGTCCATCGTCCCGAAGCCGCCGGGCAGTGCGGCGATCGCGTCCGAGTTGATCAGGAACATCACCTTGCGGGTGAAGAAATACCGGAAGTTCACCAGCTTCGGATCTTCCGCGATCACCTCGTTCGCGGTGGTTTCGAAGGGGAGGCGGATGCGGAGACCGAAGCTGGCTTCGTGGCCGGGCCCCTCGTGTCCCGCCTTCATGATTCCGTCGCCGGCGCCGGTGATCGACATCCAGTCGGCTTCGCCCATCAGTCGTCCGAACTCCCGGGCGGCGACGTAGTCCGGGTGATCCTCCGGAGTTCGTGCCGAGCCGAAGATCGAGATCTTCGGGCGAAGGACCCACGGTCGGAACACCTGGTAGGAGTAGCGAAGCTCCTTCAACGCGGAGTTGATCAACTTCAGTTCGCCGGTGTGCGAGTCATCCCGGCCGAGTCGCAGGCTGGTGGCGACCATCTCTTCGATCAGGGAGCGACGCCGCCCGTCGGGAAGTTCCGAGTAGTTCTTGGTCAGTTCACGAATCGCGGCATCGCGTTCGAGGGAATCTGGATGGCGCGAGCGTTCATCGGTCACGAGGCGGTCTCCTTGATCGCGTTCCGGGACTCGCCGGTCCCGGCGTCGGATTCGATCTGGTTGGTCGGGGCGGATTCGCCCTGGTCTTTCATCATCGGCTCGATATCGGGGGGCGGCACCACCATCGGGAGCGGGGTGAGCGAGATTTTTGGCTCTCCGGGAGTTCCGGCCACATCGATCGCGGCCAGCGTCCCCGAGACCATCGACACCAGGTCGCTCAGGCCGGGGAGGGTGCCTTTCGGGAGGAGTCGAAGCGACCATTGCCAGTCATCGAGTCGCAGTCGGCCGTCTCCAGCCATGATCAGGGATTCAGACTCCAGCGTCACGTTCTCCAAGAGTGCTTCGCCGCCGTTGATCCAGAGGTTCACCTTGGCGGTCGCCAGTTCATCGGCGATGGGTGGCATCAACTGGCCGAGTTGGAGCAACGCCAGGGAGCCTCCGTCAGCGAGCCTCGCATCCTCGACGAGGAGCCGTCCCCGACCGATTCGGCTGGCCGGTTCGTCCATGATGCCTTCAAGGGCGACTCGGGCGGAGAGTCGACCCGGAAGCGGTCCGGGAAGGGGGCCGGGCTCGTTCAGATCCCGGGAAATGCCGGCAAGATCCGCATCGTGAACCTGGAGATCCAGTTCATACCCCGTTCCGTCGAAGTCGAATCGGAAGTCCCCACGGACGATGCCCTGGGCGACCGTTCCTTCGATGATGTCGATTCCGATTCCGTCCAGGGGATGTCGGGCGTCGGCGGGATCGAAGTCTCCACGAAGAAGGACGTCTTGAACCAGGCGACCCTCGACGAGCAGGCGATCGAGTCGAGCGTCGAGATCGAAGGCCGTCGGGTTGCCGTGCGTCGCTTCGAGTCGGACCCGCAGTTGCCCGTCGATGTCGGTGAGGTGAACACTGCCAAGATCCCACTTGCCGGTTTCGAACTGCACGGCCCCGTGGGCGCGGTAGTGCACCGGATCGTCGGCCATCGAGCCGCCGCTTGAATCATCGGCGTCGCGTTCCTTGGTCGGGCCGTAGGTCGCTTCAAGGTCGCCGCTGACCTGGAGTCGCTCGGAAGCAAGTCCGCCGGTGCCGATGATGCTCGAGAAGGGGGGCGTGAGGAAACCGACCTCCGGGGCGTCGGAGTCGGGTGCTTCGATTCGAAAATCACCGGTGATCGACGGCGCGTCGAAGTCGGTGATGCGGAACGTGAAGCGGCAGAGGGTCTCTCGTTCGCCCATGAGTTCGAGCGGGCCGATCAGGACGTCGTCGTCGTCGACGATGACTCGGCCGTCGCCCACGACCCGGCCGCCGCCTCGGGAGTCCGGATCCCCCGCGATCGACAGGATCGTGAACCGCTCGGGGCGCAGATCGACGCGGACGCTTCGTTCTCCGCCGCTGGAAATCGAGAATCGTCCGTCAAACTCGCCACGGGGTGCTCTTGCTCGCCACCATTCCGCGAATCCCTCGCCGATCGCCAGACGGAAGACCTCGTCCATCGCCGGTGATTCGAAGCGGCCCTCATCGATGATGCCGTCAAGGTCGAGAATGCCGATCTCGGGCGCCAGCCCGTACCCGCCGTTGATTCGAAGCCGTTCTTCGACTCCTTCGCCGGAAGAGAATCGGATGGCGAGGTCGTCGACGAAGATGGCATCTCCTCTGAATCGACATTCGCCGCGATCGATGTCGGCCCGGGTTCGTCCCGCTCCCGTATCGAACGCGATCCACCGCGGTCGGGCGTCGAGCGTGATCTCCGAATCGCCGTGCTCGCGAGCCCAATGCAGAGTCGCGTCGAAGGCGCCCTCCGGATTCCAACGGCGCCAGAGCTCGCGGGCATCCGCCAGAGATCCGGTCGGGATGAGATCGAGGAGATACTGTTCGACGGCGAGATCACGGAGTTCAGCGGTGCCACCACCGATCTCCGAATCGATGTCGTACGTTCCTTCCGCCGTCACGTGTCCGGCGCCTCTGCGGCCGGAGAAGGACTGCAGAGCGACCGTGTCGTCGTCGACGGTGAGGACCGCTCTGACCGAATCGAGTTTGAAATCCCGCGGCCAGATGAGGCCGGCTTCGGCCACCTCGTCACCGGTGTGCCGGCCGGGTGCGGCGGATCCACGATCGAGCAGGATGGTGAAGTCGAACGTCGTGTCCCCGTCGGCATCGGAGGAGATTCGCCCGTGGTAGTCCAGGTCGCCTTCCAGTCCCATGTCGATGATCGACTGCACCGAGGATGAACGGGTCTCGCCCGGCCAGCCTGGAATCTCGGCCGGCGTCCGGCCGTCGTCCGATCCCGGCGGAACCGCGGCGAGCAGCGTCGGATTCAGTCGGTCGTTGGCGATGGTGATTTCGAGTTCGGGAAAGACGTCTCGACTTCCTCGTCCATCCCGAGGGAGATCGACCCTGCCGGTGATTCTCCCTTCGCCACCCGCGGAAGTGGTGACCTTGAAGCCCGGGGACTCGAGAATCACCGCGAGATCTTCGAGGATGATGGTTCCCTCGTTGACGATCATGGGATACGGGAAGCGAGAGAAGATTCCGCCCACCTTGTCGAGTTTGATCCTTCCTTCCACCGCCACGGGAATTCCCACGCCTCGTGGACGATGGACCCGAAGGTCGATGGCGCCGAAACCCCCGAGTTCAAAGGGGCCGGCCGCGATCAGGGCGTTGCAGCGGGCGATCGCCGGCTCCAGGTGGTTCGTTTCGATCTCATCACCGGAGGTTTCGGCCTCGGTTCGAGTCGCCACGAGTTCAGCGAGTCGCTTCCGGGCCGAGGCGACGACGGTGTCGTCGGCAAGCAGGCCGGCGATCTTCAGCCGCTCGTACGCCGTTCGGTCGAAGAGCGATCGCACGCCACGCTCCGTCGAGTCGGGAAGGGCCGAGAGCAGATGATCGTCCAGAGCGATTCGTTCCGACCGAAGGGTGAGATCGACCGCGGCATCGTCTCCGGTCCCTTCGATCACGCCGGTGAGACCGAGTCGACCTCCCGATGGGCCGATTCCGCTGAGAAACTCGATCTCGATCGTCTCGTCCTCGACGGTCAATCGAGCGTCCACGTCCTTGAGGGGATAGCCGAACTTCTCGTACATGCCTTCGCCATCCGTCAGCCACAGTTCCGCACTGGCGAGGATCGGCGCATCGGCTTCGATCGGCGAATCGGGATTCATCGAACCGCGAAGGACCTGGGCTCTGGCAGTGAGGTTCCATTGTCGCGCGGTGAGCATGGAGAGCGCCTTCGCCACGGGTCTGGGAAGATCGACGATGGTTTCGGGCGAATCCTTCGGAGACTGGAAGTCCTTGAGTTCCAGATTGATCTGAAACGGCGCCTCTCGAACCAGTCGCATTCCCCAGGCTGCGAGGTCTTCGTCTTCGTTCTCCGTCGGGGTTGATTCAAGACGAACCCGGATCTCGGCGCTGGCCTCGACCGGAACCACCGCCTGATCGCCGGAACTTGAGACGAGCCGGCCCCGCTCGCCGGCCACGAGGAGATCCTGGCCGATCAGGGTGATCCGTCCGGATTCGAGTTCGATTCTCGGTAGAGGAGGAAGTTTCTCGAGGATGTGTCCATCCTGAAATCGCACCCACTCGGATTCCAGATCGACTCCGGCGGGGAGCGTGATCGCGAGGTTCTCCACCTCCAGGTTCGCCTCCGGGTCCTGGCCGGGCTTCCAATTGACCGTCGCGGTCTTCAGGACGCCGCCAAGGTCGAGTTCCGCGACGAACGCTCGAGCGGTTGCAGAGAGCGCGAGGTTCGTGCCGACCGCCACGTCCACATCATCGATCCGAAACTCGACGGCGCCGGTCTCCTCGTCGAGGTGGCCCTTGGCGATCGCGGTCGTCCGACCCGCTTCGATTGCGGCAAGCGTGAAGGCCATTCGGGAGTCGCTTCCCGTCGGA
Organism: Phycisphaera sp. TMED9; assembly: GCA_002167845.2. Lineage (GTDB taxonomy): Bacteria > Planctomycetota > Phycisphaerae > Phycisphaerales > SM1A02 > UBA12014. Next base: position 15,120 of record NHBO02000042.1, on the reverse strand, counting down.
GGATCGAGTGATGCGTTGAAAGTCGAGACCTCGCGGGCCTCGAATTGGCCGCTCCGTTCGATTCCGCTCTCCAGATCGAGCTTCGTGATCTCGATGGTGCCGAGTCCGAGTCCGCGAACCGTTCGTCGGGGATCGTCCGGATCGTCGTCGTCTTCGGAATCATTCTCGATCGGCTCGAGCGACATCACGTTCAATTCGGTCGGGTCATCAGCTCTCTCCGCGATCCGCACTCGAACCAGATCCACCTGAATGGTCTCGAACTCGATGGCGCCGACCAGCAGCGGAAGCAATCTGATCGAGGCGGAGAGATTCCGAATCTGCAGCACCTCACCAGCCGGTCCGGACCAGCCCGGGGCATCGATTCGAATCTCCTCGATCTCCACATGGTTGAAGCCGGTGACGTCGACCCCTTGGATCCGGACATCGCCCCCGGTCCGTCGGTGCAATTCACCGTGGAGCACCGAGGTGAGAATCTGATTTCGCACCAGCACCAGACCGAAGATCGACAGAAGGACTCCGATGCCGAGACGTCGGAGGAATCGACGTCGTCGGGGAGGCGGGGAATCCGGACTGGTGGGCGTGGTCGTCGCCATCATGGTGCTGCAGGGCGGAACGGAAGGGGAGGGTCGTCCTGGACGCGGGGCGTCGGTGGAATCGGGACGAATCTCCGACCCGGCCCGATCATCGGATCGGGGGTCGCGGAGACGCCCGGAGGAATCGATCATTCTAGGTACATCCGGGACCGTGGATCGGTTCTGGAGACTTACACTCTCCGCATGACACCGCCCGAAGCCAGCCCTGATGCCGCGATGATGAGTCTGGGGCTCCTCCTGGCCCTGCTGGGAGGGGTCGTTCTGTTGATGTCCCTGCCCCTGATGGCCCTGGTTCGCATGCGTCGACGGTCCAAGCTCGATCCCCGTCGCAGGGCGTCCCCGAAGTCGCCCCTCGATCCCTGGCACGAAGGGGGACGGCGGCGGGCCAGTCGGGCATTGGCCGAGGATCCCAGGGACGATGACGTCGAAGGAGAGGACCACGATGCCTGAACCTCAGCACCGCCCGAGGGCGGCGGCATGACCACCTCACCACACGAACCGCCGAGGATCGCGGTCATCGGTGCGACGGGCCGGGTTGGAACCGAAACCGCTCGCATCTTCGCCGGCCTCGGCTGGTCGCTTGAGCTCACGTCTCGTCGAGTTGAAGAACTCGAGACGCTGGTCGGCGAACTCGAGTCGATCGGCACCGCCGCATCGGTCCGCGGGCATCGACTGGATCTGACGGACGCCTCAGCGATCTCGACGTTCAGCGGCGTCTTCGACTCGTCGCTCGATGCAAAGGCGCCGGCGCTTGATGCGGTGGTCGTCGCGGGCTCGCCCTTCGAAGAGATCCCGCTTGAAGAGGCGACCATCGATCACTTCACTCGCCAGTGCGCCGCGCAGGTCGGCGGACCCGCGACGCTGCTCACGGGGCTTCGCCCGGCGTTGGAGCGTTCGCGGATCTCAGGTGGACCGGCGGTCGTTCTCTTTGGTGATGTTCACGCCGTACATCGTCCCCGTCCCGGTGCGACGCCGTATCTCGCCGCGAAGGCGGCGGCCGAAGGCCTGGTCGGATTGCTCGCCGTGGAACTCGCCCCGATCAGAGTGATGGGAATCTCTCCGGGTGTGGTGGGGTGGCCGCCGGACTGGGCGGAGGAACGACGGGCGACCTACCTGCAACGGGTTCCGCTCGGGCGGGCCGGCACGCCGCACGAGGCGGCGTCCCTGGCGCGGTCCCTGATCATCGACGCGACCTACTGCACCGGCGTGGTGATTCCGGTTGATGGTGGCCGTCATCTTCGCTGAGTGGGAATCGAATTCAAGATTCGACCGAGGGGCCGCCTAGAGACCCAGCCGTCGCCGTTCCGCCGCGACGGATGCGTCGCCCGGCGAAGTCTCTTCCGCGATGCGAAGCCAGGCCTCCGCGTCCGAGGGCCGATCGGCTTCGGCGAAACAGGCCGCCGCCATGAGCGCGGCCGGGACGTCGGCCGGCACGGAACGAGCCCTTGATGCCCAGACTTCCGCGGCGGCGGCGGGTCGTTGGATGGAACGCCATCCCGCGGCCAGTTCTTCGACGACCATTCGCTGGTTGCGTTCGGAATCGGGTATCGCCACCAGCGATTCGATCGCCATGCGGGCGTTTCCGGTTCGTCGGAGGAGCGAGGCGCGTCGCAGACGGATTCCGATTTCGTCCGGTGCGAGTCTCACGGCTTCGTCCAACTCGTTGAACGCGCCGGGCGTGTCACCCGTGCGAAAACGTGCTTCCGCGAGGGCGGCTCGGACGAACGCATCATCCGGACGCGCGGTCGAGAGCGCCGTGAGGAGTTGGACGGACTCCTCGCCCTTCTCGGCTTGAAGGAGCGCGAGTCCCAGATAGAGCCGGGTCAGAGCGTCCTCGTCGGCCGCTCGTCGGTAGGTCTCGATCGCCGCGTCGAGTCGGCCGGACCGTTCCTGGGCCACGCCGAGGCTGCGGAGGGTCGCCGCGTCTCGTCGCCCCCCCTGATCCGCGGCCAGGAACATCTCGGCTGCTTCCGCCGAGATGGCGGAGGCGGCGGCCTCACCGGCGATTTCACGAAGTTCGGCGCTCCGCATGAGCAGAACCTGGCCCAGCGTCGCGGCCACCATGGGGTCGTTGGGCAGGCGGGTCGCGAGCATTCGAGCGATGCTCTCGGCATTGTCGGCCCGTCCCACAGCCAGCCATCGGTCGATCGCATCCAGGGACGCGTCTCGATCGGAGGCGCTGATCTCCATTGGGGGGGCTGAATCGGGGGTTCCGGAGGCGGGCGTGGGTCGGTCGCAGCCCGTGAGCACCAGCGGCATCGTCACCACGGCCATGAAGAACTTCCGGCGAAGAGAGGCCGGAGAGGCGCGTCGATCGGGTGGGGGTTCGTAAGATGTCGGAATCATGCCTGAGCCCAGAACCATGGACGCGTCATCGGCCACATCCGATGCACTCCCCAAATCCTACTCGCCAGCCGCCGCCGAGCCCGTGGTTCGGGCCGCCTGGTCCGAGCATGGCGACTTTCACGCCGAGCCGGCCGCGGAGGGTGGAGACGACCGAGCGTCCTACGGCGTGCTGATTCCGCCACCCAATGTCACGGCGGCGCTGCACCTCGGGCACGCTTTCAACAACACGCTGCAGGACATTCTGGTCCGGTACCACCGGATGCGGGGCGATCGCACGCTCTGGATGCCCGGGACGGACCATGCCGGAATCGCGACCCAGACCGTGGTCGAGAAGCGTTTGCTTCGCCAGGGCAGACGCCGAACCGATTTCACTCGAGACGAGTTCATCCATCAGGTTCAAGGTTGGAAGGACGAGTACGAGACGACGATTCTCGGCCAGCTTCAGGAGATGGGTTGCTCGTGCGACTTCGATCGAACCAGATTCACCATGGATCCGGTCTGCGCCGCGGCGGTTCGTGAAGCGTTCTTCCGACTCTTCGCCGACGGATTGATCTATCGGGGCAAGCGACTCGTGAATTGGGATCCGGCGACCCGTACCGCGCTGGCCGACGACGAGGTCGAGATGCGGGATGTCGAGGGCCACATGTGGTACCTCCAGTATCCGCTCGCGGATGGCGATGGATTCGTGACCGTGGCGACGACTCGTCCCGAAACGATGCTCGGTGACACCGCGGTCGCGATGAATCCCAAGGATCCCCGCGCCGCGGAACTCCGCGGGCGATCGGTTCGATTGCCGATCACCGGTCGGGTCATTCCCATCGTCGAGGACGAGTACGTCGTTCTGGCGGCGAAGGTCGCCGAAGAACTCGGGCTTGGATCCGAAGCGATCAACGATCCCAAGGCGGCGATGGCCACCGGCTTCCTCAAGGTCACGCCGGCCCATGATCCCAACGACTGGGACATCGGTCTCCGGCACGAACTTCCGGTCATCAACGTGATGGCGCCCGACGGCACGATCTCCGACCAGTTCGGCTGGAGCGACGGGGTGACCGACGAGGCCCGGACGTTCCTCGGCATGAGTCGAGAGGACGCTCGAATCGCGATCGTCGACTGGTTCAAGTCGCAAGGACTTCTGGAATCGGTCCGGGACTACGAGCATTCGGTCGGACACAGTTACCGCAGCCACGTTCCGATCGAGCCCTACCTCTCGGATCAGTGGTACGTCCGGGTCACCGACGACCGACTCGCGGGAAGCGCCCTGCGAACCATGGACGAAGAACAGCGGGGCGGGTCGCCCGTCGACGGACCCGCCATGGACGGGGACGGCGGTCTGACCTTCTTCCCGGATCGGTACGCCAAGACCTTCCGGCTCTGGCACGAGAACATCCGCGATTGGTGCATCTCCCGGCAACTCTGGTGGGGTCATCGCATTCCCGTCTGGTCGCGGACGCTGGAAGCGGCCGATGCCGAAGAGTCGATCCGGGTCGCCGCCTCGAATGGCGGCGACGAGATGGTTGCCGTCGAGAGTGCATGGACATCCATGGGATGTGCTCATCGGGTGCGCTTGCTCGGAGACGGAAGCATCGAGGAATCGATCTGCGTGCCGAGACCTTCGACGATCGAAGCGGGTGAGGAATCAATCATCGCGGCGCTCGGCGATGCGGGATTCGAGCAGGATCCCGACGTGCTCGACACCTGGTTCTCGAGTGCGCTCTGGCCGCTTTCGACCATGGGCTGGCCCGAGCCGGCGGCGTTTCCCGACGAGATCCCCGAAGGCGAGCGGCTGCTCGAGACCTTCAATCCGGGCAGCGTGTTGTGCACGGCCCGCGAGATCATCACGTTGTGGGTGAGTCGGATGGTGATGTTCAATCGCTACTTTGAGGCCCGGCTTCCCTTCGAGCACGTGTTCATTCACGCGATGATTCAGGATGGCCACGGTCAGAAGATGTCCAAGAGTCTGGGCAATGGCGTGGATCCCCGCGACATCATCGAGAGCCACGGCGCCGATGCGATGCGNTTCACACTGGCGCAGATGGCCACCGGCAGTCAGGACGTGCGGATGCCGGTCGACATGGTCTGCCCGCACAGCGGGGAGACCTTCACGCCCGAGTTCATTCGCAACGACGCGGGGTATCTGGTTTCGGCGCCCGAACAGGAGTCACCGAAAGACGGCTCGAAGCGCATGGTGACTTCGTACGGCGTCGCGGTCGGAGAGGTCGAGTCGAGTGACGAACGTCCCCTCGCTCGCAACACCTCCAGCCGATTCGATGCNGGTCGCAACTTCTGCAACAAGCTCTGGAATGCCGTCCGATTCGCGCTCTCGAACCTTGAGACGGTCGTGGAGGAGGACGGTGAACACGAGGCGTCTCTGGTGGATCGCTGGATCATCTCGCGATTGCATCGGACCACGCACCTCGTCGAGGATGCGCTCGGGGAGTATCACTTCAACCAGTATGCCGAAGCGATGTACGACCTGGTCTGGCGGGACTTCTGTGACTGGTATCTCGAAGCGATCAAGCCGACGGTCCGATCGAGCCGCGGCCAGCAGCAGCGTCTGCACGCGGTGCTCGACTCCATCCTTCGGATGCTGCATCCATCCTGCCCGTTCGTGACCGAGACGCTCTGGCCTCATCTTCACAAGGTGGAAGGCCTTCGAGGGGCCGATGGCGACACCGGGGTTCCGGGACTGGTTCTTCCCGCCGCCGACCGATGTGGCGTGAGTGCCTGGCCGGACATCGACTGCTCGACCCATGACGAAGCCGCGGAATCCGAATTCGCCAGAGTTCAGGCGTTGGTCTCGGCGATTCGAAATCTGCGTGGTGAACGGCAGGTCAAACCGAAACGCCGGATCACCCTGCACGCGCCAGCCCCGATCCGGGGGCTGATCACCAACGCGGGCGGCGTGGTCGAGACGCTTGCGGGTCTCGAAGCCGTCGTGGAGATCGATTCCGCTCCGGATGGTTCCATTCCGCTTCCGTTCGAAGGGGGGCAGATTCTGCTGTCCAACCTGCTCGACGCGGTGGATGTCGAGGGTGAGCGGGCTCGGCTTCGCAAGGTCATCGAGGGCAAGCGAAAACAGGTCGCGGGATTCACCGGAAAGCTCGGAAACCCCGGATATGTGAACAACGCCAAGCCGGAGATGGTCGCGGAGACGCGGCGGATGCTCGAGGTCGCCGAGTCGGACCTCGCAGCCGCCGAAGCGGGTCTCAAGGCGCTCGAGTAGCGGCCGGAGGCGATCGCTTCAGCCTCCATCTTCGGGATCTCCAGACGAATGAAGCGGTGAATCGCCCCAACGGGCTACCATGCCCCCGGATGTTCCCTCAGGACTCAGAACGCAGAAGAGAAGAACACTCGAGCCCCACCCCGGTGGCGGTGGCGGTCGCGTGCGTGCTCTGGATGGTCCCGGCGGGGTGCGAGACCGACCCCGATGCCACGCCGAGACCGGCGGTCCGGGCGGCGGTCGAGGATCGTCCGATCGCCATGAAGGAACGTGCCGACGATGGGAAGGGCGATGAAATCGGGGCCGTCGTTTCGACCGAGCCCTGGACCTTCGGTGGATTTGACGGACAACTCGTCACGACGCCGACCCACCTGCTCCATCTCACGCTCCCCGAGGGCCGCTTGCAGGCGGCACTCCCGATCTTCACGGGGACCGCGCTTCGGCATTACCGAAGCATGCTGGCCGAAGACTCCGAGGAGGGCCTGCTTGATCCGCCACCGGAGCGCATGAGCACGTTCGTCTTCGGCACTCGGCCGGAGTGGGCCGCGTGGACCACCTGGCGTCTCAAGCGAGGGGCGGGTCTCTATCTTGGAATCGAACGAGGTGGATACACCATCGATGCCGAGAGCGTCATCTGGGACATCGGTCGGTACGACACGCTCTGCATGCTTGCGCACGAAGGCTGGCATCAATACACGCAGAGCGTTTTCCGACACCCGCTGCCTGCATTCCTCGAGGAAGGACTGGCCGCCTACGCGGAGGGCCATCGCTTCCGACGCAGCGACGAGGTTCCGGTCTTCATGCCCTGGCGGAATCTGGAACGGTACGGGCAACTCCGGTCGTCACGGTACCGCGGGCGGTTGATCGATCTCGACGATCTCGTCGCCAAGCCGCCTCAGTACTTCGTCGCCGGGAGTGAGTCGGGGCTGCTCACCTACTACGCGCAGGTCTGGGTTCTGGTGCACTATCTGATGGAAGGCGAAGGCGGTCGCTATCGCGACGGTCTGATCAAACTCGTCCGGGATGCGGTTGATGGTCACATCGCGACCTCTCTCTACGATGCGGATCGCGCCGCGGGGAGACGGGGGCGGATCCTCGGCCCGAATACCGGTCGAGACATCATCGCGACGTACTTCGACGAGGACTATTCGGCGTTCAAGGCCGGATACGAACGCTTCATCACCCGGGTCGTGGCTTCCGGAAACGGAACGAAGATCTGGCAGGGGCGATCGCCGGTCGAGTGAGGCGGATCGAGCGTCACGCCAGTCGACGAGACAGAAAATCGATCTCCCGGGTGCGGGCTTCATTGGCTCGCCGACCGAATCCCAGATGCTCGTGCGGAGCGCCGGTTTCGTCGAAGTCGAGGCTTTCGATGATCGCCGGGTCGGCGGCGCGGGCTCGCAACGCATCGAGGAACGTGGCTTGACCTTCGTGGCGGACCCACTCGTCTCGCCGTGAATGCACCGCCAGGACCGGAATGTCCCGCCAGGAATCAAGGTGGGTCAGGGGGTCGAGCCGTGCCGTCGCCTCGTGGTCGAAGAACTGGCGTTGATGCTGTGCCTTCCAGTTTCCGCTGGAGGCTTCAAAGATCGCGGCTTTGAATCGATGCGGTCGGCACAATCTGGCGATGGCGACCATTCCGCCCATCGACATTCCACCGATCGCCATCCGATCCAGATCGAAACCCTGATCGGTCAGCCCCAGCACCACGTCGTCGATTTCCGTGATCGCCTGCTCGATGTGGTCAAGGATTCGCTCGGGCCGCGCTCCGTCCGCGGTCCTCCGTTCCCCATGTCCCGGCAGATCGATGGCACAACTCCCGATTCCGGCTCGGGCGAGTCGGAGATACCGGCCGGGGTCCAGTTCCTTGGTCGCGGTCCGTCCATGCATCCAGAGCAGAAAAGGAATTTTTCGCTCGGGGCCGCCAAGCGGGTCACCTTCGGGTCGAACGATGAGGGAGGGGACGTCCGGGCCCAGTCTGGCGGTCCTGGAGATCGCTCGCAGGCTGGCGGGAAGGTTGGCATCGAGGTGGGGCATGAGGTGGAAGGGTACTTCCGTCGGAGGGTCGATTGGTCTTCGGAGACGATTGTCGCGATACTGCTGGGATGCTCAAGATCATCGCCGGCGAATTTCGTTCTCGTATTCTCGAGGGTCCCCCGGATGCGGAGACCACCCGCCCGATCACCGCTCGGGTCAAGGAGTCGGTCTTCAACCTTCTCCGGGGTTGGTGCGAGGATGCGGTGGTGCTGGACCTCTTTGCCGGGGTCGGGGCCATCGGCCTCGAAGCCGTCAGCCGGGGAGCCCGCGAAGTCGTCTTCGTGGAGCTCAACGGTCGAATCGCGTCGATTCTCGAATTCAACGTGACGGAACTTGGCTGTGGGGATCGAGCCACCGTGGTGCGAGCGGATGCCCTCGGGCCCGCGGCCCTCGCCCAGGCACCTCGGGACTGCGACCTGGTCTTCCTGGATCCGCCGTACCCGTTGTGGGACGACCTGGCCACGCGGGAGCGGCTCATCGACCTCGCCGCACGCTGCCGGGACAACATGAAGGACGAGTCGTTTCTGATCCTTCGGACGCCGGAGGAGGTTCCTGAGGACTTTCCGGGAATTCCCGGCTTTGACGGTCCGGAGACCCACGCCTACTCGCTCGACATGTTCGTGCACCTTTTCTCCCCGACCCCATCGCCGAAATCCGACTGAAGGGCATCGCGGACGTTGGTCCGGGCCCTGCGAATCCGGTACGGTCTGGCGATGAAGAACTCTCTCACCACCCTCGTTTTCATGATCGGGCTTTCAACCGCGATCGCGGGCCAGGCATCGATCGAGACTGAACCGCCCGCGAAGCAGCAGGCCGGTTCGAGTGATGCGGCGGTGGCAACGCCGCCGGACGTCACCGCGCCCCCGGTCGAGCAGTCGGAAGTGGATGCCGCGGTGGCCGCTTCGGTCGCGATGCTGCTGGCTCGACAGGAAGGCCCCACCAAGGCGGAGTGGCCGTACCAGGGGGTCTATCGGGTCGGCGCCACGGATGATGATCCGGAGTCGCTGATCGAAGGTCGGGGACGACGCCGAACCGTGATCCCGATCGGATACCGCGTGGGCGGGACGTCCATCGTCGGCGATGCGCTCCTTCGTGTTCCGGGATGTGACGAGGACGAAGAACGCCGGGCGGCGCTGGAACGAGCCCGGGGGTTCGTCGTCGACTCGACGAGTCATGCCAACATGAATCCGAAGTATGGCGGTGGGTATGACGTCCGGGGCTGGGGCTACATTTACGGCTGCGATTTTCTGCTTTCGATGCGTGAACGAGGATTCGTCGCCGACGGCGAAAAGCAGCGTCATGACGAGGCGATCCAGTTCTATCTGGACGGGCTTGAAGCGATCGAGATTCCTGAAGTCGGGGGATGGAACTATGCCCGCCGCGGTCCGCTGTCGGCACGGAGTGGTACGAGCCCGTTCATGACGCCCCCCGGTGTGCAGGTTCTCATGGAGGCGGAACGGCAGGGTTTTCCGGTCGCCGAAGGTCTCCGTGATCGGGCCATGGCCGCCCTCGAACTCACGATCGGTGAGGAGGGTGTGGTGGCCTACTCGGCGCAGCGAAAGACCCGCGAGTCCCCGGACATGATTCCCGGGGCGATGGGTCGGATGCTCGCGGTCGAAACCGTTCGATCGGAGACCGGGGTCGATGCGGACGACGCGATCCGCGCCGCCCTCGCCGCCTTTGTGAACCACTGGGACGAACTGCTGAAGCGAAAGCAGAAGAACGGAACGCACGTCGCCCCGTACGGTGTCGCGCCGTACTACTTCTTCTATGCCCATGGCTATGCCGCCGAAGCGATCGAACGATTGCCCGAGGCCGAGCGGGCCGCCTGGCGAGATCGCCTGAACCGCCTCTTGATGTCCGTTCGTGACGAGGACGGAAGCTGGAACGATCGCGTCTTTCCAAGAAGTGCCGCCTACGGAACCGCGGTCACCGTGCTGGCCTTCACGGAGCCCGGGCATGCCGCCCGGACGTTGAACCAACCACCCCCTCCGCAGGCGCCGGAACCGACGGTCGGCGAAGAGGCCGTGTCCGACGATTCTTGAAGATCGGGTCCGGGATCGGGATCCGAGAAGGAAATCATCATGCGATTCGCGCTCATCATCCCCGCCGCCGGTGCCAGCACGCGTTTCGGCGCGGGGGACAAGCTCGGTCAGGACTTCGGCGGCCGTCCGCTCCTTCTTCGTTCGATCGAGCCGTTCACCAAACGTGATGATGTTCACGCGGTCATCGTCGCCGGCCCACCCGACGAGCTCGAGACTTTTCAGGATCGATACGGCGCCCAGTTGAGTTTTCTGGGTGGTCAGATCGTGGCGGGGGGCGTCCTCGAGCGTTGGGAGACGGTTCGAAACGCCCTGGAAGCGGTTCCGAGCGGATGCACGCACGTGGCCATTCACGATGGAGCTCGCCCACTGATCGACGAGATGCTGATCGACCGCGTGTTCGAAGCCGCGAAGACGTTTCCGGCGGTGGTTCCGGGCGTGCCGGTTCGAGACACCCTCAAGCGTGGTGGAACCGAAGTGGTCGAGGCCGCGGAACGCGATGCCACGGTCGACTCGATCCTCGGGCTCGACGAAGGCGATGACCTCGCCGGCGGGATCCTTGGTGACGAGCCGGCGATCGGACATCAGGTCCCCGCTCGACGGGTCGAGGGAACGGTCGATCGGACGAATCTCTGGCGGATGCAGACGCCTCAGGTCTTCGAGATCGAACTACTCCGACGGGCGTACGCGCAGCCTGATCTCGACGGAGCCACCGATGACGCCATGTTGGTCGAACGGCTGGGCGAGTCGGTGATGATGGTGGAAGGCAGCGAGCGGAATCTCAAGGTCACGACCTCGGACGATCTGGTGATCGCTCGCGCGATCTCCGGGGTCAAGGGGCCCGAGGGCCGGCCTGCTCACAAGCGTTTTTGATGCCGTCGGAAGTTCCGGTCAGCTGATCCGCTTGCCGTCCAGCGTGAGGCTCGCTCGTTTTTTCTGAGCGTCGTCGTCACTCTTGTTCGAAGGGCAGCCGCCACAACGGGCCTGCCGGGACTTCATCGGAAACAGAGGTTTCGCGACGAAGCCCAGAGCCAGGAGTGCGAGAAGGCTCACGAGCCAGAATTGCCAGTCGTCGATGGGCATGATTCGGAGTCCTTTCAGGCGGTGGTCGATGCCGTGACCACCGCGAACACGATGGCGGAGAACACCCACGCGAGTCCGGTCATCCAGGCGAACTGGAGTGCGGGCCATTTCCAACTTCCGGTCTCGCGTCGAGTGACCGCGAGCGTCGGAAGGCACTGCATGGCGAGGACGAAGAACACCAGCATCGACGCGGCGGTCGCCGTATTGAAGAGTCTCGACCCGTCGGGGCGTTTGGCATCCCGAACCAGAGTGAGAACGCTCTCGTCGTCATCGACGTCCGAACCGCCGCCTTGAAGAACCGCCAGGCTGGAGACGAACACCTCTCGAGCGAGGAAACTGGTGAGGATGCCCACGGTCAACGTCCGGTCCGCACCGAGCGGTGCGAACAAAGGCTGGGCAAGCGTGCCGATCTGCCCGGCGAAGGAGCCGGATTGCTGGGCATTGAGCTCGATCCGCTCCGCCTGGGCTTCCAGTTCTTCGGAATGGACCGGGTCCGCGGTCATCACTTCGGCGGCTTCGGTGCGAAGGGCGATCGCGGCATCGGGGCTTTCGGCTTTGGGATACGCGCTCAACCACCACATCACGATGACGATTCCCAGAATGATCGTGCCGGCATTCTTGAGGAACACCATTCCGCGGTCCCAGCTCACCAGGATCGCATTCCGAATGCTCGGGCGTCGGTAGGCCGGAAGTTCGAGCACCATGGGTCGAGAACGACCGGGGAGAATCGTGCGTCGAGCGATCAATGCGGAGATCAACGCGGCGGCGGCCCCGAGGAGGTAGCAGCCCGCAAAGGCGAAGCCGGCAAGCCAGGGAGAACCGTCGAACAGGAGCCCGATGAGCAACACGTAGACCGGAAGGCGGGCGGTGCAGCTCATGAACGGGGCCACCAGGATCGTGGCCAGCCGATCATCCCGGTCGGGCACGAGTCGGGCGGACATGATTCCAGGAAGAGCGCAGGCATGACTTGAGAGCATGGGGACGAATGCCTGGCCCGGAAGACCGAAGCGGCACATCACTCGGTCCATGACGAAGGCCGCACGGGCGAGATATCCGGTGTCTTCCAGGAGGGCCAGCAGGAAGAACAGGATCAGAATCTGCGGGAGAAACACGACCGTGCCGGCGACGCCTCCGATGATGCCGTCGACCATCAGGTCGCGGATGGGTCCTTCCGGAAGGATCGCGGCGGCGAGGCCGCCGAACTTCTCGAAGAGGACGTCGATGAGATCCATCGGAATCCCGGCGAGCGAGAAGATCGTCCAGAACAGCGCGCCCATCACGCCGACGAAGACGACCAGTCCGAGGATGGGATGGGTGAAGGCCTTGTCGAGCCGATCGAAGACGCTGTCCCGTCCGGAACCCACGGCGTCATGTCCGCCCATGCTCTCGGCGATGGCTTCGTCGATCCACGCTCTGCGTTCGAGGTTGGTGGCGCTGGGCAACGGAAGCACGGCGTGGCCCGGAATCGCCTTGTGAATAGCTTCGATGAGCGCGTCCATGCCACGCCCGGTTCGGCCGCTGATGGCCACCACCGGAACTCCGAGCTTGGACGCCAGTCGTTCTTCGTCGAAGGAAAGACCGCGACGAGCGGCGAGATCCGCCATGTTGAGTGCGACCACGGTGGGGAGACGCCGCGCGATCGCGGCAATGGCCAGCGAGATTCCGCGGGCCGGCGCCGTGGCGTCGATCACCACCAGAATCGCATCGGGTGTCTCTTCGAGTCGGCCGTCGAGGCAGTCCCGGCACATCCGGCTTTCGGGGAGGTCGAGATCCATTCCGTAGATGCCGGGAAGATCCACGATCTCGAGATTCTGGTCGCCTCGATCACATCGCCCGATCCGCATCTCGGCGGTGGATCCGGGATAGTTGGCGGTCCGCGCCCGAAGGCCGCAGAGCCGGTTGAACAGCGTGGTCTTCCCGGTGTTGGGATTTCCGATCAGCGCCACCTGTCGAGCAGGGGCTTGCGATGAAGACGGTGTTCGGACGTGGTCGTTCACGAGTGCGGCATTTCGATCAAACGTGGCGAGAACAAGCGGCGACTCGTGGGTCGATCATCCGGGGAGTGGTGACCCGTTCAGGGTTGTGGTGACCGTGGCGGTGATCCGTGCGGCGACTTCGCGGCCGACGCCGAATCGGGTCGACTCGACTCTCAGGATGCAGGGTGAGCCCACCTTGCAGATCTCGACTTCGCAGCCGTGTTCGACGCCCATGGCTTCCAGCATCGCTCGAGCGTCCAGGTCGAGTTCGTCGGTATGGATCGTTGCTCGGCACCCGGAGGGGCAGAGGGTCAACGGCCGCCGCATCTTCTCGTCGTCAGACGTACTTCCACGTGAGGTCAGCGTCCCCGATCCGGGGCCGCTCACCGTCTCCACGGATGGAGATGCTGTGGTGAATGTTTGAGGGTCAAGACTCATGCTGAAGTGCTCGTTCAGAATGTTAGCAGGGGAATGAGACTCAGTCTCATCAAATACAGGCGTTCGTTTCGTCGTAAGAGCGGGGAAATGGTCGCCTCACGACGATTGTATTCCGTCGAAAAGGGAGAGAAGGTGGCTCCAAAGGGCGTTGGGGCCGAAATGGCGAGTCATAAGTCGTCAAAACGCCGTCAAAGGGGACGACGGGCCGTTTCAGATTCAACTGTGTGACGGCTTTGGGTGTCGCAAGCCCGATCAATGTCGTTCGCGAGGGACTTGGTATCCGAAGAGCAGCGTGGCAAGACGCTTGGCGGCTGGGGCAGAGCGCGTGGCAACGAAGACCGTGTCGTCTCCGGCGATGGTCCCCAGCAAGTCTGGATCGACGAATTCGTCCACGCGGAGTGCCAAGGCATCGGCATGTGCGGTGGGCGTTCGAACCACGATGATCGTTCCCCCAACATCAACGTGGCGGACCGAAGCAACGAAGAACTCCGTGGAAACAGGCGGGGGGGCGCCTTGAGGGGAGATTCCCGGGAGCTGATACCCGATCGGCGTCTTGATCACGCCAAGGGCGACGAAGTCTCTGGAGAGCGTTGCTTGAGTGGTGGGAATGCCCTCTTCGGCCAGAAGGGTGACGACCGCCTCCTGGGTTCGGACCGGGCCTTTGCGAAGCAGTTCAAGAAGGGCGGATTGACGGTGAACTCGAGTCATTGCAATAGAATACGAACTGTGTATAAAAATACCAGTTTCAAATCTGGTGTAGCCATTAAATCGCCAATAGACAGGTCTATCTGTTTTTTAAGGAGCATAATCATGCATATCGGCGATTGGCGAATGCTTTGCCTGAGCCTCGTTCGGCGAGATTATAAAGATCTCAAACGATTTCCAGATACATCTTGGAACGGGTAGGCGTCATGAGTAGACTGAGGACATCGATCGGGCAGGTTGTTTTTTACTCGGTCGCCTCTCAGTGTCGTTCCCTGCTGTTCCCAAACGCTCGAAAAGGAAGAAGAGATCATGCGAACTATGCTTGTTACCGCCGCGGTTGCGGCCACCGTGGCGACCTCGGCGACCGCCGACATCACCGCCTCCTCCGGTTGGGAGGACACCTCGTCCCCCGCCATCCTTGGCTCATACGGCAACCTCTTTGACTGGGGTTACGAAACCGCCGATCCCTATGCTGGTAACTCGAGCCTCTTCATGGTCGAGGATCCCGTGAGCGGTACGCCTCAGGGCTACGTCGCGTGGGTCACCGATCTCACTGAAGGAGACACCGTCACCGTCTCGATGTGGATGAAGGGTGCCTCCAACGGCGTCGACAGCGACGGCAAGGGGCGACTCTGGGGCCACTACAGCGCCAACGATGACATCACCTCGTATCAGGGTTC